>JADGQA010000005.1 GCA_017882185.1 Bacteroidota bacterium
GTAATCGCCGTATACGACTATTTTTTCATTGTTCGAAATCGCGCGAACGATACACGCCACTGCAATGCCCATCCCATCCATCATTGCGGGATCGTGAAGATCTTCGATGCTCGGCCTGAAGTAGGCATGAGCCTTCTCAAATGTGTCATTGCCACGGCTGACGAGGATCTCGGTAAGAACAGGCGAAATCGTTAGTTCGTCGGCGAGCTTCTTGACAAGGGCAACACGATCCAAATGATCGGACGAGCTCGTGCCCTCGGCGCTCCGATATTTCCAGCGATATTCGCGAATTGGTTTCAAGGAATTACTTGCGTGAGAGAAACGGTTCAAATAAAACAGAGGCAGGGAAGATTTGGTCTGTAAGCCGAATTCTGTCTGTTCCGCCGATTTCGCAGCAGAAGAGGCAGCCATTTATCTAAGCGACCTACCCATCACGCAGTCCCGCCGAAGCGGGACGAGAAGCGGGCAACTGCACTCCATTCCCGAAAGAATAGAATACGTGATCTACGCGGTCTTGCACCAGGTGGGGTTTGTCCTGTCCCGATCACCCGTGAGGATGTTCGGGATCCCTCGCGGGACCATCATCATTGCTGATGATGCGGTGGTCTCTTACACCACCTTTTCACCGTTTCCGGTCAATTCCTTTCGGTACTGACAGGATGTGTATTTTCTGTGGCACGTTCCGTTCTTGCGGGATATCGCCCGCAAGACCCGCGATTGACTCGTGGCACCTTGCCCTGTAGTGTTCGGACTTTCCTCCCCGCGAGGGCGAATGCCAACGCGAAGCGGCTGCCTGACTACGTCTTCTCTGCCTCTGTAACAACTACACTCTTGGCTCGGAATCTCGTTGCGTCAAATGTGAATCGGCTTCTTGGTATCAATGCCAAGGTTCGCGAGCCGGTCCGCTTCTTTGTTGTATTCACGCGTTATGTGGCGGAACTTGCACTCAAACCGGGCCGATCCGATTATGGCGTGGGCCTCTTCCACGAATTTCTTCAACCGGGGCTCTTTGACTTTGTACCTTCCCTCCATTTGGCGGACGAGCAATTCGCTATCTGAATGGACGACGAGATTCCCGCAATCCTTCGTTTGTGCAAGTCTGAGACAAGCAATAAGTGCCGTGTACTCGGCAACGTTATTGGTTGCCTGACCGATATAACCAAAAACCGATGTAAGAACGCTGCCTTTTTCGTTCTTCAAAATGACTCCTATGCCACTGTCTCCGGGATTGCCTCTCGATGCGCCATCGGTGAAGGCATGGATTGTCATACAGTCTCTGATGAATCATGTGCCAGATCCTCCGATACCAGAATTCTGCCGCAGCGTTCGCACGTCATCATGTGAGCATTCTTGCGGAGTTCGAGCACACGCTGTGGCGGTACACGATTGTAGCAGCCTCCACAAGCGCTGCGTTTGACATGGACAACAGCGAGTCCTCCTTTGGCCTTCCGGATTCGCTCGTACATCTGAATATCACTTTTCTGAATCCGCACAACAAGTTTTTCCCGTTCATGACGGAGCTTGAGTTCTTCTTCCTCGTGCTCCTTGTTGACGAGAGCCAGCTCGTCCCCTTTCTCCTTCAATTCAGTCTTCAACCGTTCCATTTCCGGCCCGATATTTTTGGCATCTTCCTTGGCATTGCTGGCCTTCCCTTCAAGCTGTTCCAGTCCCTTCGTCAGCTTGGTGATGCGTTCCTGGGAATAGTCGATTTCTCTGCTGAGTGCGTCGTATTGTTTGTTACTTTTGACTTCAAACTGCTGAGTCTTGTACTTTTCAATTTTCTCCTTGAGGCTTATGATTTCCGAGTCTGCTTCATCGCGTGATACAAGCGACTGTTTTGCAGTGTCCTCAAGATCCTTCTTCAATTTCTCCTGCTCCTTAATCTTGTCCTGCAGTCCCCGTACGATTCCCGGAAGATCACCCTTTAATTCCTGCAAATCGTCAAAATTTGAATCCACACGTTGGAGAGCTAACAATAGGCGCAATCTATTTTCCAAATCGAACTCCTTCGCTGGTCTAAATACTTTGTACTGGATTTGTTGATATCTGAGCCAATGTAATCGATACGTTCTGTTTCAATTGTTGTACGGCATCCAGCAATCTCTGTCGCAATGGCTGGAGAATACCGTGTTCGGTTTCCCAATGCCCGGCGTCCACAAGAGCAATTCGCTCCCGAGCAGAATGAAACGTGTGATAACGCACATCGGCGGTGACAAAAACATCGGCTTTGGCACGGATCGCCATCTCGAGAAGGTCAGAACCGCTCCCGCCACACACTGCGATCGTTTTGACCTTCTGTAGTGGGCTCCCCGTGTAGCGAATTGAACGAGCATCTAGGCTTTGCTTGCATCTCCGCAAGAACGATTGCAGCGTTATCGCACGATCGAGCAGGCCAATTGCCCCCATTCCAAAGTTCGCGCTCGGAGTGCTTACCGGATAGAGATCGTAAGCTACTTCTTCGTAGGGATGGACTCTCTTGACAGCCTCAACGATTGAACGAACGCTCACCGTAGGGGCGACCATTTCCAGGCGCACTTCCCTCACTCGCTCAAATGAACCCCGCTCACCAACATGGGGATTTGATTCGGCGGTTCCTTTGAATGTGCCTGTGCCTTCTACTCTAAAGGAACATGAGCCGTAGTTACCGATTGTTCCTGCCCCGGCTTCGGACATTTCTTTTGCGACCTGTTCAACGTGAGTCGCTGGAACGAATACGACGATTTTTGAAAGCTTCCCTTCCAGGGGAGACAGAAATCTTATCTTCTCAAGTCCGAGTGTCTCCGCCAAAACAAAGCTTACACCGTTCCGTGTGAAATCCAGGTTCGTGTGTGCTGAATAAACGGCGATCTTATTTTGAGCAAGCGCCAAGATATTTCTGCCGGTTTGATCTGAATTTGTTATCGAGGAGGCTCGGTGAAAGAGTGGTGGGTGGTGGGTTAGAATAAGATTGACCCTTTTCCTGATCGCTTCGCTGACTACGCCGTCAGTAATCTCAAGAGCGATCATGATTCTCGATACCCGTTGATCGCGTCGACCCAACTGAAGGCCGACATTGTCTTGGTCCCAAGCCGTCCATACGGGTGCCAACTCCTCAATGATGTGTTCGACGTCCGCAACGGTCATAATATGCCAGGCTGAACATAAAAAAAGTGTCCCGCCTGTTGGGCGGGACACTTTTCGGAAACTTTCGGGTGTAAATCTGGTCAGTTAGCTTTCTTATGCCTTTTTTGATGCACATCTCACATTGACTGAGCACAAACTCTCACAGAGTTAACATAAGGAAATAATCTCATAGTTGCAACAGAAGGCGATATTCCCGTGCATTCCGCTATCACCCGACGTTTTGATTTGATCCAAAGTCGATCTTTTCAAATGTGATGTCCCTAAGGTGCCTGACTTCCGATTCAATCTTTTGGAAGTTGAGATCAAATTCCGTCAGCAGTTTTTGTTGGCCCTCCGGCAACGGAACTCGCTGAAGAAGATCGGAACTTATCTTGATGGCAGCAAGGGGATTGTTGAATTCGTGGCAAACGGTAACCACGAGCTCACGTATTGCCTGAGCGCGATTCTCTGCAATATTCATTCTTTTTTCGACAGCGTGCATTTGGCTCCTGACTCTGATCCGATCAAGGATGTTGACCAGCGTTCGTGGAACGTGAGCTTCATCCAGCTCATCCTTCACCAAGAAATCCTCGACACCCAGTTTCATCACTTCAACAGCGAGTTTGATGTCCTTTGTGGAGCTGATCATAACCACAGGGATTTTCTGTTCCATCTGGCTGAGCCGAAGGCAGAAATCAAGCCCATTCAAATCCGGGAGCACAAAATCAGTTACGATGATGTCGAACAAAGGATTTGCCTTGATTGCCAAAAGTGCATCGTCGACATTTGTCTTTCGTGTAACGCGAAAGACTATGCCGCGAGCCTTCAAAAGGCTATCCTGGAATACTCTTGCAAACGATGGATCATCGTCGACAAGCAGTACTGAAATTGATTTGGAAGCCATTGGAATCCTGAGAAAAGACTATGAAAGTATAAGACTTCTTTCGCTGAGTTTCAAATTGTGCCCGGTGGAGCGGCACTTTGTTGCTTTTCTGTCGGAAATTTATCTATATTCATCAATCGTACGTCGGGTCAAATTCCTTAGATCTCCAGTATTGATCGACATCTCCCAAGGAGAGTAGCATGCCTGCTAAAAACAAGATTCTCGTGGTCGACGACGAGGAAGCGCTCAGGACAGTGCTTGCCGCGGAATTGGAGGGAGAGGGATACCAGGTAACAACGGCAGCTGATGGTCAGGACGCGATTAACATAGTCGGGTCTGCTGTTTTTGATTTGATCCTTCTCGACATCAAGATGCCGAATGTCGATGGATTTGAGGTCCTCAAGTTTGTGAAGGAACGCCATCCCGCGACCAAGATTATCATGCTTACGGGGTTTGCCGACTTGAAAAACGCAATTGAATCCAAGAAACTGGGAGCAGAGGACTTTGTCAGCAAACCATATGATTTGGTGGACTTGCTCACAACCGTGGAAAGGGTACTCACGGGTGTCTGATTTTCAAAGATGAATGATCCCTGATGCCCAAGAGATATCACATTCTCATCGTTGATGATGAGGAATCGATTACCTACCTCCTCAAGACCGAATTTGAAGACCGCTCCGAATTTGCTGTAGAAGTTGCCCTCAATGGCGCAGACGCCATTAATCTCATTCAATCCCACGTTTACGATGTCGTACTCCTCGATGTAAAAATGCCACGTGTCAGCGGTATTGAAGTACTGAAATACGTAAAAGAACATTCGCCGACGACCCAAGTCATCATGCTTACGAACCTTACAGATGTGAAAACAGCGATTGAGACTGTAAAACTGGGTGCGTACGATTTTGTGGGTAAACCGTACGATACAGACCAGCTTATGGCGACGGTACATCGCGCCCTTGAGCACCGGCAGCTCGTCATCCAGAAAGAAGTCAATGAACTCGTCCGGCCAGGCGACATCATCGGACAAAGCAAGATTTTTAGAAATGTCGTCGAAAATGGGAAAAGAATTGCAGCAAGCGAGACATTTGTTTTGATCCAGGGTGAAAGCGGGACTGGTAAAGAACTATTTGCACAACTCATCCATCGCAACAGTTCTCGGAAGGATCAACCGTTTGTCGCTGTCAACTGTGCAGCGATGCCAGACCAATTGCTGGAAAGCGAGTTGTTTGGGCACGAGAAAGGATCTTTTACAAGTGCGGTCAGTACGAAGCAAGGGCTGGTAGAGGTTGCGGACGGAGGAACGCTGTTCCTCGATGAAGTTGGGGATATCAGCATCATGACACAGCCGAAGTTGCTCAGATTTCTGGAGACAGGTGAATTTCGCCGAGTGGGTGGCACAGTAGCGCGTACGGTCGATGTCCGTGTCGTTTCAGCGAGCAACAAGGACCTTCAGGAAGAGGTAAAGACGGGACGATTTCGTGGAGATCTTCTCTTTCGGCTGAATGTAGTAAGCTTGCGACTGCCTACGTTGTCCGAGCGAAAGGAAGATATTCCGGCGCTAGTCCAGCATTTCTTGGCGAAAAAATCGAAGACAAAGCGAATTGGTGATGAAGCTCTGGCGCTTCTGATGAAGTACGATTGGCCCGGAAATGTCCGGGAGCTTGAGCATGTGATTGAAGGAGCGCTCGTGATGGCGCAAACCGATGAGATCCAACCGAAGGACTTTTGGCTTAACAGTGCTGTTGGACCCCAAGTGCAGACCACTCCGGATGAAAAGGAAATGACGAACACCAATGGTTTGCTCTCACTTGAAGAATTGGAAAAAATCCAAATTGAAAAAATCTTGAGGCACAACAAGGGAGACCGAGCGAAATCTGCAGAGATGCTCGGAATTTCGAAGAAAACTCTCTATTTGAAGATAAAAAAGTACGGTCTAGACGTAAATAATATTTGACGCTGCTCCCACCTTTTTCCCGCACATTTCCTTGGTGTTTCTTTCCAAAATTCAATATCTGACCTCCAACAATTGGATTTCCAGATTGCAGCCCTCCGAAAAATTTGTCAAACACTGCAACTTTTTCATTCATTTCAAGTATGTAAAATAGGGATATAGGCTACCTACATTCCCTGAACTCCTTCTTGTTGAGCCAGCTATCGGTTGCTCGTGGTGGGGTGGACCGAGAAGCTGGCTCAACCCTTTTTTGTCCCACTTCGCTACCTTGACTTTGCATCGATTATTGCATAATTTTCCCAATGCAAGTCGCACTTTTCTTGATTCTGCTTGCTATTGCCGACACCGAATCCCGCCTGAGACACTTTCATGTCCAAGTTCCAAAGTCCTGACTACTATTCAATAGACTCTTTGCTTTCAGAAGACGAACTCCTCGTAAGAAGCACAGTCCGGGATTTTGTCGAAGAAAACGTTATTCCCATCATTGAGAAACACAATAGAGCGGGTACGTTCCCATTGCACCTCGTGGAACAAATGGCAGAGCTGGGTCTTTTTGGGGCCACACTGCCGGCTAAATATGGATGCGCGGAGACGAACAATGTCGCCTACGGTCTCATGATGCAGGAATTGGAGCGGGGGGACAGCGGTATTCGAAGTTTCGCTTCAGTCCAAAGCGGATTGGTAATGTATCCTATCCATGCTTTTGGCTCTGAAGAACAAAAAGCCTTCTGGCTTCCGAGACTTGCAAAAGGTGAAAAAATAGGATGTTTTGGACTAACCGAGCCGGACTTCGGTTCAAATCCGGGAGGGATGGTTACTCGCGCGGAACGTGCGGAAAGAGGATTCCTCCTGAATGGCGCCAAGATGTGGATCACAAATGGGACCATCGCAGATGTTGCCGTCGTGTGGGCAAAATTGAGCGGAGAGATCAAGGGCTTCTTGGTTGAGAAGGGTTCGAAAGGATTTTCTGCACCAGAAATGAGAGGAAAGCATTCGTTGAGAGCGTCAGTTACTTCTGAATTGGTTTTTCAGGACTGTTTCGTTCCTGAGGCAAACATACTGCCTGGCTCCGGTGGACTTAAGTGCCCCTTAATGTGTCTCAGTCAGGCAAGGTACGGAATTGCGTGGGGTGTCCTTGGCGCAGCAATGGCTTGCTACGATTCGGCCTTGCAGTACTCGAAATCACGAATTCAATTCGATCGCCCAATTGCTTCATTCCAATTGACGCAAGAAAAGCTCGTGCATATGATATCTGAGATTACAAAAGGGCAGCTACTCTGTCTCCAACTGGGACGACTGAAGGATCAGAACAAGGCAAGGTTTAGTCAGATTTCAATGGCAAAGAGAAACAACGTCTATCATGCGTTGGAAATCGCGAGGATGGCACGGGAAATCCTTGGTGCAAACGGCATCCTGGACGAGTATCCGGTCATGAGACATGCGGCAAATCTCGAATCTGTCAAAACTTATGAAGGCACCCACGAAATGCACACTCTCATTATCGGAGAAGACATCACGGGAATTCCGGCATACAACTAACCAACATCGTCATCTCAACTCCATTCACGAACTAAAATGATATTCAAGAAAATCGTCGGCGAAGCAATAACATATGATGATGTACTACTGTTGCCCGCCAAGTCGACCGTGCTGCCGAGGGAGACGGATGTCAGCACGAGATTGACAAGGCATATTGAACTCAACGTACCGCTGATCAGCGCGGCGATGGATACTGTCACTGAGGCCACAATGGCGGTAGCGATGGCGCGCGAAGGAGGTATCGGAATTCTCCATAAGAACATGTCAATTCAACGCCAGGCAGAAGAAGTCGACCGTGTTAAGCGCTCGGAAAGCGGAATGATCCGCGATCCTATTACACTTTCTCCAAGTCACACAGTGGGGCAGGCATTGGAAATGATGAGGAAGTATTCCATTTCGGGAATCCCGATCGTGCACGAAGAGAATCTGGTCGGAATTCTGACGAATCGTGATCTTCGTTTCGAACCCAATCTAGACCTTACCGTTGCTAAAGTAATGACGTCGGGGAACCTGATTACTGCTCCGGTTGGCACTACTCTCGAAGAGGCAGAAGTCATCCTCCAAAAGAACCGAATCGAAAAACTGCCCGTCGTCGACAAGAATGGGAAATTGAGGGGACTTATCACATTCAAAGACATTCAAAAAAAGAAACGCCACCCCAATGCGTGCAAAGACAAACTAGGGAGACTTCGTGTCGGCGCCGCGGTCGGGGTGACATCGGACACGATCGAACGAGTATCGGCTCTGCTGGCTGCAGCCGTTGACGTCATCGTCATTGACACAGCACACGGTCATTCGAAGGGTGTCATTGATATGGTCCGTCGGGTCAAATCAAAATTCAATATTGATGTTATTGCGGGCAATGTGGGAACAGCAGAGGCGACAAGGGAACTGATACGTGCAGGGGCGGATGGCATCAAAGTAGGCATCGGTCCTGGATCAATCTGTACTACGCGCGTCGTGGCTGGAGTTGGAGTTCCACAGGTGACCGCCATTATGGAGTGTTCCAAAGCGGCCCAGCGTAGCCGGATTCCGATCATTGCCGATGGTGGAATCAAACAAACCGGTGATATTCCGAAGGCTATTGCGGCCGGTGCAGATGCAGTGATGATTGGGGGACTGTTCGCAGGCGTTGAAGAAAGTCCCGGGGAAAAGGTCCTTTACGAAGGGAGAAGCTACAAGATGTACCGCGGAATGGGATCCATTGAAGCGATGAAGGAGGGGAGTAGGGATCGGTATTTTCAGGATGTAGAAGATGACATTCAGAAGCTCGTTCCCGAAGGAATCGAAGGACGGGTTCCATTCAAGGGCAATCTGGCTGATACGGCGTATCAAATGATCGGTGGACTCCGTGCAGCCATGGGGTATTGTGGATGCAGGACGGTCGGTGAGATGAAAGCAAAGGCGCAGTTTACACGTATGACGGAAGCCGGATTGCGTGAAAGCCATCCACACGACATCAACATTACCAAGGAAGCTCCCAACTATCATCTGTGATATTCACTCCGAATGTTTGCGCGACGTCTTGAAGCATTAAGGAAAAAGATCTCCGAGTCGCGTCTGCAGGGGTTACTAGTTACATCCCTTCCGAATGTCCGATACTTGACTGGTTTCACCGGTTCAAATGCCCTTCTGTTGCTTTCTCCTGACCGCGACCTATTCATCACCGACAGTCGATATAGAAATCAGGCATCGGGAGAGGTCGAGAACGCGCGGATCGTCATTGCCCCAGGAAGTCTCTTGAAGGCCCTCTCCCAAAAACTGGCACTCAGAACCGTAGGAAGAATCGGATTTGAAGCGGGTTCCCTCACCGTATCCGGTTTCAGTAATCTGAAAAGGCTTGCGAAGGAGGAAAAATTCGTACCAACAGTTGGTGTGGTAGAGCAAATCCGTGCCTACAAAGATGAGGATGAAATTTCCAGGATTAGACGTGCGGCTGAAATTACCGATAGAGTTTTCAATAAAATTCTTGCTATACTTAAACCTGGGCTCATGGAATTGGAAGTTGCCGCTGAGATAACCTACTGGCACAAGCGCTTTGGGGCAGAATCAGAGGCGTTTGATGCTATTGTGGCGAGCGGTATACGAGGCGCGTTTCCCCACGCACGGGCTTCAGCTAACAGAATAGAAAAAGGAAATATGGTTACCATTGACATGGGATGCAGGGTAGACGGATATCATTGTGACTTGACCAGAACAGTGTCGGTTGGAAGGCCGCCTCCGGAAATGAGGAAGATCTATGCCGTTGTCCTCGAAGCCGAGCAGAGGTCTCTCAACGAAGCGCAAGCCGGTGTTCGTGTCAGTTCACTGGATGGTATAGCAAGGAAGAGCATCCGAGCGAAAGGATACGGGAAATACTTTTGTCATTCATTGGGGCACGGATTGGGGTTGGAATTACATGAAATGCCGCGTGTATCATCGAAAAGCAAGGATATTCTGAAGAACGGATCGGTCATCACTATAGAGCCCGGAATCTACATTCCGCGACTGGGAGGAGTGAGGATTGAAGACGATGTCGTCATTCACGACGACAGCAATGAGGTTCTGAGTAAAGTGCCGAAAGAATTGGTGATCGTATGAAGGATGAATTCCGGAGAGTTCTGATCATAGCGTACTACTTTCCGCCAATGGGACTGAGCGGCGTGCAGCGGACTGTGAAGTTTGCCAAGTACCTTCCACAGTACGGTTGGAAACCGACAGTCTTGACCGTTAGCCCGAGGGGATATTATGCTATCGATGAATCGCTTCTCAAGGAAATCGAAGACGCTGGTGTTGAAATTGTTCGTACGAATTCATTGGACGTAAACCAACTTTTTTCGAAGAAGGGCGTCATCAAGATGCCTTCGGAGTGGATTCGGAAAATTCTCCAGTTTGTCGGTGACACATTTCTTATTCCGGATTCTAAAATAGGCTGGAAATCGAAAGCAGTGAAAAAGGCTAAGGAACTCGTCGAACAGAAGCATTTTGACCTGATTTTTGCCACGGCGCCCCCCCAAACGGATTTTCTCATTGGAGTCTCGCTCAAGAAGGCGACAGAGATCCCATTGGTCGTAGACTATAGAGACTCCTGGCTTCAGTACCCCTACAAGTATTTCCCCACGCCTCTTCATCGATACCTACACTACAGGCTCGAAAAGAAAGTTTTGAAGGCGGCTGACAAGGTTCTGGTCACGCATCGCCGCGTCAAAGAGAACCTGGTGAAACAACATCGGGCTATGCAGTACCACGACGTAGCAATACTGTCACAAGGTTATGATCCGGTTGATCTTGAAGTAAAGCCTCGAGAACGACTGCAAATGCCGTTGCGGCTCCGGATTTGTCACACAGGGACGTTTTACGGCGGCAGAAACCCATCTACTTTTTTGCGCGCGCTGAAAAATATTTTCGAAAGTCATACTCACCTTCGTGGAAGAATCGAGCTCAATCTTGTGGGCAATGTACGCCGCGAGGATCAGCGTCTCGTCAAGAATCTTGGACTTCAGAATGATGTTATTTTTCACGGATACCTGGAGCATCAAGAAAGTGTCAGCCAGATTCTATCTTCGGATGTACTCTGGTTTGTTCTTGACAATGACTACCAGACTCCCGGGAAGCTGTATGAATACTTCGGTGCACGCAAACCGATTCTGGCTTCGACAGTCGATGGTTACACGAAACAGCTCATTTTGGAAAGCGAAGCTGCATTGTGTGTACCTATCCATGATGTGAAAGCCCATGAACAGGCACTCTTGAGTTACTTTGACCAATTTGAACACAAGACACTTAAGAAAATCCCGGAAGTATTTTCATCGAAATTCAATCGAGTGGCGCTGACGGGCGAGCTCGCGAAGCACTTCGAGTCTCTTATGAACTATGATGTCAACGCATTTGTCAAATTAGGCACGGTAAAAGAGTGAACATTCTTGTTGTGGGGTCGGGAGGGAGAGAACACGCGATTTGCTGGAAGATGAAACAGAGCCCGCAGACTTCACGACTATTTTGTGCGCCGGGAAATGCAGGCATTGACCAACTAGCCGAATTAGTGCCGATAAAAGCGCACGAGATAGATAGCCTCGTTCGGTTTGCGAAGAAGGAACACATTGATTTGACCGTCGTTGGTCCGGAACAGAGTCTCGCGCTTGGCATTGTCGATGCGTTCGAGAAGAATGGACTTGCGGTTTTTGGTCCGAACAAGTCCGCCGCACAGCTTGAATCCAGCAAAATATTCGCGAAGGATTTCATGAGGCGACATTCCATTCCCACATCGCGCTACCAGAGTTTTGCGCGATCCGACGAAGACAGCGCGAGTCAGTTCATTGATAGTCTTCCCACGCCCATCGTGGTGAAGGCTGACGGCCTTGCCGCTGGAAAAGGCGTGATCATCTGTACAACGAAACATGAAGCAATGCTCGCCCTCCGGACCATGATACACGACAAGGCGTTTGGAACCGCAGGGGAACGGGTCGTGATAGAGGAATTCATGCACGGCGAGGAGGCCTCGTTTTTCGTCATTACGGATGGAGAACAATTTGCCCCGCTTGCCACGGCACAGGATCACAAGAGAATTCTAGATGGCGACAAGGGGAAGAATACGGGTGGAATGGGTGCTTACGCACCGGCTCCTGTTGTGAACAAGACGGTGACCGATCGTGTGATCAAGGAGATTGTGATCCCAACAATTCGCGGGATGAAATCCGAGGGTATTCCCTTCGTAGGATGCCTTTATGTAGGATTGATGATCACTGCAGACGGGCCAAAAGTTGTCGAATACAATTGCCGCTTCGGTGATCCTGAGGCACAAGTAATCATTCCATTGATAGACGCTGATCTCGGTCAGGTTCTCTATTCTGCGGCAACACACAATCTCAACCCTGCGAGTGTACGGCAGCATCCCGCTTTGGCAGTCTGTATTGTCATGTCTTCACGAGGCTATCCCGACGAATATGAGGTCGGGAAGAAAATCTTCGGTCTTGATAAGATCGTACCTGAGGATGGGGTCGTTGTTTTTCACTCCGGAACAAAACGGGAGGGAGATTTAATTCTGACGGCAGGTGGAAGGGTGCTGGGTGTGACGGCCATCGGTTACGATCATGCACTGGAGGAAACCATTCGTTCCGCCTACAGTGCGGTCGAAAAGATAACTTTTGATGGGGCCTATTTCCGAGGGGACATCGGAAAAAAAGCTCTTACGATTAAAACGTAAAAGAGAAAGGGACTCTCCTTGAGAATTATTGTAACAGGCGGTGCAGGGTTCATTGCATCTCATATCGTCGATGCATATGTGAAGGAAGGGCATAGCCTCGTTGTGGTCGACGACCTCTCGAGTGGCATAAAACGGAACGTCAATCCAAAAGCATCATTTGTCCATCTCGACATAAGGGATGAGAAACTTGATGAAGTCTTCAAAGCAGGAAATTTCGACGTTGTTAATCATCACGCGGCGCAAATGGATGTCCGCAAGTCCGTGGCCGACCCTCAATTTGACGCCTCGATCAATGTTCTCGGAGGCTTGAATGTCTTTGAATGCGCCCGTCGGCACGGAGTACGAAAAATCATCTTTTCTTCAACAGGTGGGGCGATTTATGGCGAACAAGACTATTTTCCGGCCGACGAGCTCCATCCATTGCGACCCTTGTCTCCCTACGGAATCACGAAACTGTGTACCGAGAAGTATCTATTCTACTACAAAGAGGTTCACGGCATTGACCACGTGGTTCTCCGTTATGCGAATGTTTACGGCCCCCGTCAGAATCCTCATGGTGAAGCAGGAGTCGTTGCCATCTTTGCCAATAAGATGATACGGGGTGAACAAGCGGTGATCAACGGTGACGGCAAGCAAACGCGGGACTATACATTTGTGGGCGACGTGGTGAAGGCAAATGTGGCAGCGTTGTCTTACAGGGGTTCGAATATCTTCAACGTGGGAACGGGAATTGAACACGACGTCAATTTTTTGTTTGATAATCTCCGCGTACATCTGAATCAATCGCTCCTGGAGAAGCACGGACCGGCAAAGCTCGGTGAACAAATGCGCAGTGTGATCTCACATTCAAAGATCCACAAAGAGCTTGGCTGGTTGCCGTCCGTCTCACTCAGTGATGGTCTGAAGATAACGGCAGAATACTTCAAAAAATCTGTGAACAATTGAACAATCAAGCAGATAGCACCGTGGAAATGGTGTTGAAACGGGATCGAAGATCCGTCGCCAGGGCAATATCCTCGGTTGAAAATGAATCGCCGGACTCAATGAACCTTCTGGAATCCCTGTACAAGCACACGGGTCATGCCTATCGAATTGGAGTGACTGGTCCACCCGGTGCGGGCAAAAGCACGATCACAAACAAGCTTGCAAAACATTATCGTTGCAAGAACCTGAGAGTAGGAATTATTGCTGTAGATCCAACGAGCCCTTTTACAGGAGGTGCTTTGTTGGGAGACCGTGTTCGGATGACGGATGTCGAGCTCGATAGTGAAGTATTCATCCGAAGTATGGCATCGCGTGGCAGCCTGGGTGGCTTGAGTAAGAAGGCCAAAGAAGCCGCAGATATTCTCGATGCCGCGGGATTCGACATCATCATTCTGGAAACAGTCGGTGTCGGACAATCTGAGCTCGATATTGCAGGGGCCGCCGACACAACCATCGTTGTTCTTGTGCCCGAGTCAGGCGATGGCATCCAGGCCATGAAAGCAGGACTCATGGAGATCGCTGACTTCTTTGTTCTCAACAAGGCCGATCGGCCGGGAGCCGACCAGGCTGTCATGTCGATCAAGATGATTCTGGGTTTTCGTCCGCACAATGAATCGAGTTGGCTGGCTGATGTTATCAAGTCGCAAGCGAACGAAGGAAAAGGAATTGAGGAAGTTGCAGAGTTTGTGGAAAAACACCGCAAACACCTGGAACGCGGGGGATTAGAACAACGACGGAGAGCTCGATTGAAGAGTCGCGTCCGCGAAATTGTTGAAGACCGGCTCCATACTGATTTCTGGAACCATAATCGGTCAGATGTTCTGGAAAAGAAGATCGAACAGGTCATAACGCGTCAAGTCAGTCCTTATGAATTGGCAAATGAACTGATCGCAGATTTCAAGGATCTATGAAAGGATCGCATGGATAGTGATATCGCAAGTACGGGGATAGATTTTCGGGTGACCGATGAAATGAAAATGCTTCGGCAAACAGCACGGGAATTCGCTGAAGCAGAAATCAAGCCACAGGTGATGAAGTTGGACGAAGCGCAGGAATTTCCAATGACGATTTTCCGGAAAATGGCCGATCTCGGTTTCCTCGGTGCGACAGTTCCAACAGATTTGGAAGGTGCCGGGCTTTCGACACTCGAATTTGTGGCTATCATGGAAGAAATTGCGCGCGTTGATCCTTCGGTGGCTTTGACTATTGCAGCACATAGCGGATTGTGTCTGCAACACATCTCAATGTTCGCAAACGATCGCCAAAAGAAGATCTATGTCCCTGACCTGGCGACAGGCCGAAAAATTGGATCGTGGTGTCTCACGGAACCTGGTTCCGGCAGCGACGCAGGTGGAATGAAAACCAACGCAGTTCTCAAAGAATCAACGTACATCCTGAATGGAACAAAAACGTTTATCACCAATGGCTCCTATGCTTCGACGTTTGTGGTCACGGCCAAGACAGATATGTCAAAGGGGAAGAGTGGGATATCCGCCTTTATTGTCGAGAAATCCTTTGGCGGTATCAGTGTAGGGAAGAAGGAAAACAAGCTTGGTATGAGGGCGAGCGACACGGTCCAATTGAACTTTGACAACGTTCCAGTGCCTCGAGAAAACCTGCTGGGTACTGAAGGCGAGGGCTTCAAACAGGCCCTCGCTGTTTTGGACAGCGGGAGGGTTGGTATTGCAGCGTTGTCCGTCGGGCTTGCGCAAGGAGCATTGGATGCAGCACTGAAATATGGCAAGGAACGGAGGCAGTTCGGCCAGCCGCTCGTGGAATTCCAAGGCATACAGTTTTCCCTCGCAGATATGGCGACTGAAATCGTTGCTGCACGATTCTTGACTTATCGCGCAGCGGATGCAAAATCCCGAGGCGAAAGCATCACTCTTCTCGCTGCCGAGGCAAAGCTGTTTGCGAGTGAAATTGCTGCAAAAGCAGCAAGCGCAGCGGTCCAAATTCATGGAGGATACGGATTCACGAAAGATTATCCAGTTGAGAAATTCTATCGTGACGTGAAGCTTCTCACCATTGGAGAGGGCACATCTGAAGTCCAAAAGATGGTCATAGCGAAAAATATCTTGAAATGAATCCATCCCCGAGTTCAACGCCCGACTTGGATGCATTCGAAAGAGTCTCCAAAACAGTACCCGATCATATCCTTCAAGGTGAGTTCCGATCCAAACTCCACAATATGAATGGAGCCTGACAAAATCACACTTGTTTACGTCGGCGAATCTGACGGAAGTCGCTTACGTGAATACAACCAATTGAGATTGACATATGTCCATCATTGGCAGTGAGTTGCAGAAAGATCGAAGCTACTCAAAGAATGTTGAGAGCTTTCTTGTGCTTCAGAAAAGCATCAAGGCCGTCGCTGATGCTGTTCGCATGGGCGGGGGCCAGGAAGCAATAGAACGGCATCGCAAACGCGGGAAAATGTTTGCCCGGGATCGCATTGAGAAACTGATCGATCCGGGAAGTCGATTCCTTGAGATTGGATTGTTTACTGGTTACGGAATGTACAAGGAGTACGGCGGGGCGCCTTCGGCCGGAACTGTTTTCGGCATCGGGAAGGTACATAATAGGGATGTCGTCATCGTGGCGAACGACGCCACCGTCAAAGCAGGCGCCTGGTTCCCGATTACGTGCAAAAAAAATCTTCGAGCGCAAGAGATTTCCATGGAGAATCGCTTGCCGATCGTCTATCTTGTCGATTCCGCCGGCGTCTTTCTTCCCCTCCAATCTGAAATCTTTCCCGATAAAGAACACTTCGGCAGAATTTTCCGCAACAATGCCATCATGTCTTCGATGGGAATTACCCAAATCGCTGCCATCATGGGCCCGTGCGTTGCAGGAGGAGCATACCTTCCGATTATGAGCGATGAAGCCATGATCGTCGACCAAACAGGCAGTGTGTTCCTTGCAGGCTCTCATCTCGTGAAAGCGGCGATTGGCGAAGAAATCGACAATGAGACCCTGGGGGGAGCGAGAGTCCACTGCGAGATTAGCGGCATTACCGATCACAAGATGAAGAATGACGAAGAATGTCTGGCAAAGATCAGGAGTATTATTGGCAAACTAGGCCAGAGATCGACCGCGGAATTCAATCGTATTGCAGCGCGACCACCGAAGTTTGAGGACAAAGATCTCTACGGCATACTGCCATTCGATCGCATGAAACCTTATGATATGTATCAGATTCTTGCGCGCATCATTGATGGCAGCGAGCTTGATGAGTACAAGGAACAATATGGAAAAACGATTATCACCGGGTATGCTCGTGTCGATGGATGGGCGGTTGGCATCGTAGCAAATCAGCGATCGGTGGTAAAAACTGCAAAAGGGGAAATGCAGGTGGGAGGTGTCATTTACAGCGACAGCGCGGATAAGGCAGCACGTTTTATCATGAACTGCAACCAAAAGCTCATTCCCCTCGTATTTTTTCAGGATGTCACAGGTTTCATGGTCGGCAGTCGCGCCGAACAAGGGGGCATCATCAAGGATGGGGCGAAAATGGTGAATGCCGTGGCAAACAGCGTGGTGCCGAAGTTCACGTTTATGGTTGGTAACAGTTACGGAGCCGGTAATTATGCAATGTGTGGAAAAGCATATGATCCAAGACTCATTTTCTCCTGGCCCACGGCACAAATCGCTGTCATGGGGGGCAAGCAGGCAAGCGAAACATTGCTGAGCATAAGGGTTCAAGCGATGGAAAAAGGGGGAAAACGGATTTCCAAAGAGCAACAGGAAAAACTCCTCAACGAAATTCAAAAGAAATATGAGGAGGAGCTGGATCCTCTCTTCGCCAGTTCAAGATTGATCGTCGACGGCATTATTGATCCGGCAGAGACGCGTGAGATCATTTCGCGCGGGATCGCGATGGCTGCGCAAAACCCAAACGTCCCCAAGTTCAATCCGGGGGTCATTCAAACCTAGCGAAGAGACATCCGACACGATGAGAAGAGTTCTGACAATATTGGTTCTTCTGATGCTCGTCAGAACAATTTCTTTTGCACAGTGCGAGGAGGGATTGTCGTGGAATTTCGATGAACAAGAAAACCAAGGATTTTCCATAGGCAAGTTTCTCACGGAGACTTTCACACCCAAATTAATCCTGGACACAAAGAAAATTCGAGCATATATCCGCGATCCACAATTCAAAGAATTGACACTCCGGTGCGACGATTTGCGTGCAGTCGACGGCATTTACCTGAAAGCACTCAAAATTGCAGAATACAATATTAGCCGGGCCCTTTTCCTTTCTTTGATGGGAACCCTCGAGCACGAAAACGTTGAATTCAAGATTCCGGTCCTTGGAGCGCTCCCTGTTCCACTCACGTTCGAAGAAGACGGTCTTTTCAACGCGAGAAAAGTGAATTTGCCTTCGAACATTTATCCAGACACACCACGAGAAGGGGACAAGGACAAGCTCCAACATTTCTTTGCTTCTGCATACCTTGCGTATGTAACCGAATCTCCGGAGTTTGCAAAAGAGTCGGGTGATCTTGTCGAGTGGGGGGAGGCCAAGTTTGTTGTCGGCGGTGCTGACGACCCAAGAGACAAGAGAGCGAACAAGCACGGTGATGCCTTCGGCCGGGATCTTGCCGTCGTCAAGACTCTGCTTCCATCCGATTACTTGCGCCTTCAGTTTGAGAAGTAGTATTATAGCTCATTCCGCTTTTTTTGAAACGAGAAACCATGAATAGCCTCCTGATCATAGATGATGAAAAAAGCATTCGAGACTCGCTCAAAATGATCCTTGAATATGAGCGTTACGAGGTCGAATTCGCAGAGAATGGTGAGCAGGGATTGGCAAAACTCTCGAGTCAACCATGCGACCTTGTTCTGCTTGATGTCAAGATGGCGGGCATGGATGGGATGGAAGTGCTGCACCGTATTCGGGAAAAGAATACGGGTCTTCCCGTTATTATGATTTCAGGTCACGGCACGATCGAAACAGCGGTAGAGGCAACGAAGCTTGGGGCCTTCGACTTTCTTCCCAAGCCTTTGGACCGCGACAAACTACTCATCACAATTCGCAACGCAATCCAGCACGCCTCAATTGCAGAAGAGAACCGGAAACTCCAGGAGACTCTGGAAGGGAAACGCAAGATTCTCGGCGAGAGTGCCAAAATCAAAGAAATCCTTGCTATGATTGAACGGGTAGCGCCGACAGACGCTCGCGTGTTTATAACGGGTGAAAATGGGACCGGAAAGGAGCTGGTTGCCAGGGCCATCCACCGGAGAAGCAAGCGTGCATCAAATTCATTCGTTGAAGTAAACTGTGCAGCAATTCCAGCGGAGCTGATCGAATCGGAACTCTTTGGACACGAAAAGGGATCGTTCACAGGCGCATCGGCTCAGCGGATCGGAAAATTCGAACAGGCAGACGGTGGGACATTATTCCTTGATGAAATTGGCGACATGAGTCTGCAAGCCCAGGCAAAAGTATTGCGGGCACTTGAGGAAGGCAAGGTCGAACGCGTCGGGGGAACAAAGTTAATTGCGGTTGATGTTCGGGTACTTGCTGCCACAAATAAGAATATCCTGGAAGAAATCGAGAAAAGGACATTTCGGAAAGATCTGTTTCACCGCTTGAACGTTATCCCGTTGCGAGTTCCACCGTTGCGCGAGCGAAAAGACGATATCCCGATTCTTGTCCGTGCGTTCATCGAGGATGTCTGTTCGAGAAATGGAATGGCAAGGAGATCCATAGGAGACGAGAGCCTTATGCAGCTTTCCGCGAGAGAATGGCCAGGCAATGTAAGGGAACTCCGGAATGCTGTCGAACGGCTCTTGATTCTCTCCTCGGGCCCTTCTCTTGATGTGGGGCTCCTCGACATACCAGGATCTTCCGCAAAAGGCGAACTGGATGAATTGCTCAGTAGCTCAGAGACTTTCCAGGATTTCAAAGACAAGGCGGAAGCGGCGTTCATCAAAAGACAGTTGGAAGTCCACAAATGGAATATCTCGAAAACGGCCGAAGCCCTTGATATTCAACGAAGTCACCTCTACACGAAAATGAAGAAATACGGCTTGGCGCGGGAAGAGGAAGATGAAGAAGAGTCGTGAGGAGATATCTGACGGCCGGACGACGGAAAGGAAAAATACATGAAAGGGGTTAACAACAGACAGAAGATGATCGTAACGCCCCGAGAACACATTGAGAAGAGAACGCTAACCGCTCGAAAAATCAAAAGCAGAGAGATTGCGAAAAAGCTGAAGTTTGGAATGCAGAAGTCAAGATTCCAGAAGAAGATTTTCTAGAAGGCCTGTTCCGCTGTAAGCTCCTTCAACCCGGTTTCCCGGCATTTACTCCCATCGATTTTTCTCCCGCCCTATGTCTTGTCCTTGCTGCTTCAAACATCAAGAGAGCACCCGAAACCGAAGCATTCAGCGATTCAAGCTTTCCATACATCGGAATCTTGACAAGAAAATCGCATTTCTCTTTCACCAGACGCCGTATACCCTTTCCTTCATTTCCAACGACGAGAGCCGTTGGTCCACTGTAGTCGGCGTCGTAATAAGGCTTCTCAGCTGCCGAATCGGAACCAATAATCCATAATCCGTAAGATTTGAGGTCATCAAGAGTCTGAGCGATATTGGTGACACGTGCAACGGGCATGTGTGAAGAGGCGCCTGCCGATGCTTTTGCGACAGTCTCGTTGACGGATGCGGAATGGTGTTTGGGAATGACAACTCCGTGTACTCCTGCACATTCCGCTGAGCGAATGAGAGCGCCGAGGTTCTGTGGATCTTCAATCTCGTCCAGTATGAGCAACAATGGCGGCTCGACTTTCTTCTGGGCAGCACTGAGAAGATCTTCCAGCTCGACGTATGACTTTGAACCGACCAACGCCACAATCCCCTGAGTGTGTTCATCGTTTGTCAACTCTTGCAGTCGTTCTATGTTTGTTTCGACGACCGGAATGCCCCTGCGTCTTGCTTGAAAACGGATTTTTTCCAGAACGGCAGAATGGCCGCCATGGAGAAGGAAGATTTTTTCAATCGGGGTTTCAGATTTGAGAGCTTCGAGAACCGGTTGTTTCCCGAAAATCAGGTCAGCCATGGGAAAATGAAATCATAGAGGGAATGGGGGAAAGGTGTTCATCATCTTCGTTCAAAACTCTATACAGTTAGCCTACGTAGTCTGCGCTTTCTTGAGTTCACGTTTCTCAAGAATTCTCCCAACCGCAAACAAGGCAATTCCCGCGAGAAAGAAGTACAGTTCAGTCCATTCATCATTTCTTGTCACGCCGTAAAACAATCCTGCTCCGACTGTCACAAATCCCATCGCTTCGAGGAATTTGAAGATGAGGATTGACCGTGATGGCTTGAATTGCTTCTTCATCACAGTTCGGAGTGCCTGCTCTTCGATCCTTCCGGACAATTGTCCACTCTTGTTAAGAATGACCACAGGCACGGCAAGTACGTACTCTCGGTACTTCGGATGATCCTCCTTGAGAACCTGCTCTTCAATATGAAATGGATATTCCTTCTGCAACTTCAAGAGTATCTCCTTTGCCTCGCGGCAGAGCCCGCAGTCTTCTGTCGTGTACAACTCAACGGTATTCATTGCGCCCGCGGCATCTTCCTGTAATAGATTAACAACAAGGTCCCCAGCAACATCAGCGGGATAGAGATGAGTTGAGCCTCACTCAATCCGAACGCAAATCGTGGATTGATCCTGAAAAACTCAATCGAAAATCGTTCGGCGCCCGCTATGAGCAGGTACAGTGCAAACATTGCCCCATCGGGTTTGATCGATCTCCGGTATTTCCACATAACCATAAAGAGGATCGTGCAGAGGATGAACTCGTAGACTGGAGTGGGATGACACGGAGTATTATCGGGGACGATGCCGTTGGGATAATGACTGGTAATTTCGGGGAACGGTCTGAATGCAACGGAAGGGGGATACGTTCCTTTTGAATAGTCGGTTCCCCAAGGAAGATTCGTCGGAAAACCGTAGTCACCGTCTCCTGCAAAATGACAACCGAGACGTGCGACTCCATACCCCAGAAGAAGTGCCGGGGAAGTAGCATCTGAAATTATCTTGAATCCGATTTTGATTTTCCGGGAATACCCGTAAATGCAAAGCGTCGCGAGTATGAACCCGCCGTACCACGTCAAGCCGCTTGGCGACAGCGCCTCCCGAAGCGGATCGGCGACAAAATCACTCCAGCTTTCAACCAGGAAAAGCAGTTTTGAGCCCACGATTCCCGCCACAAGACCAATAAGGATAATGTTGTTTGCTATCGACGGATCGAGCTTTCTTCTCTTTAGATCAAGCGCCAGGAAATAGTTGGCCGTGAGAAAGCCGAGTGCCATCATCAATCCGAAGCTATAGATCGAAATCGGTCCTATTTGAAAGAGGCGTGGACACATCGTAGGGGGATTCCTTCAGTCTTGACCTAACGGTGAACTTGTTCTTCGGAGTATACGATGAATGGTTTCCTCGAAGTGTTCTTTACTTCGATAGCACGGGAAGAAATGGTCAGCAGAAACTTGTTCAAAATGCCGTCGACGTTTATGATGGAGAGGTCATATTTGCCTTTGAGTCTGGGGTGAAGGACAGTTCCGCGTGCCCTTCCTTTTCCCGGAACAAGATTCTCCGGAACGCGGAGGCCATGAATTTTCAGTTGAATCATTTCCCCTTCGATGCCTGACTCGAGGGGAATCTCATACTTGAAACTCACAAATTCTCTCACCGTTTGGACGACAAATGCAGTGACCGGTTCGCCCGTATCGGGGTCCGTCGTGTGCAGGACATGAATCGTGTATTCTGGTTCGTGTTTTTTCTTCTCGCTCATGCAGATCGAAGAGCATCCTCGATTTTCTCGAGCTCAATAAGTTGCTCCGTACCTGTCTTCATATTCTTCATCCTTGCCGTTCCGGACTTCAACTCGGAGTCTCCGATAACGAGAACGTGTACGGCCTCCTGGCGATTCGCCTCACGCATTTGCGCTTTAAGGCTGCGGCCCAGATAATCCAGTTCAACAGGAATGCCAAGAGAACGGAGCCGCGTCGCTTTCACAAAAGCCCACGATCGTGATTGTTCATCCAGACCAATAATGAATACCGCGGGAACCCGTTGCTTCGTCTGCACGGATCCCGTTTTCTGAAGAACCATCATGAGCCGCTCCATTCCCGCGGCGAACCCCACACCCGGCGTCGGTTTCCCTCCCAATTCTTCCACAAGCAAATCATAGCGCCCGCCACCTGCGAGAGCATCCTGAGACCCCAGAGCCGTGCTGGTAATCTCAAAAGCTGTCTTGGTGTAATAATCGAGACCTCGGACCAGCCTTCCGTTGATGAGAAACGGTATCTTCAGCGCCCCCAGCGCCGACTGGACGCCGTCGAAGTGAGCGGCACACTCGCTGCACAAAAAATCCTTCATCAGCGGCACATCGTTCGTTGCTAGTTGATCTCTTTCGTCCTTGGAATCGAGAACGCGCAATGGATTTTGTTGAAGCCGCGCCTGGCTTTCCGGAGAAAGCTTATTGACGATCTTCTGGAGCTCCCCAACGAGTTTCTTCTTGTAGATCGGCCGGCAATTCGGGCAACCAACAGAGTTGATGAACAAGGTGGTCTCTTTGATGCCGAGGCTCCGATACACCTCCAGCGGTATCAACATGATTTCGACGTCAAGCTGCGGGGAGGATGATCCAAGAGCCTCAACTCCAAACTGATGGAATTGACGCAATCGTCCTGCCTGGGGGCGTTCTTGTCGAAACATCGGGCCAACATAGTATAATTTCGACAGAGGTGACTGTTCGCCAAGGTTATTTTGAACATACGCCCTGATGACAGAAGCCGTTCCCTCCGGGCGCAGAGTCAGACTTTCTTCGCTACGATCCAGGAATGTGTACATCTCTTTGCTGACAATATCCGTGAGTTCTCCAATGCTTCGTGAGAACAGCGAGGTTTGCTCAAAAATCGGTGTCCGGATCTCCTGATAATTGTAAGCCATCATCACGCGCCTGATGGCTTCTTCCGCCGCTTGCCATATTGCGGAATCGGCGGGTAGAATGTCTTTTGTGCCTCTGATGGACTTAAGCGTCACGGTGCGGTGCCTTTCCGGATGTAGCACTATATCGGGGTGCTGGTGTCGCCAATTCCCGTGCGACACGAAACAACAATCTAGGATTCAAAGTACGTCGATTCTTCCTGTTTGAATATTTGAAGAATCTCGGAAGGAGATTCGGCGTTGATGAGTTTCTTGCGAAACTCTTCTTTGTTCATGAGGCGCGAAATGCGGCTGAGGAGTTTGATGTGAGGTCCGACCGAATTGTCTTTGCCGACAAGCAGGAAAATGATGCGAACGGGTTGATCGTCAAGCGACTGATAGTCAATAGGCTGGTCCGTAATAGCGAATGCCGCCACAATGTCCTGGACGGCGTCCGTTTTCCCGTGCGGAATTGCGAACCCCGATCCCACGCCCGTCGACATGATTTTCTCGCGTTCGAGAATGGCCATTCGCATTTTCTCCTTATCAATGACGCGGTCGCTGGTTGCAGCGAGCTCGATCATTGCGTTCAAGATCTCGGCTTTGGTTGTTCCCGGGAGCTTTGTGACAATTACTTTCTCATTCAATATATCGGTTATCTTCATTATCGTTCTATGTTGTTGGACAAGGGCTATCCTTCTTTGATCCACGCTAATAATTTTTTCTCGTATTCTTCTGCAAGTTGTTCAGCCTTCGCCGGGTCTTTGGACTCCGCGAAAATGTGAAACATCGGACGTGTTCGGTCGGGGTTGAGAAGTACTGACGTACATTTTCCAGAGTTGTCCGGATAGAGCCTGACTCCCTCGATGAGATCCCTCGGAATAGATTCGGTGTCCTTCATCAAGCGACGCATCACCCCGCCCTTGCTGTTGAAAGAGCAAGGGATATTCTTACGAACAGAATGGAGGCGGGGTGTTTCACGATCGATTTCGCCGAAACGTTTCTTGGTCAGAGCCATGCACTCAAGCACTTTTGCCACGGAGTACATTGCGTCTGATGCAAAAAGGAATTCGTTGAAGATAAAGCCGCCCTTGGATCCCCCGACAAACTTTATTTCCTTGTCGGCTGCAGCCTCCATCAGAGCAAGGTGACTGTCACGCGTCTTCACAACTTCCAACTGCATCTCCTTCGCGAGCATGTCGACTTCTCCGGAAGCGGTGATCGGCACTGCGATTTTTTTGTTCTGAGGATTCGCGAGGGCTACGAACTTCGTCACCAAGGTAAGCAATCGGTCGCTGTCAATGGCAAAGCCGTTTTCGTCAACGACGAAAAGTCGTTCTGCTCCGGGATTCAGCATGCAACCGACGTCATATTTAAGGGACGTTACAACGTAGGAAAGCTCCCGTATAGATTCAGCAATTTCGGCCTCCGTGCGGGTAAGTTTGCGACTGTCCAGGTAAGCGTGCAACGACACGGCTTGCACATTCAGATTGCCGAGAATATGGGGAAAAATCGTGGATGCAATTCCGTTCGAATAGTCGACCACCAGCTTCAAACTTGCCGTCCGAATCGCCTGAGTATTGATTGTTGCAATGAATCGGTCAATGTAGCTTTCGGTCGTGCGTTCCGGGAAAGTAATCATGCCGACGGCATCATAGGGCGAACGTGCAAAGTCTTCTCCAAAGAATAAACGTTCGACCGATTTAGTCTTATAGGAAGGAAGATCTTTACCGTCGGCGTCAAAAAAAATGATATCTGTATAGTTCTTGTTGTAGGGTGACTTGCGGACGTGAATTCCTCCTTTTTCGGTCCCCGTCCTCAACTCGTGGCGCACGATCGGAATTGAGCTTGTCCGCAGATCGCTGCAGTGAACTCCTGCTGACATTAGTCCCGTCATCACGGCGCGGTTAATCATCCTGGAAACATTGTCTGCATCCCTGGATGTCACAGCGGTGGAGCCGGACCCGAGGAATGCCCCAAACGCCGCACCCAATTTTGCCCCAAATTCCGGGTTCATATCAATATTGGATATCCCAGTAACACGGGCTTCAGTGAAGAGCTCACGCAACCACCGATCTTCCCAGACCAGGCTTCGCGTAACCGTGGCCCCATCTTCGACGGTCTTGTTGGGCCACAGCTTGATGTTGGAAAATAACTTCCCCTTGTTCCCAATGACGCATTGATCCCCGATAAATATGTTTTCTGCGAGGACTACATCTTCTCCGATAATGCATTTTTCTCCGATGACGTCTGAAACAATTTCGGTTCGCGCTCCCACCTGCGTTCCATTCCATATTACTGCGTTTCTCAGGATCGATCCCGGGAATATCTCGCAGTCATTCCCGATGACGGTGTTGCTCAACGTTACGTCGGGAAAAATGTGCGTGTTTTTTCCGATGACATTGTTTCCGGTGAAGTTCTTTTCACCCGATTCGATTCTGGCATTCGCCCCTACTATAGCATTTCCTTTTTTCGTTCCGTCGATCGAAACCTTCACCAGTCCTCGCAATACGTCAAGGTGAGCTTCCTGATATTCATTCAAATTTCCGATATCGCGCCAGTAGCCCTCAGCGACGTATCCGTACAGGCCAAGGTCATGTTCCAGCATCGCAGGGAACAGATTCTTGCTAAAATCATACTCTTCCCGCGGCGGCACCATATCCAGGATTTCGGGTTCGAGAATATAGATACCGGTATTGATTGTGTCGCTAAACACTTCTCCCCACGAAGGCTTTTCCAGGAACCGCGTAATCTTGCCGTCATCTTGAGTCAGCACGACGCCGAATTGCAGAGGATTCGAAACGCGTGTTAGCAGAAGTGTAGCCTTTGCCTTTTTCTGATCGTGGAATCGAATTGCCGCAGAAAGGTCAAAGTCGGTCAGTACATCGCCACTGATAATGATAAAACGCTCGTCCAGGAAATCCTTGGCGTTTCGAACACTTCCGGCAGTTCCGAAATCCGCCTCTGCCTTTCGGTACTGCATCTTGACGCCAAACGCATCTCCAGACCCAAAATAGTTCGAGATAATTTCGGGCTGATAGTAAAGAGTCGAAACGATGTTCGTAATTCCGTGCTTTCTAAGCAGTTCTATGATGAGTTCCATCATGGGTTTATTTGCCACGGGAACCATCGGCTTCGGAATGTTGCAGGTGAGAGGTCGTAGACGCGTACCGAACCCCCCTGCCATGATTACAGCTTTCATAAGAACCAGGCCGAAAAGTGCTACTCTCCCTATAATATCCAAAAAAAAGCAGAGAAAAAAACGGACGAAGAATTGAGGCTAAGGCTATTTCGAAACGGGAATCTAGCGAGAGCCAATCCGAACCTAAGCTTTCAGATTATCGTTTGATATAGATCCTGATTGCTTGACTTTAGGCCTAAAATGGGCTAAATTTACATATGTTTGGGGCGGAATAAGGCTCCTAATGCTCTCAAGCAACTCAATGACTGACGCCCGAAGGCTTAACACGATTAATTCTTGGATTAGCTCGCTGACGTTAAGACAGGAATTAGCAGCGTTGTCGGGCGTCATTCTGTTTTTTGTCGGCTTGGCGTTAAGTTCGATACTCTTAAAGATTTCGGTGTTTGTTGTTGCTAGCTCTGCGATCGCATATGTCGTGGTGACCTATCGTGGCCGAACAAGCAAGGATTCGACAGATGGCACTGGATTGGATCGGGAAACAGGGGGTTTGGAAGAAAAAGCATCTGCTCCTCCGAATGAAGGCTTGGGGATCAGGACGGAAATGAGCGGAATTTCGAATTTGCCGGACAAGCTCTCGCCGCACGCGCCAGAGGTTTCGGCGAGCGTGGAAGTTGAATACCAGCCACGAAGCTATGAGTTTCGGCTCTCCGATTTCTTCGACTTACACGAAGAGACCGGAACTCAGGAATCGGGACCCAAATCGGAATTCGCAAATCTCATCAAAAAAGTCTTGGCGCTTGTGCAGAATACGTATTTTGCGCATACGGTGGCGTTTTTTTGGGTCAATCGGGAAAAGAAACAATTGGTTCTGGAAAGCTACGTCAGCGAAAGCACTCGATTTACCACGCACCGCCGTAAGGAAATTGGGCTCGATCTCATAAGTCAGATAGCGAATACAGGAAAGCCGCAGCTGGTTACCGAGATCAACGCTTTGAGTCAGCCGGAAATGCTTGGGTACTACGAAGGCGTCGAGTCCGTAAAGACATTTGTGGGTGTGCCCATTTTCTACTCACAGTTTGCGATCGAGCCGCAGAATCCGGTTGCTGTTCTTGCCATGGACTGTCTGGAACAGGATGCGTATGGGAATGAGACTCTCACGTCTCTTGGGCACGTGACAAAGTTGGTGTCCGGACTCATTCGGAGTTATACAGATAAATATGACTTGCTGCTCGATTCCGAGCTCTTGCGATCCATCACGCGAATGCGTGATCAGTTGAAAATTGATTTCACCCTTCACACAGTCGTTCGAAGCCTTGTCGAAGAAACATCCCGGCTGGTTGGGTGGGATTACGTGACAGTTGTGTTGTTCGACGAAACCCGCAAGGCCTGGGTGATTCAAACAGTGATGAATAGAATGAACGACCCCTATGTTGGGGTGACGAATATTGTGGATCATCAGCGAAGCCTCGTTGGAGATGTCATTCAGTCGGCAACCCACAAGATTATCGATCACGTTGGGGAATCGAACCTTCCCCGTTTTTACCGGACCGAACGGTGTGAGTCCAGGGGGTCGTTGATGATTCTGCCTCTCAATTCACTGAGCCGATGCTATGGTGCACTTGTGGTCGAGAGTAAAGACGTGCGGTCGTATTCCGAATCAGATGTCAAACTCCTCCAGAAGATCGTCGATGCTTCGTCGTGGGCCCTGGAAATTCTCGGACTCACGGAGGTGACGAACGCGTATGTGACACTCGATGAGACGACAGGAGTAGCGAACCACAAATACTTTATGGGTCGGGTGCAGGAAGAGGTTCAGCGGGCGAACGATTTCAGCAGCGAGCTATCCATCGTTATGATTTCGATTGATTCGATTTCCGAGCATATGAATCGCATCGGCAAGGATGGATGCGATTTTGTTCTCCAGAATGTCGGCAGGATGATCAAGAATTCAATTCGGCCATACGATCTCGTCGGGAGATTCGATTTCAACCGGTTCGCTGTGCTGTTGGCCAATACAACACCGAACGAAGCTTCCCTCTGGGCAGAGAAGCTCCGAAAGAATGTTGCGAGCAACATCATCAATGTGGAAAGCAGAAGCTTTTCGGTGACGATCAGTATGGGGATTTCGGGCGCAGTGAATGAGATAAGCGACATGGATCTTCTTGAAAAGGCAGATCGTGTATTGAAAAAAGCCGTCGAAGCCGGCGGCAACATTGTTCGAGTGTATTGATATCAGAATCGTTCATAAGACAACTTTAGGAGAGTTCGATGGCAAAGCAGACGGATTTTGCGGAGAAGGCGAGAAAAGCAGGTCAAGAAAAGGGAATGAAATGCCCAAAGTGTGGATCAGTCAAGGTTCCTACCCTCTACGTCAACTCGATTCGTTCAGCGCACGGATCCTATCGTTTCAACAGGCAGCGCGTGCAAATCTGCAAGTGCAACGAAAAAGAGATTCTGGGCTGAGCACCCCTTCTGATTTCCACTCAGCATACGATTATTGAAGCACAAGAAGGTGATATTTGTTGTGCTCGACGGTGTTGGCGTAGGTGCATTGCCGGACGCAGGCGCCTATGGGGATGCCGGTACGAACACACTTGGGAATATTTCCCGAGCTGTGGGTAAACTTGCGTTGCCCAATCTTCAGCGTCTGGGATTGGGAAACATTGTGAGCGTACAAGGTGTTTCAAAGGTCGACGCCGCAGAGGCGTGCTATGGCAAAATGACCGAACGCTCAAAGGGCAAGGACAGCACAACAGGACACTGGGAAATCGCCGGAATTATCACAGATCGACCGTTTCCAGTCTTTCCAAAAGGTTTCCCCGAGGCAGTTATCCGAGGGTTTCTGGTTGCCACGGGTGAGAAAGGAATTTTGGGGAACAAGGCTGCATCGGGAACGGAGATCATTAAGGAACTTGGAGATGAGCACCTCAGAACAGGGTTTCCGATCGTCTACACTTCTGGCGACTCGGTGTTCCAAATTGCCGCGCACGAAGAGGTCATTCCTCTTTGCAGACTCTATGAAATATGTCAAATCGCAAGAGATCAGGTTCTCATCGATGTGTATGCTGTAGGAAGAGTCATTGCGAGACCATTCGTTGGTAAGAGCGGAAGCTACTCGAGGACAACAAACAGGAGGGATTTTTCCGTTGTACCACCGAAAGCGACTCTCCTGGATTTGCTCTCAAGGGCCGGAATTGAAACCGTCGCTGTAGGAAAAATCGATGATCTGTTCGCAGGACGAGGGTTGCATGAAAAACTTCACACGAAATCAAATGCAGAGGGGATCGAAGAAATTGTCCGGTCCGCCAAACGCATGAAGTCGGGGTTTGTGATGGCGAACCTTGTTGATTTCGATGTTCAATATGGTCATCGACAGGATCCAAAGGGCTTCGCTCGGGAGCTTGAGGCATTCGATCGCGAGCTTCCCCGAATCCAGAACAGCATGCAGGATGACGACTTGCTGATCATCACGGCCGATCATGGAAACGACCCCACGGATGCTAGCACAGATCACTCCAGGGAATATGTTCCATTGATTTGCTGGAGCCGGAATGGCAGAAAAAACGTCGATCTTGGGACCCGAACAACATTCGCCGACGCCGGTCAAACCGTGGCAGATTTCTTCGGATTGTCGGATGGCGACAATCTTGCAGGAGAGAGTTTCCTGGAACTTGTCTTTACGAAAGGCCGTTAATGAAGACGGAAAGTGCGGAAATTGATGTTAAAGTAACTGATGGCGGTAATTTGGTGATTCCGGCGGGTGTTTTGAATCGTCTAAATCTTAGACCCGGAGAAAAGGTTCACATCAGAGTGACGACCAGTGAACTTTCGGGCGAATTGAAGCGGCGAAACGTCACCGAGGAGGAAATTGAACAAATCACTGCTCTTCAACTTGAGCCAAGGGAAAATGTGATTAAATTCTTGTCGACGGAATCGAGTTTTTCCCGAAAGGCACGATTCAAAAGACGAGCTCATGAATTGCGGGGCAGAGGCTGAAAAAGGTCGTCGTTGACACTGATATTTTCCTGGATCACTTGACCAATCCAGATTCTGCAGGAGGCCGGCCGAAGCCTTCTGTGTTGCGACAGGTGATGTCACAATTGTTCTGCTATACGACCGTGTTCAATGCCATTGAGTTGTTCTCGCTGTGTGAATCAGCCAGAGAAAGACAAGTCGTGGAAGATGTTATGCACTCGGTGAAAATTCTCGGATTGAATGGTAAGAGTGCGAAGAATGTTGGTATGTACCTCGGGCAGTCGCGCACCAGACATCTGCGTGACATGGAGATCTTGATCGCGGGGCTTTGTCTGGAGAGCCGGTTGCCGATTTTGACTGGCAGGCCACGGCGATATCGGGCGCTACGTTCGTTGCGCGTGGTTACTACTGATGAAGTTGTCGGTTCCCACAAGAAAGGGATACTATGATCCTAGGAAAAGTTGTCGGTACGGTCTGGGCAACACGAAAGGATGAAGAGCTTGTTGGGATGAAATTTCAGATTGTGAAACATGTTGACCTGGATTATAAACTGAAGGACACATTCGTCGTTGCCGTCGATACGGTGCAAGCGGGGGTCGGCGATGTTGTTCTTGTAACATCTGGAAGTTCTGCACGTCAAACAAATACGACGAAAAATCGACCGGTCGACGCGGTTATCATCGCCATCGTCGACAAACTCGACGTAACCGATTAGGCCTTCAATGTTTTTCGGCAAAGTCATTGGCACTATTTGGGCAACGCAGAAAGACGAATCGTTGAAGAGCTTTAAGCTTCAACTTGTTCAACCGTTGAACGCACAACGTCAATCCGCCGGCTCGCCCATCATAGCTGTTGATACGGTGGGGGCAGGGCAGGGGGAAACGGTCTTCTATATCACGTCCCGCGAAGCAGTAATCCCGCTTCCGGTTGAAACGGCACCCGTGGATGCAAGCATTGTCGGTATCGTGGATAGAATCGATCTTCAGCCTCTTGATTCGCGGTAAAGTTACACACAGAATTTTCTGTGTTTGAATTTGTTCAATCAAAAGAGATGAAATGGTAAAAATCACAAAACAATATACGAACCGGGAAAGCCAGTCGTTGGACAAGTACCTTCAGGAAATCGGCAAGGTGGAATTACTGGTTCCACAGGAAGAGATCGAGCTTGCCCGGCGGATCAAAAAGGGAGATCAGAAAGCTCTCGAGAAACTTACGAAGGCAAATCTGCGATTCGTGGTGAGTGTTGCGAAGCAATATCAGAATCAGGGGCTATCGCTCGGCGACTTGATCAATGAAGGAAACCTGGGGTTGATCAAAGCAGCGAAACGATTCGATGAAACGCGAGGGTTTAAATTCATTTCCTACGCAGTCTGGTGGATCCGGCAATCGATCCTTCAGGCGCTTGCCGAACAATCGCGTATTGTTCGTCTGCCGCTTAACAGGGTCGGTGCGCTGAACAAAATCGGCAAGGCGTTCAGCACGCTGGAACAGGAATTCGAACGCGAACCAAGCGCCAGCGAACTTGCGGAAGAGCTTGACATGTCGCTGTTCGAAGTCTCGGACACGCTTAAAATATCCGGTCGTCATCTATCCATGGATGCTCCATTTGCTCAGGGTGAGGACAACCGGTTGTTGGATGTGATCCAGGATCACCGACAGCCGTCGCCGGATGTTGGCCTGATGGAAGAATCGCTCAAGATCGAGGTGCGCCGCGCGCTTGCTACACTGAGTGAGCGCGAGGCGCAAGTTATACGGCTCTATTTTGGCCTTGACCAGGAGCATTCGCTGACACTGGAGGAGATTGGAGAAAAATTTAATCTTACACGCGAACGTGTCCGGCAGATCAAGGAAAAGGCCATTCGTCGTCTCAGGCACGCTTCCCGCAGCAAGGCGCTGAGAGCGTACTTGGGCTGACAGTACCTTCGGGTGCGTTGAGGACAGAAGAAATGCATGGAAGCCCCGGAATTCGTTCGGGGCTTTTTCGTAGCCCCGGTCATTCAAGAATGAAAACCCATCTAACTCCCATCGCGGTGTGCTTGATGTTCGGGCTCATTCTCATGGAAGGGTGCAGTTCGTCGTCTCCTCGATTTGCTGACAGGGAAAAGAAACCCGCAGAGAAGCAGGTCGGGCACAAGGGGCAGCGGTTCTCCTCAAAGGAAGCCGAAGAAGAGACCAAAGAGAACAACAAAAAGGTTGATACCAAGGACATTGAGAAAATTACTGCCGGGACCAGGGATTTCAAGAAAGAAAAAAATCCTGCGATCAAACCGCTCGATCATAGCAAAATGATGCGTGAAATCTCGAGGTATATGGGTGTCCCTTATCTGTATGGCGGAACCACGGCTCAGGGACTCGATTGCTCTGGTTACACAATGCTTGTCTATAAAAATGCGGTGGGAAAATTCTTGCCGAGGTCTGCAGCAGACCAGGCGAAAATTGGTCGTCACGTTCAGCTCCAGGATCTAAAGTTCGGCGATCTGCTTTTCTTCAATACAACAGGTGAGCAGTATTCGCACGTCGGGATTTACCTCGGCGACGATCTGTTTGCTCACGCGAGCGTGACACTCGGTGTTACAATTTCTTCTCTTCAGAGCGACTATTATGAAAAACGATATGTCGACGCCAAAAGGGTCATAGAATGATGGGGTAGCGCTTCTCTCCGAACGTGGAAAAAAGTCGTTTCCGCTGCGGGGTTGAATTCAACATATTCAATCTTTACATTCACAAAAGAGAAAACTCACAAGTCAAATAAGGATGGCAATTCTACCAATCTATCTCTACGGGACAAAAGTTCTCAAGGCGAAGGCGAAACCGGTCAAGGAGCTTAACAACAACATCATCAAGCTCATTTATGACATGGTTGATACGATGCATACCGCGAATGGCATGGGATTGGCCGCCAACCAGGTTGGCAACCTCCATCGCGTGGTGACCGTTGATATCACCGACGTTGATGAAAATGAACGCAAAGAGTCGAATGAACAACTGAAGCTGACTTCGCCGGACTTGCCGCGAAAGATCGTCATGATCAACCCTGAAGTGCTGGATCGTGAAGGATCGTGGAAAATGGAAGAAGGCTGCCTGAGCATACCCGAAGTGCGCGGAGAAGTCGAACGGGCAGAGAAAATCCGTGTCAGATTTCGCGATCCAAATTTTGAACAGAAAGAACTTATTGCGGACGGACTTCTCGCACGAGTTATGCTCCACGAAATCGATCATCTGGACGGAATTCTCTTCACCGAATTGCTGGATCCTGCGGAGAAAGCAACCATGAAGGACGACCTCAAAAAGATAAAAGCAGGTGACGTTGAAACGAGTTATCCCGTCATTACCGCAAAGGAGGAATGAACATTCGCCATGCGGATAGTGTTCATGGGAACTCCCGACTTCGCAATCTCAAGCCTCCGGATTCTCCTCGAACACGATTACACTGTCATTTCTGTTATTACAGTCCCTGATAAACCGCGGGGGCGCGGGCAAGAAATCGCATTTTCTCCAGTCAAGAAGTTTGCTCTCGAGCATAGCCTTCCAATCCTGCAACCGGAGAATTTGAAGGGTCCGGAATTTGTTTCCGCCGTGCGGGCTCTTGAGCCAGATCTTATTGTTGTTGTTGCATTCCGAATCCTTCCGCAAGAAGTTTACAGCATTCCCCGGTTTGGTACATTCAATTTGCACGCATCACTCCTGCCAAAGTATCGAGGTGCTGCGCCGATCAATTGGGCCATCATCGAAGGAGAAACAGAAACGGGCGTCACCACGTTCTTCCTGCAGGAAAAGGTAGACACAGGATCTGTCATCCTTCAAGCCAGGGTCAAGATAGGTGCCGATGAGACTGCCGGAGAATTGCACGACAAGCTTGCGGCCGTTGGTGCCGAAATAGTTTTGCAAACCGTGCACCTGATTGAACTTGGGAAGGCGAAGCCACGCGCTCAAGAAGAAGGCCGGGCAACACCTGCCCCAAAATTTTTTAAAGAAAGCTGCAGAATCAATTGGAACAATCTGAGTCCGAAGGTTCACAATTTTGTGCGTGGACTCTCTCCCTATCCGTGCGCCTGGACAAGCCACGTCGGAAAAGCTCTCAAGATTTATCGCACTCAGCTTTCTCCATCAATAACACGTGAATCAAAAACTCCAGGGACGATTGTGGAGGTCGGCAAGAAATCACTTCGTGTCGCGACGAATGGAGATACAATCTCGATCCTCGAGATTCAGCAAGAAGGAAAGAAAAGAATGGGTGTGGAGGAATTTCTCAGGGGATATCCTTTGCAACAAGACGACAGGTTCACGTAGAGAGTGGTGTTTTGATTCCCTTCCCGACAGCGCATCCGGGATGGCGTCTTGAATCTGACTCGGTTGATTGAGCGTGAAAAAAGGAGTATATTTTTCAGCATTTTTCAACTGAGATTCCATTATACACTCGTCCGAGAGCCGTTCATTCCCGTTTGAGTTCTCGCGGATGCCCGGACAGTAAGGCTTGCGCCGGTGAAAAAACTATGGATTTCGTTCTTTGGGTTTGTCGCGTGATGCACGTGATGTCATCCGTTGTCTGGGTGGGGGGGCTCATCTTCCTCAATACTGTCGCGGGTCCGGTTTTTGAACACGATAAACTTGCGCGGAATCCGACGGTTATGGCGATCCACAAACGTTTCTTCGGATTTGTGTGGATGAGTTTGTGGACATTACTCGTGACTGGAGGGCTCTTGATGCTGTTGAGTCCGCAATTCCAATGGTTTGATTACTCCACGCCGTGGCGCAAAATGCTGGCGGTCAAGCAACTCTCCTTTCTCCTGATGGGATTTTTTTCCTGGCAGACCAAGAAAGTCTTTGATCAAATGGAGCTCTCGCTGCAACGCGGGGACGATTCATTCGACGGCTGGCGGGCGGGATATCTTAAGCTGGCGAGACGCACGATTGCCGTTGGAATTATTGCTTTCTTGTCGTCCGCGGCAATGTTCGTGTACCAAAATCCTTATGGATAGCAGAAGGCATGAGTAAAGTAATCGTCATAGCGAATCAGAAGGGGGGAGTGGGGAAAACAACGACCGCTATCAATCTGGCCGCCTCACTTGCCGTTGCAGAAAAGAAAGTACTGTTGTGCGATAACGACCCGCAGGCGAATGCCACAAGCGGCGTCGGCGTGACGGCGGAGGAAAACCGAACGATCTATCAGGTGATTGTCGGCGATCTCAATATCAACGAGGCGATCGTCGAGACGCAGATGCCGTTCCTTTGGATTCTTCCTTCCCATATCAACCTCGTGGGGGCGGAAATCGAGCTTGTTGACATGCAGGAGCGCGAACATTTGCTTTCCAAAGCGCTTCAACTGGCACGAAATAGATTTGACTACATCATCATCGACTGTCCCCCGTCACTCGGATTGTTGACGCTGAACGCCCTCACAGCGGCAGATTCGGTTCTCATCCCCGTCCAGTGTGAGTACTTTGCACTCGAGGGGCTCGGTCAGCTCTTCAATACGATTAACATGGTAAAAAAGACGTTCAACCCGAACCTTGACATCGAGGGGGTTTTGCTCACGATGTTCGATTCGAGGCTGCGTCTTTCCAATCAAATCCTTGATGAAGTGAAGAAATATTTCGGTGACAAAGTCTTCAAAACGATCGTCACGCGCAATATCCGACTGAGCGAGGCGCCGAGTTTCGGGAAGCCTATTCTTTTGTATGACGCTGTCTGTTCGGGAACACGCAACTACATGCAACTCGCAAAAGAAGTGCTGAAGAATCACAAAGTCACGATGACTGAGACGACACTTCCACATCACGTAACCGCTGAAGAATGACTATGGCGACACAGAACAAGAAATCCGTGTTGGGCCGCGGGTTGGGAGCCCTGATCCCGAGTGGATCTCCGAAAGAAATGAGTGTTCGACGCGATCACGGGGCCTCGGAGGCAGGAGAAAAGGGTACGTTGGCCAACATCGACATTGCCAAAGTCCGACCGAATCCGTACCAACCTCGAACCGATTTCGACAAGGATGCGCTGGAAGAACTCACACGTTCGATCGTTGAAAAAGGAGTTATTCAACCGATAACCGTACGCCGTGCGGACTCCGGATACGAAATGATCACCGGCGAACGTCGCTTGCGGGCTGCACATGCGGCAAGGCTCAAGCAGATTCCCGCGTACATCATCACCGTGGACAGCGACGAAGAGATGCTCGAGATGGCGTTGATCGAGAATATCCAGCGCGAGCATTTGAATCCGGTCGAAGTTGCGATGGGGTATCAGCGCCTGATGCAGGATTGTCATCTCTCGACGGAGGAAATTGCAGAACGCGTGGGGAAAGAACGCAGTACGGTCACCAATTTCATCCGACTCCTGAAATTGCCGGTGAAGATCCAGGAGGGATTGCGAAAAGACCTGATTCAAATGGGTCACGCCCGTGCTCTTATCAACCTCCCGAATGAGAAAACGCAGCTTCGCCTCTATGAGAAGATTGTTGACGGTGGGCTTTCCGTGAGGAAAGTGGAAGATCTCGTGAAGGCGTTTGCGAAGCGGGCGGTGAAGCATGCGCATAAGACACAAACGGAAACGAATTCGAGCACGAGCAGCGTTGAGGAGAAGCTGAGACAGTACCTGGGGACAAAAGTTGCCGTTCATGCCAAGGAAAACGGCCGCGGAGAAATCGTTATCGAATACTATTCACTGGAAGACCTTGACCGGCTTATCGAACTCTTTGCAGCGGCGGAAAAGAATTTCTAAAGGCAGTTGCATGGATCCCTCTATTGCCTACAGTCACCGAAAAAAGTGTGAATTGAGACGGACATCGAATGATCGAGACTTCCGATAGAATCATTCGGGAGTGATGCTGTATTTATGGGTTGGAACCTAATTCGAGGAAATCAAACATATGCCAACAAAGAAAATCCTTACTGAAAGCGCCCCCGCACCGATCGGACCCTATAGCCAGGCAATCCTTGTGGATGGAAAATTCCTTTACACAGCGGGGCAGATTGCGTTAGATCCAAAGACGGGATCTCTCGTGTCCGGGGATATCAAGGCGCAAACACGCCAGGTGATCAAGAATGTCGAGCAGGTTCTTCTTGCAGGAGGGGCCTCTCTGAAATCGGTATTCAAGACAACGGTCTTCTTGAAAGATATGAACGAATTCGGAGCGATGAATGAAGTCTATTCTGAATTTTTCTCGGCGACAGCTCCGGCCAGGAGTACTGTTGAAGTCGCAAGACTTCCGAAGGATGCAAAGGTCGAGATTGAAGCAGTCGCTCTTGTCGAAAAGTAACGGCGCTCTCGGGCTCTTTATGCGGGATGTGTTCTTTAAAGTTCTAACCAGGAGGGTTACACTGAGTGTAACTCTCCTTTTTTGTTTCTCTCTTGGAATGGGCCAGATCAATATTGGGCGGTCAATCTTTAGAGATACCCGTGCCGAAGAGAAGAGTCCTTCCTCGATGTTACGGCTGCAGCATCAGCCGGGAGCGATGACGAACAGCAATCCCTTCCTTTTTGCCCTGCCCGACACACAAGACGTCGCTAAGGATAGTCTTCGAATTGACGCCGGATCAACAAGAGTTGATACGCAATCGGCGAAGAAATCTCCCAGTTTGGCAATGCTCATGTCTGCGATAATTCCGGGGGGCGGACAAATATACGTGCACCGGTACATCACCATACCGATCATCTGGGGATTGGGCTACTATTTTGTCAAGGCATGGAGCGACCAGAACAATCGGTACATATACTATCGTGATCTTTTCACTGCATCAGTGAAAGTCGATAGTCTGCATAAGGGTAACGATCAGTACCAGAAGAATCGCGATTTTTACCGCGACGACAGAGACAAGTTCGCCTTCTATATAGCCATCACCTATATTCTGAATATCGTCGACGCGTATGTGAGCGCAAGTCTTTATAGTTTCGATGTGAGCGACAACCTCGGCGGCTCTGCTGCGATTCGCCTCCGTTTTCCAATCCAGTAAGAGCTATCCAAGAGATGCAGGAAGAGGGAGGTGGGTGGGTCGAATCATTCTTAGGAATGCCTCTTGTGCCTTGCATCAGGAAAGATCTCAACCAATGCTTCATCAATCTTCGAGAACCTGAAACGATATCCGCTGTCGACCAACTTCCGCGACGCAACTTTTTGTCCACCCAACACCAGCGCCTCCGCCATTTCTCCAAGAACGACCTTCAACACGAACGAAGGAACCGGCGCCCAGGAAGGTCTGTGCATAGCCTTGCCGAGTGCTGAACAGAATTGTTTCATCGTTACACTCTCTGGCGCAACGAGATTAACAGGACCAACAACCGACGGGTGTTCAAGGGCATGGATCATTGCGTCGATTTCGTCATCAATGTGAATCCAGGGGAACCATTGTTTTCCCGACCCCAGCGGCCCACCTGCAAACAATCTGAATGGAACCAGCATCCTTTGCAGCGCTCCGCCATCTTTCGCGAGCACGATCCCTGTCCGAGGAAGTACGACTCTGACGCCCAACCTCTCAGCTTTCATTGCCTCCTCTTCCCAGCGAACGCACACATCGGCCAGGAAGTCGTTTCCCGGCGGATGAGTCTCTGTTACTTCCTCGTTCTCCACGTTCCCATAGTATCCCACCGCCGAAGCATTCAAAAGCACCGAGGGCTTCTTTGATGTCCTCCCGATCGCCTCGACAATCGTTCGTGTTGTTTCGATACGACTGGCAAGAATCGCGGTT
>JADGQA010000239.1 GCA_017882185.1 Bacteroidota bacterium
CAATGGATCAAAGGGAAATCGGGGATTGCCTACGCAGTGTCGCTCCCGGAAGATCCGGCGGCTTCCGGACCATTTGCAGTTCGGTTCGAAGGATTCTTGACGATTGAAAAGGTGGGTCTCTATACGTTCTATTTGCGTGCCGATAGCGGCAGTGTGCTTTCGGTGGACAATGTGGTGCTCATAAACGACGGTCCGCCGGATCCTCAATGGTGGCGGAGCGGGAAGATGAAATTGGAACGAGGCAAGTATCCGATATCAATTCTTGATCTCGAATTGGACGAGTGGCGTGGAGTCTCGTTGGAATATGAGGGGCCCGGGATCGAACGACAACTGATACCTGCCGGTTTCTTCAGTCGTCGGTAGGAGAAGTCAGGTTCAAAATCAGTATGGCAAACTCGAATGAACAGGAGCTGAGGTCCTGAATATCCCTCTGATCATTGTGTCAACTGTCATCGTTACTCAAAGTGCATTTGCACAGGAGAAGCCGATGCAAGAACTTAAAGTAATTCCATCTGTTGATCTGCAGAGATACAAGGGGACGTGGTATGAGATCGCACGTTTGCCTAACAGCTTTCAGAACGATTGTACCGGAGATGTCACCGCTACTTATTCCCTTGATGATGATGGGATCGAAGTCGTGAATCGGTGTCGGAAGGAAAACGGTGAGGTTATTGAAGCAAAAGGTTGCGCACGCCGGGCAAGCGAGGAAGAACTGAATACCAAACTGAAAGTGCGGTTTGCTCCAGCGTTCCTCTCCTTTCTATCTTTTGTCTGGGGAGACTACTGGATCATCGACCTGGCCCCCGACTATAGTTATGCTGTTGTCGGCGAACCGAAGCGCAAGTATCTATGGATACTATCTCGTACCAAGAAGCTCGAAGAAGCGACACTCAGCGGAATCCTCGAACGCATTCGACACAATGGTTACGATACAGATAAGCTCATCATGACAAAGCAGTCGTTGTGAACAGGACGATAGCGCGACTCACTGTCCTGGCAATCTGCACCCATCCAAGCAATCGGCGCTATTGTCGTCAAAATGACGAGATCTTGATTGTGTAGAAGATGTCGGTGTTGCTGAGAATCCCCCTGAAGGTTTCTGCAGAAAGTAATCAGCAATCGTTCGACGACGTTTACGTAGTCTCCGTTTTCCTCTCCTTGGAAAAGAACGTGTACATCGCTGGGATCACAAAGAGGGTAAGTACAAGCGAGAAAAACAACCCGCCGATGACGACGATACCCATCGACACGCGGCTCTTTGCGCTCCCGCCGAGAGCCAGAGCTATGGGGAGCGCGCCGAGCATTGTAGCAAGGCTCGTCATCAAGATTGGCCGGAACCGCGCCGCTGCCGCATACTGTGCCGCCTCCAACAACTTCGCCCCCTTTTCCTTCCTCTGATTTGCGAATTCGACGATCAGGATGCCGTTCTTTGTTACCAAGCCGATGAGCATAATGATGCCGATCTCACTGAAGATGTTCAGCGTCTGTCCAAAGATCCAAAGCGAGAGTACGGCACCCGCGAGCGCGAGCGGGACGGTGAGCATGATTGTAAATGGGTCGACAAAACTTTCGAACTGGGCTGCGAGCACAAGATAGATCAGGATCAGCGCTAGGACAAACGCGAAGATGATGTTGGAAGAACTTTCGGAATAATCGCGCGAGGCTCCACTCAGGGCCGTTGAGAAGGAATCGTCCAGGATTGTTTTCGCAATTCTGTCCATCTCCGCTATCCCGTCGCCGATGGTTTTCCCCGGCGCGAGTCCCGCAGCAACGGTCGCGGCCTTGAAGCGATTGAAGTGGTAGAGTTGCGGCGGAGCGCTTTCTTCCTTGATTCTCACGAGGTTGTCCATCTGAACGAGGTCACTCCGGTTGTTCCTCACATAAAGCGAGCGGAGGTCGAGAGGCTCATCACGGTTGGCCCGATCGACTTGACCGATTACCTGGTACAGAAAGCCGTTCATTTCGAAATATGAAAACCGCTGGCCGCTGAAGGCGAGCTGAAGCGTCTGGGCAATGTCCATCACGGAGACGCCGAGAGTCCTGGCTCGATCCCGGTCAATCGAGATGTCAAGCTGCGGCTTGTTGAATTTCAGGTTCACGTCGGAATTCTGGAACACCGGGCTCCTGTTGACCTCGTCCATGAAACGGGGGAGAGCCTCACGGATTTTTTCAAAGTCCTGATTCTGCAGCACGTATTGCACCGGGAATCCGCTGCGGGCACCGCCGCCGCTCGCCGAAATCGTCTGTTCCTGGTTCACGAACACGCGCGCTTCGCTAATACCGCGTGTTCTTGCCGTGAGATAATCGGCAATCTCTTGCTGTGAGCGACGCCGTTCGGATGGGTCGGATAGCATCACGCGTACACTGCCGGTATTCACCCCGCCAAACCCCGCTGTCACGCCAAGGCAGACACGCTTCTCTGATACCGAATCACCAATGAGCATCACCAGGCGGTCCATCACAGCATCGGTATATTCGAACGAAGCCCCCTCAGGAGCCGTCACGGACATCCGCAGATAGCTCCTGTCGTCCAGCGGTGCAAGCTCGGATTGCAGCGTGCTGCCGATGACCGCGATGAGGAGCAGGGAGGCGGCGATGATCGCTGTCGCAATCCAGCGCCGTTTCATGAACCGGGTCAGCAGACCTTCGTAGAGTGAATTCAACTTCACAAAATAGCGCTCCGTTACTTCATAGAAGCGGGTATGCTTTCGATTCTTTCTGATCATTCGTGCATTAAGCATCGGTGTAAGTGAGAGGGATACAAATGCAGAGATCAGCACCGCACCCGCGATAATGACACCAAATTCCCGGAACAATCGCCCGACAAAACCTTGAAGGAAGATAATCGGCAGGAACACGGCGGCAAGCGTAATCGAAGTCGAGATGACGGCAAAGAAGATTTCCTTCGATCCGGCGAATGCGGCATCCATCGGACTCATTCCTTGTTCCACCTTCTTAAAAATATTCTCTGTGACCACAATCCCGTCGTCTACGACGAGTCCTGTGGCAAGAACGACGGCAAGGAGCGTAAGGATATTGACGGAAAAGCCCATGACGTACATGATAAAGAAAGCGCCGATAAGCGATACCGGAATATCGATAAGGGGACGAAATGCAATGATCCAGTCGCGGAAGAAGATGTAGATAATGAAAATGACGAGCAGGATTGCGATCAGGATTGTCTCCTGGACCTCGTTCACCGATTGCCTGATGAATCGCGTATTGTCAATCGCAACGTTGATCCTGTAGTCCGACGGAAGCTCTTTCTTTATCCGCTCGAATCGCCTGTCGAACTCGTCCGCAATCTCCACGTAGTTACTGCCCGGCTGCGGAATGAGTCCCACGCCAACCATTGGAACGCCGGACTGCCGCAGGATGAATTCTTCATTCTCCGGACCAAGGTTGGCGGACCCGATATCACTGAACCGGACAATGTTGTTCCGTTCGGATTTCACGATGAGATTGTTGAAATCGTCCGGCGTGCTGAGGCGGCCTTTGGTGTTCACAATCAATTCGGTCTGATCACCAGAAAGTTTGCCAGAAGGAAGGTCAACGTTCTCACGATCGAGAGCATCCTTGACGTCAAGTGGAGTCAGGCTGTAGGCTGCCAACTTTGCGGGATCCATCCACATCCGCATTGAATATCGTTTTTGGCCCTGAATGTCTACGGAGCTGACGCCAGGGATGGTCTGCAGATTTTGTGCAATGACGTTTTCGGCGTAATCGCTCACCTCAAGCTGGTTCTTCGTATCGCTTTCGAGCGTGAGCGAGATAATTGCGTCGGAGTTTGCGTCCGCTTTCGTAACGGCCGGTGGGGCGTCGATATCCTGGGGAAGCGACCGGGCAGCGGAAGATACTTTGTCCCGGACATCGTTTGCCGCTGCCTCCAGGTTGGCATCAAGGTTGAATTCGACGGTAATGGAACTCCTACCCTGGCTGCTGCTGGATGAGATATTCCGAACGCCCGCGATGCCGTTGATGGCCTTCTCCAGAGGCTCGGTGACCTTCGATTCCATGACCTCGGCGTTTGCACCGGAGTAACTCGTGCGTACGCTGATAATCGGCGGATCAATTGCCGGATACTCGCGCACCCCGAGGAACGTGAAACTGATGATGCCGAAGAGGAGAATGACGAGCGACATCACAATGGCCAGGACAGGGCGCCTGATACTGACGGATGCGAGACTCATACAAGGGACATTCGGACGTTATTCAATCGAGAGTGGACAAAACGAAATGCAGAATTGCGCGGAGGATTTGCGAAGAACCACAGAGAACGATCCGTTGACGATTTCTTCTTCACTTTGTCACTTCACTTCTTCTCATCCTCTGTGTAGAACGATTCATCCGGCGTGATCTGTTTTATTGTCACATCGACCGGCATCCCGGGACGAAGCTGAAGGATTCCGCTCGTGATCACGGTATCGCCGGGGACAAGCCCATCGGTGATCTGTACTTCGGAAGGGGTACGGATTCCGGTTTTCACATTGACGGACACCACCACGCCGTTGCGTTTTACAAGGATTGTCTGTCCTTTGAGAATGGGGATCAATGCCTGGGACGGCACTACGAGTGCGTTATCAGTCTGTTTCAAACGAAGCCTTATCTGAACGTAAGCGCCGGGAAAAACGGATTCGGATTTGTTGGAGCATATCGCACGCAGCTGCAGAGTCCGAGTTGTCGCTTCGATTCTTGGCTCGATGGCAAAAAGCCTGCCGCTGAATTGCTGTCTGGTCTCGTCGCTGATGAATTCGACAGGATCCCCCACGTGCACCTGTCCGGCATATTTTTCTGGTATCGCAAAATCTACTTTCAGAGGGTTGACCTTTTGGATGGAGGCAATCCTCGTAGTCGGCGTCGTATAACTTCCTTCGCTCACATAACGTAGTCCGATGATACCGTCAAAAGGGGCACGAATTTCTCGCTTGCGGATGGCGGCAAGCAGGTTTTCACGATCAGCTTTGAGTGTGGCAAGTTGATTGAGGGCGATATCGTACTGTTCCTTGCTTGTGTTTTTGCTTTCCAGAAGCTGTTTTTGCCTCTGCTCCGAATCGGAAGCAAGCTGAATCTGGAGCTCGGTTTTTTTAAGTTGAGCCTGCAGGTCGTCATCGTTGATCTTCACGAGCAGTTCATTGTGTGCAACGTGAGCCCCTTCTTTAAAGGAGATCAGGTCAATGCGTCCGGATGCCTCGGCGGCCAGGTCCACGGCTTCTGAAGCAAGCACAGTCCCTGATGAAAGCACGACGTTGTCGAGGGGTCGTGGAACGATGATGATACCACTGACGGACATAACAGTGCCGCGGGATGAAGATCGCGCTCTGTCATTGTTGTTCTTCGAACTGCACGATGGAAGAAGGAATGAACAAGCAGCAACTGAGAGGATGAGAACAATACGAATCATGGATGTGCGCGTGACGAAAGTGTGTTTTTTAATATGACGAAAAGTGACGCCAAACAAAAGACACGTTCGTCGATTTCCCAAAAATGGAAAATGAATTTACTGAATCGTTGATTGCCAGAACATTTGGT
>JADGQA010000240.1 GCA_017882185.1 Bacteroidota bacterium
CGAGAAGATTTCGCGCTCGTCACCCGGATTCCAACCAAGAAGGACAACAAAATTGATAATCGCTTCATGCAGGTATCCTTTTGCCCTGTAATCTTCAACGGCGACATCCCCTTGACGCTTGCTCAGTTTCGACTTGTCCGGATTCAGCAACAACGGCAGATGCGCAAAAATCGGCAAGTCCCATCCAAAATAATGATAAAGGAGAATGTGTTTTGGTGTGCTGGGCAGCCACTCTTCTCCACGAATGACGTGGCTGATCTCCATCAAGTGATCATCCACGACCACGGCGAGATGGTATGTCGGATATCCATCGGACTTGATGACAACCTGATCATCGAGCATCTGATGTGCGATCGTCACGTTCCCACGGATTGTGTCCTCAAATGTCATCTCTCCTTCGAGCGGCACCTTCATCCGAACAACAAACCGTTCACCCGATTCCTTCCTCTTGGCAGCCTCTCCCTTTGGGATATTGCGACAATGACGGTCATATCTTGGATCGAGTTTTTTCGCCATCTGCAGTTTGCGGACCTCTTCGAGGCGCTCGGGAGTGCAGAAGCAATAGTACGCCTTGTCCGATTGGATAAGCTGTTCAGCGTGCTTCCGATACGTGTCCAGTCGTTCCGACTGTATGTATGGACCGTAGCCGCCATCCTTGCCGGGGCCTTCGTCATAATGAACGCCTGACCAACTGAGCGTGGCGATGAGGTTTTCGACTGCCCCTTCGACTTTTCGAGACTGATCCGTATCTTCTATCCGGAGAATAAATTTGCCATCGTGGTGTTTTGCGAAGAGGTAATTGTAGAGAGCTGTGCGTAAACCACCGACGTGTAGATATCCTGTTGGACTGGGGGCGAATCTGACTCGAACTTGCTTTTTCATTGTTTCAAGGCATTACGACGACACAAAAAAAGCGTCCTGGGGGTTGTTGGACGCTTGCACCTCCGGGGGTCGCATGTGATTCTGACTGAAGATAGCGAAAAGGGTGCAAAATTTCAATTTTGTCTTTACGCTGTATATTCGCGAACTTAATTTTGTTTATCGCTGCTGCGACATTCAAACCAATGAAAAGAAAAATCGGGAGACCATCTATGAACCCCTGGCGCTTACAGGAACTCACACTCAAGGAGACACAGAAGAAGTACAAGGTCGCAATCCTGCCCGTCGGTTCCACTGAAGCACACGGCTATCACGTGCCATATGGCTCCGACGCTTTCCACAGCACGGTGATCGCCGAGCGCGTTTGCTCAGAGGCATGGAAAAAAGGCTCCCGGATTCTCCTGTTGCCGACCGTTCCATACGGTGTCCAGGGGAACACGATGGGATTCCCCCTCACGATCAATGTTCAACAAAGCGTACTCGATTCCCTCGTGACTGATATCATCCAGTCGCTTGAACATCACCGCGTCATGAAACTTCTCATCATCAATGGACACGGAGGGAACGATTTCAAACCGCTCTTGAGAACTCTGTACGGTAAGACAAAAGTCTTCGTAAGCCTTGCGGATTGGTGGAAGGTCGGGAATGATGTATTAAAAAAGACTTTTGAAAACGTCGGCGAACATGCCGATGAGTTGGAAACAAGTGTGGATCTCGCTTTGATTGGCCATCTTGTTCATCTCGAAAACGCGGGAGTTGGCAGCGTGCGCAGTTCGAAATTCGAGGCAATCAATAAGGGATGGGTTGCAATCGCTCGACCATGGCATCTGTTCACAAAGGATTCGACTGTCGGGGATCCGCGGAAAGCAACAAAAGCAAAAGGCGAAGCGTACGTTCAATTGGTCGTCGCCCGCCTAGCAAAATATGTCATAGATCTCGAAAAGAGCAGGATGGATGCGCGATTCCCTTATTGAAAGGGCCTTCGAATGAGGCTGCACTATTTCGCCGGTGAACGGTCCGACGAAATCAATTCCTCCGTGAAGGATGTTGTCAATTTTCTTAAGTGGACAAGCGAGGAGGGTTATTCCGTAATCGTGAGGGCCAACAACGTATTACCAAAGGGGACAGATTCGTTTTCCAGCATGAATGTCTGCAGATCTTTCTGAATGCTTTCGTGATTTCTCGATGTCCGTGTCACAGAAGACGATGATGCGCTAGACACGGCCTTTTCGGAATCCCGTGATTGTCCTTCAATAGCTTTGCTTTTATCTGAGGTCTTTGAGGAGAAAGTGATTTTTACAGGAATTCTTGAAAGCCGTGGCTGGAAAGTCTCTGAGATCAAAGCTGAAGCGATTGTTGTTGCGTTTTGGATGGAAGCGATGCGATTGACAAGCATTTGAGGCGAGCGTGCAACTCCAAAGGTGACAACCTGAACTGCTGAGCTCGTTTGTTGGGCGGCAAGATTGCCGCTGATCACCACCGACACAACAACCATCGCTCCTATCGACTTGATCTTGTTCACCGATTCATCCTCAGTTGGTTAAGGTAAGCGTAACGACACGGCTTTGCGTGGAGATCTCGCTCACATCCGCATTCGCCGCAAAGGTATAGTTAATCGACTGATTGACTTCACTACATTTGCTGATTCCGGTCACGACATCGACTGGTGTCACTGCGCCCGATAGGTCAATCAATCCGGTACTCGAGGCCTTGCTGCTCGACAACTTGATCATCAACTTTGTTCCAGCCGGCATCCTGCCGCTGATAGAAGCAACAATCTTCATATTGTCGAGATTCGTTGTGAGACTGTAGTTGGTGTTTGCGTCACTGACGGAAGTGAGGTTGGACCCTGGAACCGCATCGCTAATGATGAGAGGGTTCGGATTGCCTGTGACAGAAATTTTCGTGATCGGTTTCACCTCGATTGTTACAGACTGCGTCGCACTACTTCCATCGGACTGTGCAATAAGAATTGCTGAAGTTGCGACGACAAGTATTATGGAGTTGATGATTCTCACGATTGGGAGGCTTGTACGAATGTAACCAAAACGACCGTTCAATGTCAAGAGGTAACCTCCGTTTGTGTGTAAAAAATTCATTATTCATTCTCATAGCATCGTTTTCTCAATTCGAATGCCAACTGAATCGGAATTCTCGATTGTTGTTGATCTCAGCATAAGGTCTTACGCAATAGGCGGTTAGTTCTCGGCAGGGAGGAATCATCCGGATATCATGAGAGATTCGGACTGTATTTTCTACAATGTCTGGACATCGAGAAGTATTAGAAATGTCAATAAAACGAGGAAGGAGTTACAACAGTGGTTGGAAGGAACAAATGCTCACTCGTTGTCCTGGAGCTTCAGACACATTTCTTCTGCAGCTTTTTGAGTCTTGAATACTCCGAGGAAGACTCGGGTACGTTTGCCCAAGGATGGTATCCTTACAGTGATCGTGAATGATTTCATCCCTGAAATCCTTTCAGCAATCTTCGCAACCCGGAGCGCTTTCGATTTGGTGACCCACGAAGATATTTGAAGCACGTACCCTTTTCTGTGAATGTCATACCACACAATGCATGGTAATACAGTCTGTTTCGTAGCAGGCGGTAGTTCCACTTTCTTTTCAGGCTTTGCAGGGGTTTCCTGGATTATCGTACCTTCTTGAAGAATCTTAATGGTTCTTTTCTTTGGCCTGATCTCAATCGTAATGTCTTTCTTGTCTCCAGGTTTCGCATCGATGTCCGTCGATTCCGGAACTATGACATGGTATTCTGGAATGTCTCCACCGATGATCTTTAGCGTCCACGTGCCGGGTCGAATATCCGAAAATGAGAATCTCCCATGATTGTCGGTTACCCTCCGGTTGTAATCTGTACCATTGGTGAGTTCAAGGAACACTCCCGATTTCCCCCCGAGATCAATGGAGGATGTCGTCGTGTCTCCAAGTGCCTGTTCTTTGCTCCCGTAAAGAATTACCGTTCCAGAAATGAGCACACTTCTGGTTACCCCAAGATCGAGTTCCGTTTCCTCACCGCCAAGAATCTTGACTTCCATCGGCATGGGTTGCGTTGTTATTCGGTCTAGCCCGATACTCGCTCTGTCTATGGTCACATAAACGGAGCCGGGTTTCAACGAAGCAAAGAAGAATTCGCCGTTGCTCTTGGTAAGAGCTGCGTCATCTCCTGCGCCAATGAGAACATTATCCATACCTTTTCCAGTCTCGTCTCTAACGGTGCCTCGCAGTTGACCGACGGCAGTGATTCGTTTTACGGGAATACCAATTGGTATTGAATAATCGAGAGCATAAGCGGTCTGATTGGCCGAGCTCGACGGATTGATGATGCTTTCCCGTGCACGAAACGCGATCTTGTGACCGAACGGAAAAATATGTTCGACCGACGCTTCGATCAGATTGTATGTCTGGGCGGGAGAGACGTTCAATCGACTCGTGTAAAAATCCAGTCGCACTTGAGTGGATTGACCGAACAGGAGCCAGGCATTTAAGCTGGCAGAGATGCGTTCCTGGCCCTCACTTGTGTACGCATCCTGTCCGTTCGTGTATTCGATGGATGCACTGTAGTTTTGATTTCCAATCGGTCTGTAACTGGCGTTCAAAGCCACTCTTTTGTACGGAAAACTCTGATTAAGGATTTCATCGCGAGTTGATGCGTAGTCACCATTAACGTAGATACTCGCATCGCGAAAACTGTATCCAAGGCGCCCTTGAATCGCATCTTCCTGTCGTCGGTATTTGGGGTTGTCGAAGTCATCTTGGTGGATATTCCGCAAGAGGTAAACGGCTGCAAAATCTGAGTATGCCGCACCAACCTGGTACGATTGGTCGTTTGGCGCATAGACCTGGTTCGTATCACGCGCGAGGTTTCTGCTTTCCTGCCTGGCGTACGATTCTATGCGCACATTCCGCGATGCCTGGAGGTTTACGCTGGCTGAAAAGAAACTGATATCTTGATAGTAGCCGCCAAAATTGGGACCAGCATGGACATAGCGCACGTCGTATCCGATCCAGGGTTGGTTTCCGTTCAGCCGGGCAGAATAGGCGTCATCACGTTTTCCGTCTTTTGTGCCCGTCCCATATTCGAGATCGAGACTGCTCCCGGTGAATGGCGCGAATACCCCACGCACGGAAGCTATGTCGCTGTTGAATTGATCACGTTTTTGAAGATAGTTCAATCCGATGGAGGCACTTTTTGCGACATCATAGCTGAGGAAGCCAGCGTCCTCCTTTTGAGATTGAGTCGACCAGCGATTTCCGTTGTAGAAGCCTCCCGCCGTCAGTTTTCCCACAGTTGCTTGTCCACCTGCGCCTGTTGCGTAACGACCGAATTCCGTCAACGTGGAAAGTGAGTAATTCAAATCGCCCGCGTAGACTTCAAAGCTATGTGTGTGATATGTGATATGGTATTCATCGCGCTGACCAAGAACCGATTTCGTTTGCGTTTCTGGCCCGCGGAGAAGGAATTCGAGCCTGTCCGTGTGTTGCTCGCTCAAGCTCCCCGACCCGAATGCCTCCGCTTGAGTCGCGAACAGGCCGTCCTGGCCAACTTCTCTAAGACGCAAAGTAACAGGGTACTCAAAATATTCGTCTTCTAATTTTGTAGCACGCGAGACAACTTC
>JADGQA010000241.1 GCA_017882185.1 Bacteroidota bacterium
GGGGAAATCAGGGGTTTTGTTAATGCTGCCCAGTTTTTCTTCACAGCGAACCTCAATGGCTCCCAAGCGGGCACTTCATCAACAGCAACGGGCACAGGGAATTTCCAATTCGTCGATACAACAGGTGGCGGTGCGATAAACGCATTGCAATATAGCATCACGTTTGCGGGTTTGAACGGAACATACTCGGGTGCGCATTTTCATTATTCTCCCAGCGGCGTCGTTCTCCAGGCCATTCCGTTTGCAGATTCAACGATTAACGGGACTTGGTCGGGGTTCGCGGACAGCGTTCTTACGCTCCTGTTGCACGGGCGAATCTATGTCAACGTTCACAGTTCGACGTCTCCAGCCGGAGAAATCCGCGCAACCGTTACTCCCGTGGGCTCCATGCCATTCGTGGCTGCCCTCGATAGCGCTAACAGTGGAACGAACGAAATCGGCAAAGGTACCGCCTACGCAGTCTTAAGCAGCGATATGCAGACAATTTCCTATGGCGCTACATACGCGCAACTCTCGGGGGCATTGACGGGTTCTCATTTTCATACCTCTGTCAGTGGGAGTGTCATCAAGCCTGTGACGTTTACGGGAAACAGTACGAGTGGAAACTGGACCGGCTTCACCGACGTCAATCTCCAGGATCTTCTACGCGGCAGGGTATACATGAATCTCCATACCGGTAATCATGCAGCGGGAGAAATAAGTGGGGTTTTCAAGTTCTATGACGGATCGTTCACCGCAATGCTCAATGGCGCAAATGCAGGGACGACTTCGACGGGCACAGGGACTGCATGGCTCCATTTCGGAACGGATAACGACAGCGCATTCTTCCGGGTCACCTTCGCCGGGTTGGCAGGCACGTACTCAGGATCGCATTTTCATTTGGCTCCTGGAGGGGGTGTCATAAAACCCATTACAGCAACAGACAGTACTGGGGTCGGTAGTTGGGCTGTTCCAGATTCGTTTATTGCAGCAATGCTCAAAGGCAACGTCTATGTGAACATACACTCGTCGACGTTTCCTGCGGGAGACGTTCGCGGTACACTGGGCGCAAATCTTGGAACCCCCACAAGCGTTCAGCAGACCTCGCAATCTATTCCCGCTTCGTTCAGTTTGGGACAGAATTATCCAAATCCCTTCAACCCTTCGACCGAGATTGGTTTTTCGATTACGAAGGCAAGTCGTGTGACACTGAAGGTGTATAACCTCGTGGGTCAGGAAGTCGCGACCCTGATGGATGGACAACAGAGTGCCGGAACATACAAGGTGACATTCGACGCACGCAGACTCGCGTCAGGCATATATCTGTACCGTCTCTCGACAGGGAGCGGTATCACAGCCGTCAAGAAAATGCTATTGTTGAAATAGCCGGATAGAAGCCTGCCTCTCAACCGATTCGAACAATGGGAGAAGGCAGGCTTCCCTCCATATGTAACGTCAAAATGAAAATCCCCATTCGATCAATTCGAACGGGGATTTTTCGTGATTACTTTCAGTAACTGCAACGTTTCGAATGCAATCCTCGCGAAACGCCAGTTTTTATACTATTTACCCACGGCTTTCTGCAGCAAATCCGAGAGGTCGGTGACGTTGATCTTCACATTTCCGACGGCCTTTTCCGTGACCTCTTCTTCGCTTCTGGCCATTCCCTTTCCAGAGAATTTGACCGAGCCGAGCGTGTTGTCATCTGACTTGTCCATGAGCGCGGCAGTCACATTGGCACTGACAGAATATAATGTCCCGGTCATACCTTCAACCTTGCTCATTTGGCCTGACTCTACGCTGACTTCAATGACATATTTCGATGAACTCACAACCTTGTAACCAATCTGTGTTATCGCAGAGGTGAATAAGCGTTTGAGATCGGAAGAGACTTTAGTGGACTTTGCCACCACCTTCAAAGAGAATGATACATTCGATCCTTCTGCTTTCCAGGTGAAATTCACCGCGGACGACAACAAATTCTGATCGAATTCGCGATCAAGACCTGCAAAGAAGAGTCTTGCCTGAATCCCATTGCCGGTCATTGCGCGGATAGTAGTCGAGAGACTCGCCATTCCTTGATCATCTGTTGTGGCATCAGCGATCTTCACCTTATCCGACGTCTCAAAGACGACCGAGCTCCCGACCACAGGAACAGAATTGCCATCCTGGTTGATCGTTACCCGAACAACAAAAGGTTCCGGAAAACTTTCACCGATTTTTCCTTTCTGTTTGTCCCCGCTCTTCTTCTCCATTCGCACGACGGAAAGCATTGTGCGGATGTCGGCCGAGATCGTCGTCGGACCAAAACCCGACAATAGTTTGTATGGTATGCTGGAGACGGCGTTGTAGAGGGCCTGCTTCGGTAGCAAGGGGGAAACAGTCTTCCGGGTTTCAAGGAGATTCTGCATTGCATCGTTGAGTTTTCCTTTCTTGGCAAACTCAAATGCCCCCGTTCTCAGATCGTTTGCCTGTTTCCATCCAGCATCCAATTCGGTTTTGATTGTCTCGCAGTACTTGTCCCTTTCCAGTACAATGAGCGCGTAGGCAGTCCCGGTCGAATTGTCGGTGACGGTTTCAGCAACTTCCATTCCGGTGATTTCATCGCTTACTGCAGTCCGAACGTTTGAACGGAAATCGGAGAACAACTGTTCGTCTTTGTTGAACTGAAAACTCTCCGAAACGTTCTTGACTTCGGCCTGGATTTGCACACGGATTTGAGACACGACATCCGTCTGAGCCGCTTTCTTGGCGGCCTCCGTGGCATTGGTGCCCGATCCTGCGCCGACACCCATGATGTACATGTCCGATGGATACCGGATGTTCTTGTGAGTCGTATACCAATCCGGGATTTGTGCAAGGAGATTCGGAAGAATCCCAAATGCACAAATCATCGTTACAAGGGCACGACACAACGTAGTTTTCACGGTCTGATTTCCTTTCGTTACGCTATTCGACCGACACCATCATCAGTTTGCGATTAAGGTTGACCTGATGCAGTTTTCCTGCGGAAAAGTTTGCATTGAACTCTTTCCTCATCTCCCGAAAGAAACCTGTAGGATTTTGCATATCCGGGTTCGTGACCCAAACGATGTAGTCCAGTGTTTGACCACTGGAAACATTTTGCTTCGTTTTGTTGCAGAGCTTTTTCATCGTCTTTTGAACCGCGTCCTCAAGGTCGAAGCGTGTGTCCTCGTCAAATTTACCGGTGATAGTGACAATGACTTTATACTGCATTCCGTTCTTGATATCGTCCTGCCAGTACGAATTGATCCTGCTCATAACGTTGTCGAGCGCGTTCGAGATCGCAGCTTCGATAAGCGCTGTGGCCGGTGCGGCCGACTCCTCGCTGTAGCCCGTCTCCGTCCCAAGAAGCCGCGCGGTCGTAGTCTCGAACGCCCTCACAGACACGGAGGCTTTCCGAACGTCTGTTGAGCCAACCCTTCGAGTATTCACCGTAATCGTGTAGGTGACATAGACATCGCTTCCTACGGAAAGTGCAATAGCATAGGAGAGATCCTCTTCGGCCCCTTTAATGGCCAATTGAGCCTTTTGCTGCTGGAATATTTGCTCGGCTTGATCCGGAGCAATGACATTGTATTTTTTTGCCGTAAGGTACGATTCAATGACGGACGCTCCCTGTTGGAGCTCGCTGTCTGACTTGAGGCGATCCAGCGGATTCTGGCCCGGTTTTACGTCCGGCAATGCCATCAGCGTCGGCAAACCGATTTGTTCCGTGATGTCCTCAAGTGAGGCGATGATGTGCCGTGCCACAAGTTGGTCGGAGATCGCTTTCTTGTTGACGCGCATTTGTTTTTCGATTTTCAGCTTTTCCCCTCCAGCCATCTTCACACGGCTTTCGAACGTTGAGGCTTCCCACGAAATGAATTTTTGGATATTTGCATCATCAAAGAATTCATTTTCGATCGTGGAGAATTTCCTCTTGTCATCATCACTCCGAAGAAGCCCATCAAGTCCTGCACCGCCGTAGAGAACAAAGTACGCCGCAGCCTTCCGGGCATCCATCTCGGCTTTCTTCAGGGACTTCTCTTCATCAAATCCCCAGAACCCTTTGACACCGCCTATACCCTTGGCTCGAACCAGAACCTCGGCTGAGCCGTTTGCCTCGATGAACGTGGCTTCACGTGATGTCGGCAAATTGCCTTGAGCAGATGCAGTGCCACTTCCAAGGAAGAGAATTAATGCAAGGACCGTTAAATGTTTCGTCATGACCATTCTCCGTACTGATGGAACGTATGTTTACACTAAAAGAACGACGGAATCGAATAATTTATCCAAACATAATATCCCAGTCCTCCATAAGTTAGATCCGGTCCGGGAGCGTCGCTTTTCTTTGTAATGTCATTGTTGTTTTTGTCGCTGACAAGAGCCGTGTACGCACTTGCAGAGCCATACAGATTATACTCTGCGGCCATACCGATCGAAAACGTTGGGGTCATGTAGATCTCAAGTCCCGCGCGGGCATCAAACCCCAATGCCCCATTCGTCATCTTGTAGGTTACATCGTCGGTGTTCGTTTCGTCTTTCCCTTTGGCACTCATTCTCAAAAGAGAGTACTTCACATCCGCCCCGAGCAGGAATCCATATCGCCTGAAATAGAACTTCTTCTCCAACCCGGCGCTGATGTTGCCGGTCAACGATGCTCCGATGTCGACGCTGTCTCTTCCAACGATCTGCTTTGTGGTGTTGAAGTGTGGAATATAGAACTTGCCATCGATGCTCGTCACACCGACGTTCACGCCAATGGTGAACCATAATTCAGAGATATTCGTCGTATGAGCGAGACTCGTTTGTACTGCAAACATTCCGCCGATGGCAGGTTTATTCTCGGAGAGGATTTTGAAGCCAAAGTTGTATTGTGCATTATCAAGAGAAATTGACTGCGGAATGGATGTTTCCGCATTGAAGGGAGACAACTTCGCAGGAAACGCTGCAAAAGAGAAAAGTGCGTTCATCCCTAGGAGTGGCAATTCCGTCGCGCCCAATCCCGCGGAGTAATTCGTTCCGGTGATAACCTGCGCGTAGGAAGTGGCCGATTGGTCCTTTTTGTTGTCGCCGACATTTCTGACTTTCACAAATCCCCGCTTCGACTTGATGATTTGACCGCTTTCCGTTTCCTCCATTTCTTCAATCCAGTAGGTGTCATCGAGACCGACACCTTCACGGGTGCCGATGCTCAAACGAAGACCTATCGCAGATGTTTCTGTCACGCCACCGCTGAGTTTAAAGGCTTCCATACGCGTCGTTTCCAAACCTATGTTTTTGCAGCTTACATCCACCACTTCCTCGAACGCTTTCCGGTCGACGTTGGCCTTATTGTCGTCATCCTTTTCTTCCGAACGGGACATCGCACTCAATTTCCAACCGAGCGCTCTTCCGACAAATGCGACAGAAGCGTTGTTGGAACGATTGACGTCAAGCTTGTACCACAGAAGTCCTAATTTGATTTCATGAGTGT
>JADGQA010000242.1 GCA_017882185.1 Bacteroidota bacterium
AAGTTCAAAGAAATCTAATCGCTGAAGTTGCGTCCGTTAACCCCCATATTGTTCTTGTGCTTGTAAACGGAGGTCCGATTGCTCTTGCGGGTTCCGAGAGCAAAGCTGACGCGATCGTCGAAGCGTGGTATGACGGAGAATTTGGCGGCAAAGCAATTGCCGATGTTCTGTTCGGTGATGTTAATCCGGGTGGCAGACTTCCGGAGACATTCTATGCATCAACGCAGCAGCTTCCACCTATGTCGGATTATGACCTGATAAACCATCCCCGTACCTACATGTATTTTGATCAACCAATCTTGTACCCGTTCGGATATGGGCTCTCATATACTCAATTTGAATATCGTGATCTCAAGTTGAGCTCTGATACCATCAAAAAGGGGGGTGAGATCGAAATCCAGTTTGCGATACAAAATGTTGGCAAAACCGCTGGCGATGAGGTTGCGCAGGTCTATGTGCACAATGTGAACGCATCAATGAAAGTGCCCATCAATCAATTGAAACGGTTTCAGAGAATTACGCTCGCCACCGGGGAGAAGAAGTCACTCAGCTTCACAATACCGGCATCGGAGTTTTCCTTTTACGATACCAAGAGCAACGATTTCAAAGTAGAAGCGGGACAATGGGAAATTCAAATTGGGAGCTCGTCGAAAGATATCCGAATGAAGAAGTCTCTGACAATTGAGTAGAGCGAGCTCGGTGCAACCATCCAATCGTATGAGGAAACGAGGGGTATGCATTCGTCACAAGAGCCGTCGATTCAAGATGTGACGGTCACAATCCAAAATATACCGAAAGTGAGAACCATAATGAGAAAGAATCTTTTAATCGTAATTGCGCTGCTGTGCGTCTCAAGCGTTTTACTTGGTCAGGCAACGATGAATGCCGTTGTGGTGCACGCCGACGCCGGCAAAGACACCATCAGTAGATTTATCTACAGTCAGTTTGCGGAACACCTCGGCCACGGCGTCTATGGAGGCCTCTGGGTGGGAGAGAACAGTTCCATTCCCAACACGCGCGGCATTCGCAACGATGTTGTTGCTGCCCTTAAGACCATAAAGGTCGCCGCGGTGCGATGGCCGGGAGGATGCTTCGCGGATGAATATCATTGGAAAGACGGCATCGGCCCACGGGAAAATCGTCCCAAGATGGTAAATTCGAATTGGGGAGGAGTCACGGAAGACAATAGCTTCGGAACGCATGAGTTCATGGACCTTTGCGACCAACTCGGATGTGAGCCTGTCATTTGCGGGAACATCGGCAGCGGCACCGTGGAAGAAATGGCGGACTGGGTTCAATACCTCACATCTGATGGCGATAACCCTATGACCGCATTACGGAAGAAGAACGGCAGGGAGAAACCCTGGAAGGTTCGGTTCTGGGGCGTCGGGAATGAGACGTGGGGGTGCGGCGGCATCATGACTGCGGACTTTTATGCCAACGAGTTCGGACGTTACTCATTTTTCCTGAAAAATTACGGTCGCACACCACTCTACAAGATATCTTCCGGCGGACTTCCGGAAGATTGCGCTTGGACCGAAACAATCATGAAAAAATGGAAGAGTGTGGATGGTTGGCTTCAGGGATATTTGAACGGATATTCGCTGCATTACTATACTGTGCCCGATTGGAATAAAAAAGGGTCAGCAACGGAGTTTACCGAGAAGGATTGGTTCAGGACATTTGCCACGACTTTAAAAATGGAAGATCTGATTACAAAGCACGGTGCAGTCATGGACACTTATGATCCTCAGAAGCGAATCGGTCTCGTCGTCGATGAGTGGGGAGACTGGTTCGACGTCGAGCCCGGAACGAATCCCGGATTTCTCTACCAACAAAACACCCTCAGGGACGCGATCGTCGCGGCAGTGAACCTGAACATCTTTCACAAGCATTGTGATCGGGTAAAAATGACAAACATTGCTCAAATGGTGAACGTGTTACAGTCCATGGTTCTGACGAGAGATAAAGACATGGTGCTGACCCCGACGTATTATGTCTTCAAGATGTATTCCGTTCATCAGGATGCCGTGCTCCTGCCGGTTGAGGTGCAAAGCGAGTCTTGCATCAGCGGGAAGGACACAATTTCTGCCTTGAGCGTCTCAGCTTCGAGAGACAAGGATGGAAGAATTCACATCTCCCTTGCGAACCTTGACCCCGAAAAAGCGCAGAACCTGCGATGCGAAGTCAAGGGAACTTCCGCTTCAAACGTCACGGGCGAAGTTCTCACCGCAGCGACGATGAATGCACATAATGATTTTGGCAAACCGGAAGCCGTGAGCCTGAAACCGTTCACCGGTGCCCAACTTCAAAAAGGAGTTCTTAGCGTTACGCTTCCGGCAAAATCCGTCGTTACGCTTGAGGTAAATTGATCCAGAAGCGAGGCAAGACATCAAGTCGGTGGAAAAGGTTGTCCGGATGTATCGTGGGTGCACCACTGCGCAACATCCACGCTGTTGTTTGTATGCACTATTCATGTACTAGATTGTACCAGAAGGCAAATATGCTAACCAGGAGAATGTATGAGTAAACATGATGAGAATGTTCATGATGCAGGTTCTTCACGCAGAGATTTCATCAAGAAAGTCGGAGCCATTGGAGCTGGTTTGCTCGTTGTTCCGTATTTAAGACCATCGGGAGTCTTTGCGTACAACCACGCGCAGAGTTCTACTTTCCTTGCCACAGTCGCGATGTGCAACACGGCGAGCACACCTGCGGATAGTTATGTCTATGATGACGCTGGCGGTGGAGTGAAGCAGAAAGTGAAATACGTTCTTGATTTGTTGGACCAAAACCAATCTGGTGCGGTTTCGGCCCTCTTCAGCAAGGGCAAGAAAGTTGCGATAAAGATTAATCTTACGGGAGGATCAGGGACCTCTGCAAGCTTCAAGCCAAATGGAAACGCAAAGTTTCCGGGCTATACAATCACCGAAGCAATGTGGACCCATCCGGCGGTGATCCAGGCCGTTGGTCAGTACGTCCTTGACGCAGGCGTAAATCCATCTGATCTCTACATCGTGGATGCCTTCTGGGATGCGACATGGCAGAACTCCGGTTCGACTGCACCGTTCGGTTCCAACGACAGCTTTGGCTATCGGGCCGTGCAACAGGCGTTGGGTTGCAACGTGGTCGACCTCAATGATACCACCGCTGCGAATATTGCGGCAGTGTCGACGGGGAGCAACCACTACAACTTCTCCTCGTTGACGATAAACAAAATCCTCCAAACGGTCGATGTGTATATCTCGATCCCGAAGTTGAAACACCACTCTGCGGCCGGACTCACGTGTGCGCTCAAAAATCAGGTCGGAATAGTCCCGAAATCGTTGTACACGATAACGAATGACAATGGGCGTAGGGGAGCGCTTCATCATCCGACAAACACGACGGCGGAGTGGACGTACCTGCCAGAGTCCATTTGCGATCTGAATGCGGCGCGGCCGGTCCACCTCGCAATTGTCGATGGAGTCAAGAATTCGACAGGCGGTGAGGGGTCTTGGTGTCCGAATTTTGCACCGTGTTCGAAACATGCGCTCTTTGCTGGACTCGATCCTGTTGCAACCGATAGCATTGGTGCAAAAATCATGGGGCTGGATCCCGAAGCGGCGTCCTTCCCTCTGCCCGCGCCGATGACTAATGGCACAGCAACGTCCTCGATAACGGATAACCACCTTTATCTCCTCAACGGAAAGGGTGTCGGTACGAATCAACTCAGTCAAATTCAGCTTGTTGGCGACGGAGTATCCCTGACGACGTCGGTGAGTCCGCATGTGAGGCCACAGCAACCCTCTGCATTCCAATTGTGTTCGAATTTCCCGAACCCGTTCAACCCATCAACCATGATTGTTTTCTCCTTGCCGCGAAATGCCCCGGTAACGTTGAGAGTCTACGATATTACCGGACGCGTCATCGAGACTCTTGTCAATGGTGATGTTCCTGCCGGCGAACACCGTATGCAATGGAGCGCTCAGGGTCTTGCAAGCGGAGTCTACTTGTGCCGAATGGAATCCAACGAATTCTCCCAAACGATCAGGATGATGTATGTGAAGTAGGGAGCTCCTCAATTCACTCCCTGCTTCGGTTCTCCTCCAGGCTGGTTTGCAGAAGTCACGTTCGTCCGCCCGGCATTTTCGTCGCGATGCCGGGGACACGAGAAATCCGCTGAATGCGTCGATGCGCGCAATTCGGAACGAGACCATCACCTGAGAATTCATAACGAGGCATACCATGAAGAAAATGTTCTTGACTCTCTTAAGCGCTACACTCTCCACGAGTATGTGGACGCAAACCCTGCCATTTCAGAACCCCGACTTGAGCTCGGAAGCGCGTGCCAAAGACTTGCTAACTCGACTGACACTAAGTGAGAAGGCAGCCTTGATGTGCGATGAATCAGATGCTATTCCGCGTCTTGGCATTAAGAAGTTCAACTGGTGGAGCGAGGCGCTCCACGGCTTGGCCAATAACGATAGTGTTACGGTGTTCCCGGAGCCGATAGGCATGGCTGCCTCGTTCGACGACGCACTGGTGTATCGGGTGTTCAGAGCTGTTTCGGACGAAACTCGGGCCAAATACAACGAGGCAAAACGAAGAGGTCAGGAGAACAAGCGTTTCCTGAGCCTGTCGGTGTGGACCCCCAACGTGAATATCTTCCGCGATCCCCGTTGGGGAAGAGGCCAGGAGACTTACGGGGAAGATCCTTATCTGATGTCGCGAATGGGTGTTTCTGTCGTGAAAGGACTCCAGGGGCCAACCGATGCAAAATATCGAGAACTCCTGGCCTGTGGCAAGCACTTTGCCGTGCACTCGGGTCCAGAATGGAGCCGCCATACCATCAACCTCAATAATGTCGATCCGCGCGATTTGTATGAAACGTATCTCCCTGCATTCAAAGCACTGGTGAGGGATGCCGACGTCCGCGAGATTATGTGTGCGTATCAGCGTTTGGACGATGAACCGTGTTGCGGCAATACACGATTACTGCAGAATATTCTCCGCGACGATTGGGGTTTCAAGTACATGGTTGTTTCCGATTGCGGTGCAATATCCGACTTCTATCACAGCCACAACGTCTCGTCCGACGCAATTCACGCAGCTGCCAAAGGCATGCTGGCAGGTACCGATGTTGAGTGCGGATATGGTTATGCTTTCAAGACATTGCCTGATGCCGTCAACAGGGGCTTGATTACCGAACAAGAAGTGGACAAGCATCTCTTGCGTGTATTGGTCGGTCGTTTCGATCTGGGAGAAATGGATGACGATGCATTGGTCCCCTGGTCGAAAATCCCCCTGTCGGTGATCAGCTCTGCTGAACACAAGGCACTGGCGCTCGACATGGCCCGCAAGACAATGACCCTCCTGCAAAACAAGAACAATATTCTGCCTCTGTCCAAGTCGACGAAGAGAATCGCTGTCATAGGACCAAAC
>JADGQA010000243.1 GCA_017882185.1 Bacteroidota bacterium
GATGCCCTCGGTGGCACGATCGATCTGCGGCTCAAAGATGCGCCGGAGAATTTTCAAATGAATATCATGCTCCAGGGAGGCTATAATAAGATTCAGGATTACAAGGGAAACTACAACACGAACTTCAATTTGAGTGATCGATTTCTTGATGGTGATCTTGGCATCATCGCGGGCGTGAATGCTGACCGCAACAATCGCAGTGCCGATCAGCTCACTGCGGCCTATCGATCGGGTGCAGCGCTCCAGACTGTTTCTGATATCACGGTCGACAATCTGACCTTGTCTGCGCGCGACGCTATCAAGAGCCGGCTTGGGGCAAACCTTGTGATGGACTACACCCTTCCATACGGCAGGTTATACGGTGATGGGTTCTTCAGCAAGTCCAAAACGGATCAAACCACACGCGGCGACCTCATGGATTTCACGCATAACAGTCACTACTATCAGGCGGAAACCCAAACACCCGAAGCATCGATCTACACAGGGAGCCTCGGTGTCAAGCAGGATTTTGGCTGGATAAAATATGATTTCAGTGTTGCAGCGACGGGCTCAACAACAGACAATCCAAACGACTACCGGTATCAGTTTGCCCAGGAGAATTCATCCGCGACCGGATCTCCGACTGCGACTACTCCGTTGATCGATGCGTGGACTCTTGAAAGCGTTGATACTTCGATTACCGGGCTATCGTACATTTACGACTACAGCACGAGACTGATTGAAAAGCAGAAGGTGTTGCAGTTCAACTTTCAGGTTCCGTTCCAGGTGACTGACAATCTGACCGGCTATATCAAGGCAGGCGGGAAATTTCGATGGCTCACACGAACGTTCGACCAGGAACAGTGGGGCTGTGGAAACCTGCAGTACGGCGGCAGTTGGACAGGACCTATTTCGTCCCTCATCTACGCGGCGAGCGCTGTGTATCCCAATGACTTCAATGTCGTTTCCGATTCCACGATTATTTCGCAAAAGCACGTCTGGCCTATCTCACGGTTCCTGACTGATTTCGGACGCACGAACTTCCTTGACGGGCAGTATCGCATGGGAATGGTGTACAACCTTGGACTGTTGAGAAAGCTCTCGGATGTCATGAGAACCCTCCCTTCGAATGTGTGGCAGCATTACGCGATTGGTTCGTACGGGCACGATTACGACGGGATTGAACAGTATCAGGCGGGATACATTATGGCCGAACTGAATATCGGCCCCTACATGACATTGATTCCAGGCGTCCGGTACGATGCGGATTATACCAAGTATCATGGACAAAGCTTCAGGGATGTGGTGACGAACGGGAACAATCAGCAACTTCCTGCGGATATCCAACACAATGAGAACATACGGAAGAACGAGTTTTGGCTGCCGATGGTGCATTTGAAAGTGCAACCTGCTGATTGGTTGATCATACGCCTGGCCGGAACAGAGACATTGACTCGCCCCGACTATTTCCAGTATGCACCCATCACGCAAATCAACTCGTATCAATCGTATTCCCAAGCGGCAAACGCAGGCCTCAAAGATTCGCGCTCCAAGAATCTCGATGCTTCGATTTCCGTGTATCAGAATTATGTGGGCTTGATGACCGTTTCTCCGTTCTATAAGTCGATCGACAACTTGATTGTATTCACCACTATCCCGATGATGGACACGACAGCGGCGAAAGTGCTCCCTGCAGAATTGAATGTCCCTGCATCCTGGCTTGCCAGCGCTCCCCAGGTCGATACCTATATGAATAACCCGACGCCCGCTGTCTACAAGGGGATTGAGTTCGACTGGCAGACACATTTTTGGTACCTGCCCTCATTCCTCCAGGGGTTGATCTTCAATTTCAACTGGACCTATATCACATCGCACATCGATGCGCAACAGTTCAAGAGCTATCCGGTGTCGGAGTACCTTGGGCCCCATCGTTATTTGGACTACATTCGACTCGTTGATACCTCCAGGGCACAACGTATGCCCGATCAGCCCGCACATATCATGAATATGACCATCGGCTATGACTATGAAGGGTTCTCTATCCGCGCATCGTACCTGTACCAATCGGACAAAGTGGCTGGCATTGGCCAGACTCCCGTCACGGATTCATACACGGCCGGGTATGCACGATGGGACCTGGCAGTCCAGCAAAGGGTCATGGAGAATCTACAAGTGTATGCCAATTTCAACAACTTGAACAACAGACACGACGAAAGTCTTCTTGGGTATCGCCAGATCAATCCTACATCTCTCCAGTATTATGGCCTCACAATAGACGTGGGATTACGGTATAAGCTGTGATGGGCTGTACCAGCACGATGAACAATTAGTTCACTGCAACTATTCATTAACAAAACAGAAGGAGCAATTCTATGAAATCCCGCTACTTTTTGATGCTCTTTGCGCTTGCTATCGGGGGACTTTTGCTGCCTCACCAGCAAGCTAAAGCACAAACCGTCGTTCACGGCGACACGATGTACGTTGATTTTGAGGATGTCTCCCATAACCTCATTGTCAATTCGCTGCGAAGTGCCGTCTTAGGGGATACGAACACAGACGGTACGAGGGCAAATTCGAATCGCGTCTACCTGCTCTATCTCAACGGTATTTACAGGACAGCGGATCGTATTGCCAATGCAAGCTTCCCGTTGAAACTCATCGGCCAGCCATACACGATGGGTGGTGCAGATTATCCCGCTCAGATTCAACTGGTCAATACGCGTCCGGATGCTTCCACGGCGGACACGCGTGTCATCACGGGCCAGAATGATGTGACCCTGAGGAATCTGTTCATCACGGGACGCACAGTAACCGGAGTCCAAACGGCCTATCAGCCGTACCAAATTGACGGAAGCGGTCATACATACATCATCGACAACTGCATTATCGAACAGAGCAGCTTCGCGTTGATTGCGTTTACGGGGAAGAATAACAAGATCTATTATACCAACAACAAGTTCCGCAACCTGATTGGGCAACCGAGCACGCAACAGTGGGAAGGACGCGGAATATCGATATGGGCAGATCAGGACACTGTTATTGTCGAAAACAACACATTCTTCAACATCGGATTCACTCCGTTCCAGCTCGAAGGAGGTTCTGCGAAATACGTCCGGTTCAACCACAACACGGTGGTGAACAACGGACGCGGAATCACAGGCGGCTGGTTCCAGAGCGCCTATTTCACAAACAACCTCTTCATCAATTGCTGGTGGCACGGCGAAGGATTCAGTGATTTGAGCGGTTCCGGCCGTGATCCGAGATCAGTGAACAGCGGTTTGTTCTCAATTGGCGCACTCCCTTCGATTTATGGTCCGGAAGAAGGGCGTCGGATTGTCTTCGGGAAGAACTACGCATATCTTGACCCGAAATTCACGACACTCTACGGAGATACCATCCATCCGGCGTACTTTGTCGATCCGGTCACCAAACTTGACCGCCTTGCAATCTACACGGATCACATGAATGTCGGTCATGCCGGAACGACAGACACGGTGTGGCTAACAAGCCTCCCCACGGGATTTTCCGATCCGCTAGCAAATGTCGATTGGGCAAAACCGAAGTACACTACCACGGGTGCGACGATGATCGACTCAATGTGGTCCAACATCACATTGCTGCGCAGAGGTGTGACGCCGGCGACGCCTTACTTCTATAAGCCGACAGTCAACGCATCAGATGAAACGTGGCCGTTGCCGGAGAATTTCTCCTACACCGATGCTAATCTTCTGACAAAAGGCACAGATGGCCTGCCGATTGGCGACCTCAACTGGTTCCCGACACAAAAGGCAACGTTCTTGGCAAGTCAAGCGACCAACGTTGCAGCCATAGAGGCGCTTGGAGGAGTGGTAGATCATTACTATGCTGACTCCCTCGCAGAGGCGGAGGATGGCGCGATGGGAGGCACTGCATCCGTGCTACCGGTGCTGGGATTCCCCTACTACGATGGTCCGGGAGATATTTTGTGGACGTTCACCACTACCGCTGCAGGTAAGATCGATTCCATAGTCATAAACACGAATCGAAATGGCAATGGCGATAGAGGTCAAAACTTCTTCCTCGACGGCAATCAGTTCCACAACGCCACCACGTGGGGAGAGCTGCATTTCTACGGGGGCGAAAACGGGAGCGACGCGAAGGCGTGGTACACAAAGCCAATCACTGTGGATAGCATAAATGCAACAGCGTTGGCCACCGCAAATGCGGCAGCGATCGCGTTGTTTACCAGCTTGCCTGCTGGATCTCACACCCTCCATGTTACTTCATCGTGGAGTGGCCAGGCGTTTGGCGAGGTGGATCTCTATGTTGCAGGCACCAAATATGCGTTGACGATTCCTAACGCAGTCTGCACGAAGGGAACCCCACACGTTCTCAATTCACCGTGGGCTCCGAGCAAGTACAAGTACGTGGACTTAGGCACTGCGGGTACAGTCGCATGGACCATTGCAGCGCCGAAGACCGGCAACTATGTTCTGTCAATCAGTTATCAGAACGGTGGCAGCAGTGCAAAGTCTGTGGATCTCAAGCTGGGTTCGACAGTCCTTACAAGCCCATCGTTGACTGCCAAGTCTGATTCGTCAGAACAGACCGTTGTCAGCGGGAAGTTTGCACTTACCGCAGGTAACAACACGATTACGATGAGCGGTGGTGGTGCCAAGATAGACTATGTCCAGCTGTATCAATACGTCATTGGCGCGGTTGGGAAGAACGGTCCTCCGTCTGAATATGCGTTGGAGCAGAACTATCCGAACCCGTTCAACCCGTCGACAACCATCAACTTCTCAATCGGCAAAGTCACCAACGTGAAGCTGAGAGTCTACAACATACTGGGTCAACAGGTGATGACACTTGTCGATACCCGTATGACTCCAGGCGCTCACTCCGTTGTGTTTGACGCAGGCAAGCTGGCTTCAGGTGTGTATTTCTACCGCCTGGATGCTGGCAACTTCGTGTCTGTCAAAAAGATGCTGCTCTTGAAGTAACGAGGAAGATCTAGTCTCCTCGTCGTATCGTAGGTTCTACGTTGGGCAGCTGGTGAACAACTGGCTGCCCTTTTTATTTTCTCCAATGAGATTCGGAAATTGACTTCGATAAGTCCGATTGCTACGAAAATGTTGTTAGGAGATTCACTTCGAGTTGAAAAGTCAGACGAAATCCGATTGTCACCAACGTTAAGTGCTTCGGGGCGAGGGGAGCATAATGAGTAGTCAAGGAAAAAAGATGACGAAACATTCCGCAGCTTTTCTTTTGTTGCTGGTGTTATGCATCACCACGGATCGAGCAGTAACACAAATCAAACCGGATGAACACAAAATGGAAAAGAACTCAATACGCAGTGAAATGCAGCGCGTCCTCAGCGACGAGTTCAAATTGTGGTATCCTCTGTCGATTGACACGCTCTATGGAGGCTTCTTCAGCGATATCAACTATAAATGG
>JADGQA010000244.1 GCA_017882185.1 Bacteroidota bacterium
AACGGATGACAGGGCTTCACCGCGAAATCCGAGTGTGCGAATATGCTCCAGGTCATCGACAGAACTGATTTTGCTTGTTGCGTGGCGCGCAAAGGAAAGAGCAGCGTCTTCTTCGCTCATTCCGTCTCCATTGTCACTTACCTGGATGAGTGCTTTCCCCGCATCTTTGACGATCACCGTGATTCTCGTTGCATTTGCATCAAGTGAATTCTCGGCCAATTCCTTCACGACGGAAGCCGGACGGTTGACAACCTCGCCCGCCGCAATCTTGTTGGCAAGGTCGGGCTGTAAAATATGGATTTTCGATGCCACCTTATTTCTCCGTAATTCCAATCCCCGGTCGATCGGGAAGCTCGAGCTTACCTTCCTTCACGCGCACTCCGATAAAAGGATCATTCGTGATCAGGAGGTTGCCGTCCAGGTCAGCGTAGTCGATCAGTGGAGACAGCTGGGCGGCCGCAGTGATTGCGAGAGATGTCTCGATCATGCAACCCAGCATGACTTTCATCCTGCATGCCCTTGCCGTATGGATCATTTTCATTGCCTCGCGGAGCCCTGTGCACTTCATCAGCTTGATATTGATTCCGTCGAAGGCTTTCTGCAATCTCGGGACATCGTGATACCGCACGCAGTCTTCATCGGCGATGAGCGGCAGGTTCACACGTTCGCGGACCCAGGCAGTACCATCGAGATCCGAGGCAGGCATTGGCTGCTCAACGAATTCCACTCCCTGTTGCTCAAGCCATTTAATCTTTTCCACTGCGGTTTCCTTGCGCTTCCAACCCTCATTCGCATCCACCCTTAGAACCTTTTTTGTCGCCATTCGGATCGTGCTCATGATGCTCTGATCATCATCTGTGCCGAGTTTGATCTTGAGGATCGGGTATTGCTCTGCCTCTTCAATTTTCTGAGCAAGTATTTCCGGTTTATCAATCCCGATCGTAAATGATGTCTGAGGGGTCATTGTTCTATTCAACCCCCAAAGCTCGTGCAAGGGGAGACCGAGCCTTTTTCCCATCCAATCGTGCAACGCAATGTCTATCGCCGCCTTGGCAGAGTAGTTGCCTTCGGATATCGAATCGACCTGACTCAGGATCGATTCGAGCTGAAATGGATTATCAAACCATTCAAGCTTCACCCTGCCAAGGAAAGCCTTTACGGTGTCACTCGTTTCACCGTATCGCGAAGATGGCGCTGCCTCACCATAGCCCACAATCCCATCGTGTTCCAGCAAGACAATGAGAACCTGCTTGGTGTCCACCGACCCCCGTGCGATCGCAAAAGTATGCCGCAATCGCAATACATATTCACGATAAGAGAGCTTCACCCTTTGACGGGCTCCGAAGAGACGTCCTGAGAGCCAAAGAGTGCATCGACGAAGGACTTTCGATCGAACGGTTGCAGATCGTCTATTTGCTCTCCAACTCCAATATACTTAACTGGGATCTTCAATTCCTGATTGACGGCCAGAATAATACCTCCTTTGGCCGTTCCATCCAGTTTCGTCAATACGAGGCCGGTCACGTTGACTGCATCGGTGAAAAAGCGCGCTTGTTGAAGGCCATTTTGTCCGGTGCTCGCGTCAAGAACAAGAAGCACTTCGTGTGGTGCGCCCGGAAGGCGCTTCTGAAGAACTCGTTTGATCTTCTTCAGTTCCTCCATCAGGTTCGTTTTTGTGTGAAGGCGTCCGGCAGTATCGATGATCAAAATATCAGCGTTTTTTGCGAGTGCAGAACTCAGCGCATCGAACGCCACAGAAGCCGGATCTGAACCCCTTGCTTGTTGAACCATTTCGACACCAGCCCGCTTAGCCCAGATTTCGAGCTGTTCATTCGCTGCGGCGCGAAATGTATCAGCAGCACCAATAACAACCTTGTATCCCAGGTTGCGGTAATTGTACGCTAGTTTCCCGATTGTCGTGGTCTTGCCGACACCATTGATACCAACCACAATGATGACGTGCGGACGGGGCGTTGGGGGTAATTTCATAACATCGTCCGACTCATTCCCGTTGGAATGAAGAAGACTGGCGACTTGGTCTTTCAAGAGAACCATCAGATAGTGCGAAGACTCGTACTTCTCCTCCTTCACTCGCCGCTTGATGTTGTCCAGAATGAGCGCCGTGGTCTGGACCCCGACGTCTCCTGCCAGAAGGATCTCCTCAAGATTCTCCAAGAGTTCGGCATCAATTGTGCTTTTCGCGTTTATGGCATGATCAAGTTTCGCGACAATCGAATCACGCGTCTTTGCCAGCCCGTTCCGGAATTTCTGAAATGTCCCCAGGATACCCATAGTCAGTTCTTCAATCCGACAATCCGTCCAATGAAGAGTCTCTTCGCATAGATAACAAGAGAGATTGTCATCGACACGATACTCAACCAAATCATAACTGTAAATACCAAATGCAGGGAAGGGATTCTCAGAATACTCAGAAGCAGTGCTAGTGCAATTATGTTAACTGCAATTTTGCCTGCCATATTTGACTGGGGCACAACGCCCTTCTGCCGGTTGATATAGACTCCCCCGAGGAATATCAATGCATCCCGAGCCAGAACGACGACAAAAAACCAGAGGGGAATATCATCTGTGAGTACGAGGCACAGAGCGACGATCCCAATTCCTATTTTATCAGCCACAGGGTCGATGATCTTCCCCAGATCGGTTACCTGATGCAGTTTTCGGGCGAGATAACCGTCAAGGAAGTCCGTGAATGACGCAACAAGAATAAAGAAGACTGCCCATTCACGATGGAGAGGAAAATTCGTAATCAAGCAGTAAGCAGCAGGGAGAACGAAGACGATCCGGCTGATGCTTGTCAGATTGGAAATTGTCCATATTCTTTGCACGTGCAGCGCCGTTGTCGATAAGTGCCAGCGTAAATGAATGCCTTCCGTCGACGCAGAAGACTGATGCCTTAGAATTGAAACTCTGAAGAGTATCTACGTAGCCAAGACTTCAAAGATCGTCGTGGGATTCACGTGTCGTTTGCGTCCTTGTCGGACCCTTTGTCTATCGGAACGGGGTAATTTCCGCTGAAACAAGCTGTGCAATAGTGCTTTCCATCTTCCTTTGGGGCTGCCTCCAACAATTTTTCCATCGAGAGATAAGCAAGGCTATCTACTCCGAGATAGTCAGCAATCTCATTCACATTCCCATTGAACGCATTCGCAATCAATTCATCAGGACGCGGAAAATCCATGCCATAGTGGCACGGGTACCGGATGGGGGGCGACGTAACACGAAAATGAACCTCCTTCGGCTCCGCCTCTCGAATCAATTTCACAAGCTGCCTGGATGTCGTTCCGCGCACGATGGAATCGTCGACGATAACGACTTTCCTACCTTTGAGAACACCTTTCACCGTGTTGTACTTTGTTTTAACCTTCATCTCCCTATCCTGCTGATCCGGCTGAATAAACGTCCTTCCAACATAGTGGCTGCGTATCAAGCCAATTTCCATCTTCACATTTATTTCATTCTTATTGCTTTCAGTAACAAAGCCAAGTGTCGCAGTATTGCTGGAATCCGGCACACTTATGACAACAACCTTGTCGTCTTTCCCATCGGGCGCAACCGGCGATTCCTGGGCAAGCAATTTCCCCAGCTTTCTTCTCACCTTGTCGACACTTTCGCCATAAATCTTGCTGTCCGGACGGGAGAAATAGATGTATTCGAATATACAGTGATGTGGTTCGGGTGAGCGTTTTGACACGTGGTACGACTTCAGTTCCCCAGAGCGCACTCCATCTTCGTCGATAATCAGGATTTCGCCTGGCATGACTTCCCCGATGTATTCAGCGCCTATGATATCGAACGCACAAGTCTCTGAAGCAACCACATATGCCCCATGCAGTTTTGCCAGGGCGAGGGGTCGAAAACCGTAGGGATCGCGCGCGGCAATCAAGCACTTGTCTGTGAGCATAACCAAGGAATAGGCACCGTCAATCTGATCGAGTGCATCCTTGATTTGCATGATCTGGTCGGTTTGCCGGCTACGCGCGATGAGGTGGAGAATTATCTCGCTGTCGGACGTGGACTGAAAAATCGTCCCTTCATTCTGCAGTTGGGTACGGAGCACCCGAAAATTCGTGAGATTGCCGTTGTGCCCGAGGGCCAGATTGCCATCTCTGTAGTTGACCGTGAGCGGTTGAATGTTGGATTTGTTGTCGGAGGAGCCGGTAGTGGAATAGCGATTGTGCCCGATGGCTGAGAAACCTTTGAGGTGTTCACGCAAGATAGTCTCGTCTTTGAAGACATCCGCAACGAGGCCGACTCCCTTGTGCGCATTGAACCGCCACTTTTTCTTGTCTTTCAGGAATTCGTTGGTGACAATGCCGGAGGCTTCCTGACCCCTGTGCTGAAGTGCGGTCAAGCCATAATAGGTCATCACCGCAGCCTCAGGATGGCCGAAAATCCCAAAAATTCCGCAATGGCATCGGGGCTTCCCTTCTATTCGATCGATCTCATTCACGGAGGCAAGGTAAGTAAAAAAGATTGGCCAAACAAGGAAAGCGATTTGACTCTCGTGCAGACATCTGAAGTACCACGTGAGGCCGGCTTCTGCAGATCTGAAAATTCTCGAGACACGAGAATGAATCGCTTTACCGATGTCGAAATGGGTTTTGCGAAATTCTGTGCACTGCAAACCGTGTGCTAGACCAGTATTCCGCACCGTTCAAAGCGGCAAGATCCAGCGACGATGAAGTCCCAACGGGATTTGATTTGGCGTCCACGCCCACAGCACCACTGAAGAAGTTGGGATGCTTTCCTGGTGAGCAAATGACGCTACACATTCACGCCAGAACGGTACGTGGACGAGTTGGGTGTATTGTCGTGCACGAAGTTGAACCCTGCACTCGCAGAAATTCGAGTACTCTCCGAATCAGCATAGGTCAAACCCGGGTTGGGATTCTGAAATAGTGAGGTGGTCAAGCAGAGTGTACTACTCTGAGTTGTCCGAAGGAGATGCTGGTGAGCGTGGCCGACAACAGAAGTGGTATTCCAAGTCATTTTCCAATTTTCCGGCCTCGATTTTGGCCGAATCGGCTAACGAGAAAGCAGATCAAAAAAAAGGAGAACGTCTTGCGACCTTCTCCTTTTCATACGATGAAGAAAATGAGCTACTTCATTGCGTATGTGATTCCAGCCTTGATTTGGAAGTTATTTAAATCGCTCGCTATTACGTAGCGCGGCTCTACGACAAGCGTGAGCATATCGCTTAGCTTGTAGTTGATACCAGCAAGTAAGTTGATTCCAAGTCGCGTGGCACTGCCGGTCGCGGATATGGTCTGTGTCCCATAGCCAGGTATCGTGTAGGTAGCTTCCGCCGTCGTGCTAAAAAAGTTGATTCCCAAACCTGCACCAACGTAAGGCTTTAGCATTCCTTCCATCGCGATGTTGTAATGGGCAGTTGCA
>JADGQA010000245.1 GCA_017882185.1 Bacteroidota bacterium
ATACCGCCGGAGCTCATTACAATCCGACCAAACGGGTCGTCAAACGCGGGCACATACTTAATATTGACTTTGGTGTCAAGGTGGATGGATACTGCTCGGATCTTCAACGCACGTTTTACATATTGGAAAAAGGCGAGAAGCGCGCTCCGGCGGAAGTTCGAAAAGGATTCGACATAATTGTCCATTCAATTGAGGAATCGCGGAAAGCAATTCGGGTTGGCATCCAGGGAGTCGAGATTGACAAGGTCGCACGCGACATCATCACGAAAGCTGGATATCCCGAGTTCCCGCACGGCCTCGGTCACCAGGTGGGACGGTTTGCCCACGATGGTACTGCGTTATTAGGCCCTGCGTGGGAGAAATACGCGGGTAAGCCGTTCGTGCCGCTCGAGGAAAACATGGTATTCACGATCGAACCGCGATTAACCGTACAAGATCGGGGAATTGCAACGGTCGAGGAGATGGTCGTCGTTAAGAAAACGGGGGCCGAGTTTCTTTCGCGACCACAAAAGAAACTGATCCTCATCCACTGATGAATTCCAAGATGGGCGTGAGTGATTCCATGATTGGGACAGGCTGATGGCGAGATTAAGAATTCTTTCATCAAACGATCTTCGGCTGGCGGTGAAGATGCCGAAGGCGATCGACCTCATGCGCAGCGCGTTCGCAGAGATCTCTTCCGGCGCGGCGACAGTTCCGCAACGGATCGTCATGGAAATGCTACCAGAGAAAAGTCGAGCCATCATCATGCCGGCTTATTCTCCCAATAGAAGACGGTACTCGACCAAAATTGTTACTCTCTCTGGCAATAATCTCGCAAAGCGGCTGCCGTTCATTCACGGTTTACTTCTTCTGTTCGATTCAGATTCCGGTGTCCCTCTTGCTCTAATGGACGCAGAATACGTGACCGCTTTGAGAACTGGTGCGGCATCGGGCCTCGCAACTGATCTTCTCGCCCGCGAAGATGCGCACGTGGCTATGATTTTCGGAGCAGGCGCTCAAGCGCGCACACAGCTTGAGGGAATCGCGGTTGTGAGGAAACTCGATCGCGTGTTTGTGTTCAGTCCAGCAAAATCGGACACTGACCAATTCTGCAAAGAGATGAGCTCGACATTGGGTCTGCAGGTTGTGCCCGCGGATTCTCCCAGGAAAGTCTCGGAAGCCGATATCGTCTGCACCGCGACCAGATCGGAAGTGCCTGTATTCGATCACGCAGACGTCAAATTCGGTGTCCACATCAATGGCATTGGATCATACAAGGCCACAATGAGGGAGCTGCCTTCGGAAACGATCAGACACGCGAAGGTTGTTGTTGACTCGAGAAGTACCGCATTGATGGAGGCCGGAGACATTGTCATCCCATTTAATGAAGGGATCATAACAAGTAGCCATATACACGCGGAATTGGGAGAAATTGTTCTTGGGACAAAACCTGCGCGGACAAGCCATGATGAAATAACCGTTTTCAAATCTGTCGGAAATGCTGTTCAGGATCTCGCCATCGCTGCGTATGTTCATGAGGTTGCCGAAAAGAACGGCATTGGCAGTATTGTGGATGTTTGACCTACAGAGAGCTTCTCTCAATAACCCAGCTCCGGTTTGAGTTGGTATCTGTCACATTGGAGAAATGAAGCGGAGGAGAATGTCTGCAGCGAGATGTTTCCGTTCTATTTTGAAATTCAACATAAAGGAATCAAACAATGAAAAAGACCTGCTTCGTTCAATCACTTGCAGCGGCGTGCGTATTCCTGGTGTTCCTTTGCACGTGCAATGCCGTATCCGCAACTGAGAGGACAGGTTCGCGCGAGCAATTCAACAAGGGTTGGCTCTTTGCGCGTTTTGGATCCATGCCCGACGGGTTAACTAAACAAGAACCCACAGGACTTGAAGGCGAAACAATCGACGATGCTTCGTGGAGAAAGCTTGACCTTCCCCACGACTGGGGAATCGAAGGTCCTTTCCGAAACGACCTACCAAGCAACACAGGAAAGCTTCCCTGGGCAGGAATCGGATGGTATCGCAAGCATTTCAAAGTATCTCCAGCCGACAAGGGCATGCGATGTTTCATTGACTTTGATGGTGCAATGTCGCACGCAAAAGTCTGGCTGAATGGCCACTACCTTGGCGAATGGCCATACGGTTATGCCTCCTTCCGCCTTGAGATGACACCGTATGTACGCTTCGATGGTGAGAATGTCCTCGCTGTAAGATTGGACAATCCGCCGAATTCTTCGCGATGGTATCCTGGGGGCGGAATATACCGAAACGTTTGGCTCGTCAAGACTTCGCCCGTACACTTTGCGCATTGGGGAACGTTTGTCTCAACGCCAAGCATTACAAACGATGGCGCGATTGTTCATGTTCGAACAGAAATCGAAAATCAGTCCGGACAATCTGTCAAAACTGACACGCACGTGGAGATCACACAAGCGGGCCAGACTGACGTCATTGCAACCGCCTCAACAACCGGACTGAGCATCCCTGCCGGTGAAATCCGGAGCGTTGAACTTGAAATGAAGATCCAATCGCCAAAATTGTGGAGTTTGAATTCCCGAAACCTCTACAGGGTTGAGACATCGATACTCCAGAACGGCAAGAGCGTTGATGTAGGCACCACGTTCCTTGGCATCCGCACAGCGCAGTTTACCGCGGACAGGGGACTTGTCCTCAATGGCGAACGAGTCCGTATCAACGGTGTCTGCAATCACCACGATCTTGGATTGTTGGGGACAGCCGTCAATGAACGAGCGCTCGAACGACAGATCACCATCTTGCAGGAAATGGGCTGTAACGCGATCAGGACCAGTCACAATCCTCCTGCGCCGGAACTTCTTGACCTTTGCGATCGGATGGGCATGCTCGTGCTCGACGAAGCATTTGACTGCTGGGAACAAGGAAAAACGCCGAACGATTATAGCACGCTGTTCAAGGATTGGCACGAACGAGATATCAGGGCCTTGGTACGACGTGATCGGAATCATCCTTGCGTGATCGCTTGGAGTGCCGGCAACGAAGTGCGAGAACAGAACGACGGGGTCCTAATAGGGAAATTGCGGGATATTTTTCGTTCTGAGGACTCGACGCGTCCGGTCACGTCAGCGTGTGACAATCCTGATGCCGGATTCGATGGATTTCAAAATGGCGTTGACGTGTTCGGGTACAACTACAAACCCCATCTCTATGGAAAGTTTCGGGATGCGAATCCGTCCAAGCCGCTTTATGGAAGTGAGACGGCTTCTTGCATAAGCTCCAACGGAGAATATTTCTTCCCCGTGAGTGATGACAAGTCGAAGGGTGCGGTCAATTCTCAAGTCAGTTCCTATGATCTCTCAGCCCCACCCTGGGCTACCATACCGGATGTTGAATTCGCGGGAGAAGACAAGAATCCTTCAGTAGCGGGAGAATTTGTATGGACTGGCTTCGACTATCTCGGCGAGCCAACCCCATACGGGGAAGACACGAGTCAATCGCGCAGTTCCTATTTCGGAATTCTGGATCTTTGCGGATTCAAAAAGGATCGCTTCTATCTGTACCAGGCACGTTGGCGCCCCGATTTTCCAATGGCGCACATCCTCCCTCACTGGAATTGGCCGGACCGAACTGGCAAGGTCACTCCAGTGCACGTCTACACTTCCGGCGATGAAGCTGAGCTGTTCCTCAACGGCGAATCCCTTGGGCGCAAGAAAAAGGATCCGTTCCAGTACCGTTTGCGGTGGGACTCTGTGAAGTACGAGCCGGGAGAGTTGAAAGTGATTGCGTACAAAGATGGAAAGAAGTGGGCGGAGGATGTAAAGAAAACAACAGGACAAGCTGCTAAAGTGAGTCTGACGTTGGACCGAACGTCGATCCGGTCCGATGGTAAAGATCTGGTATTTGTTACGGTAGAAACTCTGGACAAGAATGGCCTCAGAAGTCCCATTTTCAGGAACGAAATTCGTTTTCGAATCAGTGGGCCGGGCTCAATTGCGGCTGTCGGGAATTCGGATCCCACCGACCACGATTCGTTTCAGTCGGATCGATGCAAGGCCTTTGGTGGGGAGTGTATGCTCATCATACGATCGGTTGAGGGAAAAGCGGGGGAGATCCGACTTGAGGCAGAATCAGATGGATTGGCTGCCGGCAATACCGTGATTGCTTCCGAGTAGAGCAGTGTATACATATAGCTCGTATCCGACAGCTGAACAGAAAACTCAACTCAACTGTCTTAGCAATCGATTGAGTTCGTGGTAACGGATTTAGTTCGTGAGATAAGGAGGGTTCCGGGACCATCCTGTCAGAATTTTGCGAATGCGCCAACGGAATTCTCTGCCTTGCCGAATAACCTCTCGACTTTGAACTAATTTCTTGATTCATTTCTACTATCTGTATCCCCGAAACCACCTGCAAAGTGACTCTGGAGGCAACGATGAAAACAAATTCATTTGTGCTCTTCCTTCTTGTGTTTGCTGCAATTGTATCTGCACAAGCACAGGAAATCTGGCTGGATCAACTGGACTTGTCTGCGATGGATGCGGGCTGGGGTACTCCCCACGCGAAACAATCAATTGAAGGGAATCCTCTCGCTGTTGGAGGACAGAAGTTTGATCACGGCGTCGGCACGCATGCAATCAGCCACATGCTTCTCAATCTCAACAATAAAGCAAGTCGATTCACCGCTTATGTTGGCGTTGACGATGAAGCTCACGATCGAGCTTCCATTGAGTTTTATGTTCTGGGGGACAAGAAAATTCTCTGGCAAAGCGGTATTGTGAAGAAGGGCGAGTCTCCAAAGAAAGTTGAGGTCGATCTCTCAAATATCAAGACTCTTGGCCTTCTCGTCTCCAATGCCGGCGATGGAAGCGATTGGGATCACGCGGACTGGTGCGACGCGATATTGAGTGTCGATCCTTCTGTGACTGCCTCGGACCTTACGAAATCTTCATTGCAAGGCTCGATGGAAGCAAAGATTCTTACTCCCCGACCAGATGACAAGCCTCAAATCAACGGTGCGAAGATATTTGGTGTCAGACCAGGTCATCCGTTTCTCTTCACTATTGCTGCCACAGGAAAGAGTCCGATGACCTTTTCGGCGGCAGGATTGCCTCAGGGACTCGCCCTAGATGAAGCCACCGGAAGAATCACCGGCGCGGTCACGAATCCCGGTGAATACAATGTAATGCTCAGGGCGAAGAATCACATTGGCGGCGCCGAACGCGAATTCAAGATCGTCGTCGGATCCAACGTGTGCCTCACTCCTCCGATGGGATGGAACAGCTGGAATTGCTGGGCGTGCGCAGTCGACGATGAAAAAGTTCGTGTGGCCGCCGATGCTTTTGTCAACTCCGGCCTGATAAACCACGGGTGGACATACGTGAATATCGATGACTGCTGGGAAGTTCAACCGGATTCGAAAGACCTGGTTCTCGGTGGAG
>JADGQA010000060.1 GCA_017882185.1 Bacteroidota bacterium
CAAATAACGGCAAATGAAATCAAGACTACCGTCATCAAACGGGTTCAAGAAGGCCGTTTTGTAGACAGGGACTACATAGAGATCCGAGAGAGCCGCGTCCACCATGCCTTTAAACAGCGATGAACCGTCAACGCGTTCGCCGTTGGCGAGGATTCGTTCCGCCTGCAGCCTGTTGGCGACAGGAACTTTAAGCTCCTTAAGCTTTCCATCGAGAGCTGTATAGTGGAACGTGATCCGTTCAATACGTTTTTCTTCAATGACTTTGACCAAGTCTTCGCGACAAAAATCCTCGCGAGGCTTGTCAAGAAGTTTGCACAACGGATTAGTGAGGGGATAGTTGTCTTTCACTGAACTTCATCCTCTTTGTCGATTCGGGAGATTCTGATTCATTCTGGCGCCACAGTCCAGTCCCGCAATTACTTTGAAACTGTTATCGTGTTTTGCGGATCCGCAATCACTAACTCCGATCAAGCGCCTTCCGGACTTTTCGAAGGATTTCGTCCGGAGTGTATGGTTTCTGAATAAAATCCAATGCGCCAGCACGAGTCAATTCATTTTTTGTTTCAGGCTCAAAGTAGCCACTGGCAAACAGTACTTTGACAGCGGGATTGACCGCCTTGAGAAGAAAAAGAACTTGATCACCACTCAGAGTTGGCAAACCAAGATCACTCAACACCAACTGTATGTCGTCTTTCTTCTTTTTGTAAAGCTCCACTGCTTCACCTCCATCACGGGCAGTGATAACCCGATAACCCTTGCTTTCAAAGAGCGATTCGATATTGGACCGAATTGCATCCTCATCCTCGATTATGAGAAGTGTTTCCGATCCGCCAGGAATCTCCTTCTCTTCCCCTTTTTCCGGGCTATACAGTGGCGGGCTCTTTTTCGGTATTGGAAAATAGAGATGGAAAATCGAACCCCTGCTCGGTTCGCTTTCGACGTGGACAAAACCGTCATGATTTTTTACAGCGCCGTACACAACCGAGAGTCCAAGTCCGGTTCCCTTGCCCTTTTCTTTCGTCGTGAAGAATGGGTCGAAAATGTGGCTTCTCGTCGTCTCATCCATCCCAATCCCCGTGTCCTTGACGCTGATGTGCACATACTCCGAGGCAACGGCCTCTGCGAACATGGTTTGAACCGTTCGCCCGGAAGCCATATCTGACTCCAGCGTGAGTATTCCTCCTCCCGGCATCGCATCCCTGGCATTGACGCACAGATTCAACAATACCTGTTGAATTTGAGTCGCGTCAGCCGTTATGAACGGAATCTCATCCACAAGGTGTAGATTCAAGTTAATGGTTTTAGGAAACATCTCGTTCAACATTTTGACAACATCTCTGATAGCCAGATTGATGTCGAATGGTCCAAAGTGGACTTCCGTCTTGCGTGCAAAGGTCAGAATCTGCTTAACGAGGTTTGCTCCCCTTTGAACAGCTTCATGGATAGCCGCTATGCTCTGGGAAAGTTTAAGGGGATCGTTGGCAATCCTCTGATTCAGTGAATTGTAAACCAAAATTATACTTAAGATGTTGTTGAAATCGTGCGCAATGCCAGCGGCCAGTGTGCCGAGACTCTCCATCTTATGGACCTGGATGAGATCTTGTTCCAATTGCCTCTGTAAAGTCACATCCCGGAAAATACCGCGATACATCACGGTTTTCCCATTGCTGTCACGCACAGCAGATGCGGTTTCCAGGGCAGTCAATTTTTTGCCGTCCGCTCGTTTCAATGTAAGTTCAAAATCCTTGACGTAGCCTTGTTCTTCAATCGCCCTTTGAAACAGCGCCCGCTGGTTTTCATCCACATAAAGATCCCGCTCGATATCCAGGGCAAGGACTTCTTCTTCGTTCCTATATCCCAGCATTTGGATGCCCGCCAAGTTGATGTCGACAAACTTCCCTTCCGGAGTACTGATATATACACCATCCCTCGATTCCTCGAAAAGCATCCTGTACTTTTGTTCTGTCGACTTTAACGCGAATTCGTACTGTTGTCGTTCGATGACTGCTCCAAGTATGTCTGCAGCAAATCTTAGTGCATACAACTCAGCGTCCGACCATTTGCGCTCACTCTGACAGTCGGCGAACGTCATGAAGCCCCAGGTAAGGCTTCCCACGAGGACGGGAACCGCAGCGAGCGACACAACGTGCTGACCCTCGAATAACGCTCTTTCTTTCCCAACCATATCTTTTACAAATGTGCGAACAAAACTTCCCTCATTCATCACTTTCAGCCACCGGTCAAAGCCGTACTCAGTGATTTCTAAATCGCCGAACTCGAGATTACCGATCTTTGGAGTAATTCCTTCATTGACCCACTCATGGCGAAGACCAATCGTCGCACGCCGCACTGGAGAAAGAGATTTTTCGAATATCGCTACCCAACCAACATCCAGAATTGTCCCTAATGTATTCAGGACATCCTGTATGCTTTCTTGCCAGGAACCAGGTTTCAAGAACTGTTCTGCAGCGTAGCCAACGGCTTCGAGTATCGCATCTCGATGTTGGAGAGTTTCTTCAGTTCTTTTCCTGTCCGTTAGATCGCGCACAACAACCTGGACCGCATGTCTGCCCTTGAAAGAGACTGGAATCGCAACAACCTCGACATCGATGACCGATCCATCGAGTCTAATGAATTTCTCTTCGAGTAATGGTCCTTCGGAACCCTGTTGGTTCGCCAATTGGTCACGAGACTTGGCGATGTCGCGATAGTCAGGATGAACAATATCGAGCACCGATCTTCCGATGAGGTCTTCGGGATTTGCGGCTCCTATGAGTCTCGCGCCGGCGGGATTCACATACACAAATTTGCCATCCTCATGAATTGCAATTGCCTCGGGCGACAGTTCGACCAGAGCGCGATACCGGGCCTCGCTCTCCTGAAGGGCATCTTCTGCCTTCATTTGTTCAGTAACATCACGGCCGCTCACGACGACAGCCTTCACCTGCGGATCAGCCAAGAAATTCCGTGCATAGATTTCTACGGATCGCCAAGTTTGATCTTTGTGGCGAACGCGACAGCGCGTTACAACTTCCGGATTGACTCCAGCGAAAACCCTCTGTATTTCATTGGTAATCCGATCGGAATCATTTGGATGAATGATTCCAGATTCAACTATGCCTGCAAGCTCTTTTTTCGTGTATCCCAGCATGCGTCGTGCAGAAAGATTGAGGTACACAAGTCTTCGATCTGCATCAATACAACCGATGGCATCAGCACTGTTTTCTATCAGGGTCTTGAAGTACTTAGCGTCCTTCAAATCGGGCTTTCGATTCGAAGTGCGCTTCGGAACTTTGCTTTGTCGAACGGCGGGTGACTTTTGTTTCGTGCTCGATGCTCGACGAAATCGGGATTTGATTTTCTTGTTGGCTTTCATTTCATAGATCGCTTTGCCGTAGAGGCACGTTCCGACCTCCGTGGTATCTCTTAAGCTTCTTGACGCGTCCGAATTGGCGCATAATGGAAATACGCTGCGCACGCTCCCTCCGATGACACCATGGGAGCACCGAGAGGATGTTCGGGGTTGCATTCTTTTCCGAAGACGGGACATTCGTGCGGTTTTTTCAGTCCTTGAAGCACAGTCCCAGCGATGCATAGCGGAGATTCTTCCGCCTGTATGTTCGCAACTTCGAATAATAGCTCTGCATCGAAATCAGAAAACTCTTGCCTCAAGCGGTAACCGCTCATTGGAATTTCACCAATCCCCCTCCATTTCCGATCAGTAATTTCAAAAACCTGGTGAATCAATTGTTGCGCCGCTCTATTGCCTTCGCGTCGAACCGATCGACTATACTGATTCTCCACTTCATACCTTTTCTCCTCGAGCTGCTTAACTGCAAGATAAACTCCCTGAAGTATGTCAATCGGCTCAAAGCCAGTCACGACAATCGGCACTTTGTACTTCGCCGAAATGGGTATGTACTCCTCGTATCCCATAACCGTGCAAACGTGTCCTGCGGCGAGGAAGGCTTGCACCATAGTGGAAGGTGATGATAGAAGGGCTTCTATTGCCGGAGGAACCAGGACGTGCGAACAGAGAATCGAGAAATTCTTCAATCCCAATTTCTTCGCTTGCCACACGGACATCGCATTCGCAGGAGCCGTCGTCTCGAACCCCACCGCAAAAAATACGACCTTTCTCTCGGGATTCCGCTGCGCTATCTTCACTGCATCCAGCGGGGAATAGACCATTCTCACGTCGCCCCCCTGCGCTTTGACACTCAGAAGATCCTTTGAAGAGCCGGGGACCCGAAGCATGTCGCCAAATGAAGTAAATATGACGTCCGGTCGCGATGCGATAGCGAGAGCCTTATCAATCATTTCCAGCGGCGTAACGCATACTGGACATCCCGGACCGTGGATAAGCGTAATTTCGGACGGCAAAAGCGAATCGATCCCTGACTTGACTATGGTGTGAGTCTGTCCTCCGCATATCTCCATTACATTCCATCGGCGGGTCGTGATTGCACGAATGCGGTCTGCAAGTCTCTGGGCCGCCGCTCCATCCCTGTATTCATCGACATAACGCATGCAGTTTCCTCAGGATTTCAGACAGATGGTCTCTGGCGCTTTTGATCGTCTTTTCGGACGACTTCGTTTGATTGAAGCTCCTCATACGCTTCATCAATCTCGTCAAAGAGCTTCAGCGTTTCAAGTGCTTCCTTTTCATCCACTTTACTTATGGCAAAACCGACGTGCACAAGCACGTAGTCACCGACTTTAACATCCGGGAGCCATTCGAGACAGATGGATTTCTCAATACCGCCAAAGCTCACTGTTCCCATGACTGGCTGGGCAGTGTAATCGATGTTCAGTACTTTTCCGGGGATAGCGAGACACATGTTAGTTCTCCTTTGCCTCAAGTTGATCTACTGGTGCGTTCGAGTTGGCGCCGTGAATTTTCGTGAAATTCATCCTTGTCAGGGCATATATCTGACCGAGCGCGATACCTCCATCATTTGGCGGCACTCGTTGGTGCCAGTACGGTCGAAAGCCCTCCTGTCGTAAGCTCTCAATGCAGTGTTCCGCCAGATAGACGTTTTGGAAACATCCGCCGCTCAGTACCACTTTCTCCAATCCGATTTGCTTTGCGATATCCAACACGATCGAAACGAGTGAGTTGTGGAATTTCGTGGAGATCAGTGATACATCGACGAACCTTCTGACATCATCGACAATTCCCAGAACTATCAACTTCCAGTCTATTTCCGCGACGCCATCGATGGAGGAGGATTTGCAGATTTCATAGGGATACAATTGATCCGAATGTACTCCAAGAGTCAGGAATTCGAGCTCCATCGCTGCCTGCGCTTCGAATTGTGCAGTCTGACGCAGTCCTACGATCGATGCAACTGCATCGAAAAGCCTTCCGACGCTCGATGTTCTCGGCGAGTTAAGATCCTTCAAGAGCATCTGATGAAGAATCTCCACTTCGGACCGCTTAAACGATTTCAACGCAGAAATATCATCCAGAGAAAAGAGAATAGACTCCAGGATTTCGTACAAGACTCCAATTGCACTCCGTCTCGGCTCCTTGGCAGCTTTGTCTCCGCCCGGCAGTTTAAATTGTTTGAACGATGCTATTCGTTCGAACGAAGTGTCGTCCGTAACTAAAAACTCTCCACCCCAAATGGTCCCATCGACCCCGTAGCCAGTTCCGTCCCACGAGACTCCCAAAACTGGACCATCAATTTGATTCTCCGCCATACACGACGCAACGTGTGCATAGTGATGCTGGACTTCCGTGACCTGATCTGTGGAATCATGCGCATGCTTTGAAGAAAGGTAGTCTGGGTGCATATCGCAAACCATAGGAGACGTACCGACACCATACAGATCCCTGAAATCTCTTATGGCATGCTGGAAGGCATCGAACGACTCGGTTGTTTCAAGGTCACCAATATGCTGGCTGATGAATACATTGGAATTGTTTAAAAGAGCAATTGTGTTCTTCAGATGAGCACCGACAGCAATCGCTGTCATGTTTGAGTCTGATTGAATCCGAATAGGCAGCGGTGCATAACCGCGCGCACGCCGGAGCACAAGCTCTCTGCCGGCCACAATCCTTACGATGGAATCATCAGCGTGGCGCACGATGGGACGATTGTGGACCAGAAAACAGTCTGCGATTCCTTGGAGTCGTTTGATCGCCTCGTGTTCATCTGTACAGATCGGTTCGTCCGACTGATTTCCGCTCGTCGCAACGACGGGGATTCTCAGCTCCCTCATCAGAATGTGATGCAACGGGGTGTAGGGCAACATGACACCAAGATATGGATTGGAGGGAGCCACCGCCGCTGAAAGATGGGCAAGAGTTATGTCGAGACCCGGAGTCCGATCGCCATCTCTTCGTCGCAGCAGGACGATTGGTGACTCCGGTGCGAGCAAAAGTCTTTCCTCGAGCTCCGATACCAGACAGTCTTCCTTGATTCGCTGCACGGACGGATACATCATGGCAAACGGCTTTTCCTCACGCTGCTTGCGTTGTCTCAGGCTCGCAATGGCGTCGTCGTTCGCAGCATCAACGATCAAGTGGAAGCCGCCCAAGCCTTTTAGTGCGACAATTCTACCACCCCGGATGGCATTTACTGTCTCCAGTATCGCGTATAGACCATCGAAAAGACGGTGTCCGCGTTCATCCCAGAATTCCACCCGAGGTCCACACACGGGACAAGCATTCGGCTGAGCATGGAACCTCCGATCGCGCGGATTTTCATATTCGCGCTGGCAATCCGGACACATTGCGAAACGCCTCATCGAAGTATTTGCGCGATCATAGGGCAACGACTCTATGATTGTGAACCGCGGACCACAGTTGGTGCAGTTTGTGAATGGATACAAGTGCCGTCGATCGTTCGGATTAAAAATCTCTGCGAGGCAGTCAGGACAGGTTGCGATATCTGGTAACACGAGTGTCGTCTTGACGCCCGTATCGACGCTTTTCCGAATCATAAATTCCGTGAAACCAACCGGATCAAGAAATGATGATTCCAAGCTCTGGATGAAAGACACCGTGGGCTTTTCCTTTTGAATTCGAAGTAAAAACCGGTCGAGCGTCTCTTTGATCCCTTCGACTTCGACAAAGACGCCTTGGGCCGTATTGGAGACCCAGCCAAAGAGATTCATCTCCGTTGCAAGCCTAAACACGAAGGGACGGAATCCCACCCCCTGAACGGCTCCCCGAATCACCAAGCTCAGACGTGTGCTTTCCGATGTACCTGTCATACGTTTTTGATCACTCGACTTCATCAATTTCCCCGAGCCTCTCGATACCATCGGCGCTTGATCAGCATTGGCTCGGCTCTGTTTCGCGAAGTTCTATCTCAACAATCTGCATCTCTGTGCCTGAAACGACATCTGTATCATAGCCACCACATTCCGGACAAAGAACCACACCGGCCTGACTTGCAAATGAATTCTTGCACGTCCTGCAAGCAAGTATGAACGGGATGCGTTCAATTTCGAGCAAAGCATTACTCATAGGTGTCTCGGCTATGATTGCCGAAAAACAAAACTCCAATGAATCAGAAACAATACCTGACATCTCACCCAGTCTGAGCTTGATCGATTTTACGGATCGGCTTTGCTCTCGAGGAACATGTTGTTCCACGATCTCGAGAATATTCTGCGCAAGTGAAAGCTCGTGCATTCAGCCCAGCCCTTTTCCTCATGGAATACTTGATCTAATTGATGCAACAATAGTGCCTCAAAAAACCGCCTATGGCAAGCGTAGGGGAGGATTCGTTACCAAAATTGACAAGGTTTTGAGTGATTTCTACTACTTTTGAGAGGGGTTCCGAGCATTCAAGAGAGAGAAACGCACGACCACATCTATCTCCTCCAGTGGTAAACTTGTAGGGGTGGACTGAAACATGATGCTCGAAAGTGCAGGTACTACAGGATTAGGGGGATCCAAGATCTGAAAGAGTAGAGTTCAGGTGACGACGAGATGTCGACCGTAGAGCGATGCTGATGACTCCACGTTTTCATCGCCTTATTTGACGTGAGTCTGCACGTACATTTCCGGATAAAGCTTTTTGGCGCAATCAGGACACAGGCCGTGTGTGAATGTTGCTTCTGTTCTCTCCGTGATGTATTTCTCCAAAACATGCCATTGGTCGTCTGTTGAGCGAATCTTGTGACACGCACTGCAAATTGGCAGAAGCCCTTCGAGGGTTTTTATCTCCTTCAACGCACGTCTGAGATTTGCGACATAGATTGAAAGAATACCGAACAGAACAATCGTCACCACGGCGGTCACAGCTCCAACGACGAGATGCTCTTTATCAAAGTACTCGAGATCGGGGTGAATTACCGCATCGACAAGCGCATCAAGATTCGACATGAGAACAATAATGGCGATCGCGATTACTATTCTCAAGTAAACCCGTTTGTGCAGGTTTTGCAGGAATCCATTGAGGAACTCCCGAACTGTGCCACCCGGGTTTTTCAAATACGCACCGACCTCATTCTTGATTGCAGGAGGAGTACCTCAGTCTGTAGCATTTTTTCTCAGCCACGCACACCATTCTGGAATACCGGAGTCTGTCGTGCAGGAGGTCTCAAAAATCTCAAGCTTAGGATTGATTTTAAGCGCATTGGCTCGCAGGACATTCACATTGCAGTTGACGTACGGAACAAGGTCGATTTTGTTGATGAGCAATACTGAAGCATTGCGAAACATGGCAGGATATTTCAATGGCTTGTCATCTCCTTCCGTGGTGCTAGCAACGACAACTTTCAGCGCTTCGCCCAGATCGTAGTTGGAAGGACAAACTAGATTACCGACATTTTCGATTATTAAAATGCGGATATTCGTGAGATCAAAATTCGCGAGAGCATCGTGGATGAGATTCGCTTCAAGATGGCAGCCACCATTCGTCACTATCTGAACTGTGGGAACATCATACTTGGCGACGCGTTGAGCATCGAGGTCAGTCTGGACATCTCCCTCAATGACTCCGATGCGGATTGAACCTTTGAGGTACTCAAGAGTCCGCTCCAGGATGCTTGTCTTTCCCGCCCCAGGCGAACTCACCATGTTGATCACAAAGACGTGGTCCCGGTCGAACGCATTTCGATTCAACTGCGCGATTTGATCGTTCTTTTCAAGCACTTTTCGTTCAATTGTCACTATAGCCATATTGCTACAATTTGAACCTTGATGTTCAGCTTACAAACGGTCCATTGTGTGGCTCAAGATTCGTGCCCTCTAGGCGTGCAGCGTAATTAGCCTAAAACTGGAGGACTGACTCGCAAAATTGAGAACAAGCGGAAGGACAATTCTCGAAATTGAGGAATGAACAATTCAGCAGACCAACAACACAACCCTTCCGACATCGCCACAAAGAAGCATATTGTTCGAAGGGATCGTTTCTTCTGTCGCAAAGGTGATTAATAATCGTCTGCTTCAATCAACTCGCTGGGAATTGCATCAAGTGTCGTTGCGCTGTTTCAATTGGAATTTCTATTGATCATTTCACAACTCCAACTTCGTAAAATCTTTTCGGCTTCATCCACGAAACGGGGTAATTGCAGATCAATCTCCCGTGTCAATCCTTCACGGAGAACAAACGGATCCGACACTTCAATGACGAGGATTCTGATATCTTTCGGAAAATCTATCTCCAGTCTCTCCGCAAGTTCAATGACGTCCATCAACCCGACATAATGGGGAGAGGAAAATGCCTGCGAGCGAAATGCCTTGACCGTGAGTTCACGCACGCTACCTTGCGAATAGTCAGTGCCTACCATCGAGTCAAGGATTAGGACTTTATCGTAACCGGCCAAATAATCGAGCAGGGCAAATCCCGCGATTGATGTTTCAACGATGTCAATCTGATCGTGAAATTGCTTTCGCAGCTCCCGGGAGGCCACGAGGCCTGCAGCATCATCTCCCAGTATATCGTTCCCGAGAGCGAGCAAAAGAATATTGTGTGTCTGCCCAGTCATTGCTCTTGTTCGATTGCTTGTAGATTCACCTTCTTATTGTTCTCACGACCTCGCCAGTGTTATCGCGTAATCGCACTTCAAGCGGCATGCTACCAGGTAGAGAATGTGTTGCACACGCATTGCACGGATCATAGGCGCGAAAGGCCATCTCAATCATATTGAGCAGGCCATCGTTCACCTTTCCACCATGGATCAGACTCTTCGCCGCCTTTTCAACGCTCATGGCGATTCGGCCTGAGTTGTTTTGCGTGGCAACGATCAGGTTTGCCCGTGTCATGAGACCCTTTTCATTCGTCTCGTAGTGATGGAAGAGCGTTCCCCTCGGAGCTTCGACGACTCCAATCCCGACAGTGGGGGTCTTGCTAGGAATGACACGGATGTCGCTGCTAGTAATATCCGGATCATGTATCAATGCCACCATCTTCTCCGCCGCTTGCAGCATTTCGATGACCCTCGCCCAATGATTTGCCAGAGTGTGGTGAACGGGCTTTCCTCCAAGCACTGTGTAGAATTCCTCGTAGGCCTTTTGTGCTTCCGGTGTGGCCATCCCTTCTGACACATTCAGCCTTGCAAGAGGAGCAACAGAGTAGATGCCGCTATCCATTCCATCGACGAATCCCTTCCATCCGATTGGCTTTAGATAGCAGAATTTGACATAGCTCCACGGCTCGACGTGTTCGGCGATATAATCCAGGTACTGTTGCGGCGCAAATTTCGCATATTCTCGGCCGGTGGGGTCGACGACACGGATCTTTCCATCATAGAAAGTGACCTTGTTATTTTCATCGACAAGTCCCATGTAATACGTCTTGTGAGTGAAGGCCTCCGACGTTATCAACTTGACGTACTTTTCGTTCTTCAAAACAAGATCTCTGAATACTTGCAGTGTGAACCGGGCAAATTCGAGCCCGTCGTTTGCAAGTTCTTTGAGTTTTGGAAGCTCGTCGGATGCAATCCCCTTTGCGACACCGCCTGGTAGTCCGAAGACTGGGTGAATTACCTTGCCGCCGGCATACGCGATGAACTCGCGAAGTCTCCTTCGCATTGAGATAACCTTCTTGCCCACGTCCAGACCGACTTTGTTGATGACGCCAACAACATTTCGCATTTCTTTTGGCGCGTCCGGCCCAACGATGAAATCAGGCCCGCCAAGGATGTAAACGTGCAGGGCGTGATCTTCAAGGAAAAAAGTGTTGTAGATAAGTTCGCGGATCTTCTTCGCAGCAATAGGGGGCTCCACCTTGTAGAGGTCGTCGAGAGCCTTTGTTCCCGCCATATGATGTGCAGTCGGACACACTCCGCAAATGCGGCTTGTAATTTGAGGCATGTCCTCCGCTGGCCTGCCAATCGTGAATACCTCGAATCCACGGAGTTCCGGAATCTGGTAGTAGGCCTTCTCTACTTCACCCTTGTCGTCGAGAAAGATGTCTATTTTCCCGTGACCCTCAAGTCGCGTGATTGGATCAATGGTAACTCGCCTCGTTTTTGTGTTGCGAGCTTGTTCTATAGTATCCATGTTTAATTCCACCTTTTAATGTCGTTTTGAATCCGTGCCATCGTGCCTGAGTGCAAACCCTATGAAGCTCGACACGGGAAACTGCGGTGCGCTTGCCTGCCCTATCACGTCAAGCGCCGAGGGGGGTGCCTCAACGCATCTTAAACCGTGGCCTCATCCGGACAACAAACCCCACAACGAAACCGCTGGAGAGTCCGAGAATGACCTCGTTGAGAAATACGTTATAGCCGGATACAGAAATCAGATTCACTTCCATCCCAATGTATCCGGCAAATATCGCAGCAAGGATAAAGGCTATCCAGGAAAAAGGACTCTTCGGTCGCGGTACGCTTTTCGATAGATCAAATCCTGCCAGCACGAAAACAGCAAACGTGAGTAGGCGGCTCAAACCGTCGATGTTGAAGAACGAATCCATGATATCTAGTCGGCGCTCCTTTTAACAGGATGCCGAAGAATGGTTTTCATTTTCTCAGGTTTTATTCTGTGCGGATCGCGCAAGTATATTTCGTGATGCTTCCCACAATACTCGCGTCCGCGTTCGCTCACGAGCTCTTGCATTCTCCGGAGGGTTGCTGGTTCATCTTCGTACGGCCCCACGTGCAAAATCTGTGCGGATAGAACTTCCTTTTTCATCTCGAATCGCCCGACAGTTCGTATAGCCTACTTTGGCAGTCTTCCAACGACCCTCATGATCCATTTGTGCAACTTGTGAACCGAAGTAACGGGTTCGGCGAACATGAAAATACACTTCCCGTGGACGACATTCAGTCCATATTGTTCGCAGAATTGGATTGCTTTCGTTGATTCTGATCCCTGTTGCAACCATACGTGTTGTATCCCTACAGCAGCTGCCTCTTTGACAACTGATTGTGCTTGTTTTGGGGGAACAACCACAACCACTCCGTCGACCGATTCCGGCAGATCTTTCAACCCGGAATAACACCGATCTCCTTCAACTGTATTCGCTAACGGATTGACCGGATACACTCTGCTTCCGCGATCTTTGAGCATCCTGTAAATGCTATTTCCAAATTTCTTTCCCGATCGTGACACCCCGACGACAGCGTATGAATGTTGACTGAGGAAATTCCCAATTGACGTTCGATTGTTCATCGGAATTGCTAAAGCCACCCTTTCTTGTATTTCGCAACATTGAACGCTATCGCGTGAAAATGCCTCGCCTTGGGGCACTATTCAAAAATGCGCGCGCACTCCTCGTAACGGGCGTGAACCGTCTCGATATTCTGATCAATGATCGCCCAGTCTTTCGCTGTTGATGTTACCGACAGCACAGCAACCGCATCAGCCAGTCTCTTCCTCGCCTCAATAAATGTGGCTTCCTTTTCCTTTAGTCTCGCAGGAAGAATTGCGCTGTCCAAAGCCTTCATTCGCTCCTTCAGATGCGTAATCGAAGCCAAGGCTTTTGCCCGGTCTTTCTGGGGTTTGAAATAGTGATAGAGTGGGTACAAGGTTGTGTGAAACCCATCCAATTCTCTTAGTGGCGGACGTATCAACCGGACCATGGATTCATACTGTGAATGGACTTGCTCTGCCGCCAACAGAAGCTCTTTGCCGCTCCCATCGAGCACAGCATTCTTGTATTGAGCCAAGATCAGCTTCAATCTTTCCGTGCTTTCAGTCCAATCTGATTTCTTCTCCCTGAGAATTCCGGGCAACTCGGCGGAGCAAACTTCTCCACCTCTCCGGTCTACCTCGGGCGCGAGGTCTTTCAACAACACGGTGTCTTTCCCGGGCCACGCCGTGTGCCAGATCTTGTATACAACCTCGTGGAATCTCGTTAGTTCAGGAATTTCCGGCCTCATCTCACTGTCTGATGGATTCACCTTCTCTTGTGCGACGATATTACCGCTCGGCGCGAACGATAAGGCCATAAACAGGCCAAGCGAGATCTTCGCAACATTCCAATTCCGTGATATCATTGACTTATGCATTGGCTTTTGTCTCTTCGTTGATCTTTCGTCTTAGCAATGAAGCGGGTAAACCATAACGATAAAATGTCCCAATCGGATCAGCGATGGTCCCGAGTGTAGCATCTATTTCAGTTTCATTTTTCGCCAATATTTGGGATGCCAGAGCAGAAAGGATTTTCGCACCTTGATCCTTCACCCGCGAAGTGGGACCAAAGCAACCAGTACAAGGCATATTGCCTGAAATACACTGACCTCCACATCCTCCTCTCGTCGCAGGCCCCATACAAATGAATCCCTGAGCCAAAAGACACTTGGCTGGATCGATCTGTGCCCAATGAGCGCGCTTGAATTCCGTGAATTGCAGATCGTTTGGTTTCGTGTCTTTCTTTGGGCATTCGTCGCATAACGCGATGTCGGGTGCCAGGACTGCGCCTTTCGGCGGCAATTTACCGCTCAACAGAACTTCAATCGCTTGACTCAACAACTTCGGAGTTGGCGGACAGCCCGGCAAATAGTATTCGACTTCGACTACTTGATCGAGAGATCGGACGCCATCGAAGAATACGGGAAGAGTGACTGAATCGCCATTCGTTCCGAATTTCAATTCCGGACGAGTTTTCTCCGGATTCACAGTGGATGGAGTCTGTTCGTACACGTAGTTCAAGATTTGCTCACGGCTGAATTGATTTGCGAGCCCCGGAATCCCACCAGTGTGGGCACAGGAACCATAGGCAATCACGATTTTGCTTTTCCTTCGAAGAAGCTTTGCCATTTCTTCTTGTTCGGAAGTCCGGATGGCGCCGTTGATCATCGCAACGAGGATTGAGCCATCCGGCATTGCCGCGACATCGCTTTTTTTGAAATCCATTGCCACTGGCCACATGACGATATCGACGGCAGCAACGACATCAAGGATTCCTTCTGCAAGATCGACAATAGACTCCTCACATCCGCCACACGATGCACACCAGTAAAACGCTACTTTCGGTTTGTCAGGCATGGACTGCTTCCTCCTTTCCGAGCACCCGTTCCTCGAACGATTCCATTTCCTTATCCCACTCCACGAACCGTTTGGGCAGACCCAATGGTCCAAGTGCCCGGATCTTTTCTACCATATCATTGATGACTGTCCGAACCTTTTCACCTTCAGAAGCGGATATCCACTCGAGTCGAAAACGATCCTTTTCGATTCCCATATCGTACATCATTCGATGAAGGAGTCGCATCCGCCGAAGCGCTTTGTAGTTACCTTCCATGTAATGGCAATCGCCCGGATGACATCCGCCGATGAGGACTCCGTCCGCACCCTTTGCGAAGGCGTCCAGGATGAACTGTGGGTCAACCCTTCCCGAGCACATGACACGGATGATTCTTGCATTCGGCGCATGTTTCAGACGCGACACGCCTGCGAGATCTGCCGCAGTGTAGGTGCACCAATTGCAGAAAAATGCCACAATTTTCGGTTCCCACTTTTCGTTTGTAGTATTCTGACTTAGGTTGGACAACATATTGTTCCTCCGTTTGTCTCAGACGTCTCTGCATTCAAGATTCCCTCGATCTCGCTGAAGATCATTTCATCCTCGAACAGGTTCTGTTTGATCGCGCCCGACGGACACGCTGCGACACACGTACCACAACCTTTGCAGAGCGCTTCGTTGATGTACGCTTTTTGTTTTGTCTCGTCACGCGAAATCGCGCTATAGGGACAAATGGTCAGACACGTTCGGCAGCCAGAGCATTCCTCTTGAACCACAAATGCCGTGTTGGGTTCAAGCTCAATTTCTCCACTGTCGATGAGAGCAAGGGCTTGAGCTGCCGCAGCACCAGCCTGCGCAACGCTATCAGGGATGTCTTTTGGTCCCTGGCACGCGCCGGCGATGAATACACCTTCTGTGAATGTATCAACAGGAGCAAGTTTTGGATGCCTTTCGAGGAAGAACCCCTCCGTCGAACAAGAAATGTTGAACAGTTTGCGAACGTCCTGGGCATCCGCTCTCGGTTCCATACCAACCGCCAAGACAACCATGTCGACAGGTACACGACGCACGACGCCGACCATTGTGTCTTCCACTCGAATAACGAGCTTTCCTTCTTCCGATGGACGATCTGACCAATCCGTCACCTCAGCGACACGACCGCGGATAAAATGAACATTTTCATCCAAGAGCTTGTCATAAAATTCCTCGTACCCTTTCCCGGGAGTGCGCATGTCGATGTAGAAGTTGTACACTTCTGCCTCGGTATGCTCCTTCAACAAATGCGCAAGTTTGAGCGAATACATGCAGCATGTGCGCGAACACCAGCGATTTGTATTCTTATCCCGCGACCCGACGCAATGAATGATCGCGATCGATGTTGGACGCCTTCCGTCTCTCAAGACTACGTCTCCGCCAGTCGGTCCGGAGGCGTTCACAAGGCGTTCGACTTCAAGAGAAGTGTATACATTCGGATATCTGCCGTATCCATAGTATGGCACCCGTGTAGCGTCGAATGTTTGGAACCCAGTTGTCAATATGATCGTGCCTACTTTGACTTCTTCAAACTTCTCCTTTTGATTGAAATCCACCGCTAGGCGATCACACGCTTCGACGCACGTCTTTTTGCACTTATGAGACTTGAATTCAATGCACGTCTCAGGATCAATGACAACCAACTGCGGCGTTGCTTGAGGGAAGGGGATATAAATAGGTTTTCGTTTGCTCAGCCCCACATTGAATTCGTCAGGGTATTTTCCCTCCTTGTAGATGCATTTCTCGATGCACTCCATGCATCCAACGCAGAGTTCTTCGTTGATATACCGAGGTTTCCTTTTCACGGTCAC
>JADGQA010000246.1 GCA_017882185.1 Bacteroidota bacterium
ATGCCGACCATCATGATCATTCCTACGAAGCTGGAAATGTTGAACGTAATCCCTGTGATCACCAGCGCCAGGATGACCCCGAATAGGGATGTGATGTTTGTTGAAAACACCGCGATGGGAATTGAGAAGCTCTCAAATTCAATAATCATAAGGGCAATCACCAAAAGCGAAGCCGCAATGAGCACATAAAGTAGACTCAGGAACGATTCCTGCTGACTTTGGTATTGTCCTCCGAAGGAATACGTCACTCCCTGAGGTAACACGAGATTGAGTTGCAGAATTTTTTGGATGTCCGCGATTGTGGTCCCGAGGTCCCTGCCAGTAATTCTTGCACTCACCGGCACCATCAACTTGAGATTTTCCCTATCGACCTCGCTCTGACCTTTCAAAACGTCCACGCTCGCAATGGTATTCAATGGGACGTAGAACCCGTTCGATGACTTCAACCGTACATCCTCGATGTCCTGCAACACACTGTGGAACTTGTCTGGATAACGGATTCGAACTCCGATGAGCTTTTCACCTTTCAGGACATACGTTTCTGCTCTTCCTTCCATCACCGTCTTCAGTTGTGACTGCACATCAGCCATCGTAAGTCCGGCCCTTGCCGTGAGCACGGGATTGGGGTGGACAACGATCGAAGGGCCGCTGATCACGATCCCGTTGAACACATCGACGACACCAGGGATGGCCTGAATGAGATTGGCAATTTGCTTAGCCTCCTGCTCTATGACATCTTGATTTGGCCCGAAGACTTTGATGACGATCGGTGCGGGTTCGGTCGTCAGGTCGCCGATTAAATCCTGCATTGCCTGCAGGAAGTCGATCCGCAACGCAGGTTCCGTGGATTCAACCTTCTGTCGGACGTCATCCATAATTTCAAAGACCGAACGGGAGCGCTCTTTCTTCAATCGAATAAGGTAATCCCCGCGGTTTGGCTCCGTAATAAAGAAGCCCATCTGGGTGCCGGTTCTCCGCGAATAGGAATCGATTTCCGGAGTTGACATGAGAATCTTCTCGACGTGTGTCAACATCCTGTTTGTTTCATCTAACGACGTGCCGGGAGGTGAACTATAATCCAGAACAAATGATCCCTCATCCATTTGGGGCATGAAGTCGCTACCGATGTTTGAGTACAGAAGAAATGTGCCTCCGAGAACGACAATGGCGAACACCGGGCCAAGGTAACTCCTCTTCAACAGAGTCCTCAACACGGCATCGTATGTTTTGGTAATCGTGTGTCTGGACCGTTCTTCCCTTGCGATTTCCAGCGCCACGTCTTTTTCTCTGATGAATGATTCGGCGAGTAAGGGGACGAAGGTCAACGAATAGACCATAGAAACGGCGAGCGATACCGCCATCGTGACGGCCAGTGGCTTGAAGAAAGCGCCCGTGACACCGTAGAGAAATGCGAACGGCACAAAAACAATGATGGAGGCAAGACTTGAACCGAAGATCGCCGGAAGGATTTCTCTCATCGACTCTGCGATTGCACGTCGGATATTGTCCTTCTCATATCTCATGTTGCGAAATATGTTCTCGATCATGACCACATTGTCGTCGATCACGAGTCCAACAGCTGCGGCGATGCCACCCAGCGTCATAATGTTGAGCGTGTATCCGATGACATGGAGAAGAAGTACCGTCGTTGCATATACTGCAGGAACAGTAATCACGGCGACCGATCCGATGTGAAAACTCCTGAGGAAAGCGAATATCACAAGAATAGCGAGAACGAGCCCAACAAGGATCGAGTCCCTGGCGCTTCCGATGGAACTGCTGATGAAATCTCCCTGGTCGTAAAAATAATTGATTCGAACGCCTGAAGGGGTCACGTCTTTCAAATTCGCCAATTCTGTGCGGACTTGTTGGCCGATCGCGACGGTATTTCCATCTGGCTGGCGAACAATGTTTACGAGGACTGCCTGCTTTCCATCGGCAGTGACGCGGATGTACTCGATTTTCTCAGAAGGCTGAACAGTTGCAACATCATTCACCGTAATCGGTATGCCATTCTTGAAATCCACGACCGTGTTCCCGATTTCTTGAAGACCTGCGTATAGCCCATCCACCAGTGTGAGGTAGATTTGATAATTCCGTTCAGCCAGCCCAGTTGCCGAGACAAAATTGGTCTTTGCGATCGTAGAGGACACATCCTCGATACTCAAGCCATAGCTCTGAAGTTTCTGCGGATTTACCGTAACGAGAAATTCGCGTTGTTTTCCACCGACCACGACGACTTCTGCGATCCCATTAATCTTTACCAATGCCGGGCGGATGACATAGTATGCGAGATCACGCAGCTGCACCTGATCAAGCGAGTCAGAGATCAGACTGAATCCCTCAATCGGGAAGACCGTCGCGTTCATTCTTTCAATGTCGATGGATACTGTCGGCGGAAGTTGATTGCGGATGCTGGCAACTTTCCCCTGCAACAGCTGGAGCGCCTGGATGATATCCGTACCCCACGTAAAGTTGACGGATATTTCACAAGATCCGCGACTTGTGGCAGACTTCACCAGCACCACGCCTGGCACCGCGCGCGCAGCCTCTTCCAGAGGACGAGTCACTTCGATCATCATGCGATCGGCAGGTTCTTCGCCGTTGTCCGCTATCATAACGATGCGGGGGAAGTCGATGTTCGGAAAGAGCGAGATCGGCATCTGAAAAAGCGACACGATCCCGCCTATGCTCAGGACGGCAACGAGGAAGAAAACAGCCTTCCTGTGCGATGAAATGAGTTCGAAGAGTTTCATCCGTTCAACGCATCTCTATTGTTTGGAAACGATGACTTCGGTGGAGTCCGGAAGTCCGTACCCGCCCACCGTGGCAACGATGTCTCCCGGTTTGAGCCCGGATGTGATCTCGAAATGGGAGGAATCGGAAAGTCCTATCGCAACCCGGGTTACCAACGCGAGCGAATCGCCCTGGATGCGCCAGATGTAGTATTGGTTAAGTTCATCGTCGTGATACACTGCGAGCTTTGGAACGAGGACGGTGGACGCGTGTTGACCGATCTTAATCTGGACATTCCCGAATGTTCCCGCAGTGACGAGAGCGGGAATTGCGCTCAGATTAATTCTCACCTGAACGCTTTGGCTGTTGGGATCTGTCACAGGATTTATGGCCTGAACGGTCCCCCGTAGCGGTTGAATCTGCATTACTGGAATGGTCACGAACGCAGGTTGTCCCGTTTTCAGGGACGATACTTCGCTCAATGGAATGTTTGCAATGAAATACTTCGACTGCGGGTCAACAAGCTCAACAAGGTCCGTGCCTTGGTTGACAAGCTCTCCTTCGGTAACGAATCGGTGTATGATGGCACCAGAAAACGGCGCTGTAATCTTTGCCTCGGCTGCCGTGCTTTCGGCAAGACGAAGTGCACGTTCGGCGCGCTGCCGGTCAGGTTCCGTGATTGCCTGGCTGAGTAGTTGTTCAGCCCCTGCAATGGCGGCGTTCGATTCCTGAGAAAGGATTGTTGCCAACACCTGCCCTTTGCGAACAGCGTCTCCTTCCAGTACGAAAACCCTTTCGATTTTTCCGTTGATGGTGGATTTTACCCTTTCATCGCGCAGGACCTGGAACGAGCCGTTAGAATTCACGAAGTTGTTTATGGTGCCAAGAATGGCAGGAGCGACTTCCACAGTCGCGCGCGGCCGGACGTCTGAATTACTCTCATCGCTGTTAGATTTGCAGCCAACAAGCATCGCCACGCACAACAGGGAGATCAGAAAAGAAGAAACCTTAATTGTCATTCCTGATTTACTCCGGAATAATTAAGCCTGCTCAATTTGAATATATTCATGGCCATCTCAAACCTTGCCTCCTCAACGGCGAGCCTAATCTGGTTGACCATTCGGATTGCGTCCAGGACTTCGAGGCTTAGACCACTCCCCCCAGCGAAGCGCGCTCTTGACAGAAGAAGGTTTTGCTCAGCGACTAGGAGGTTCTTCTGCAAGGCGGCAATCTCGGAACTTGCTCTTTCAATGTTGTTTCTTGTAGCGTTGAACTCGTGTTCGAGCGAGCTTCGCGCAAAATCGTTCTGCAGCGAGATGCTCCTGGCGTTTGCTTCCGCCGCATTGTAATTGTTCTCGATGGATCCAAACGTAAGGAATGGAACCGTCACCGATAATCCTACTGAAGCTCCCAGGACATTCGAAAAACCTTGTTGAAGATTTGGCAAGGACGTCAGAGCTCCCGCGTCCGCTCCCAGAGAAATATTGGTCCGCAGTTTCGCTCCCGCAATTTGAGCCGCAAGCTGCGCTTGCTTCAAGACGAGTTCTTGCGATGCCAGGTCGATGTTTTGTGTTACGACAAATATTGTATCGAATGGAATCGAAATCAGGCTGGAATCGACATCTGTTACTTCGAATGAGGGCATTCCCACCGCCTGTGAGAGAGTAATAAGCGAATTCTGATAAATGCTGCGCCTGGCATTGATATCGATCAGGGCATTGTTCAAGTCGACCGTCGTCTTCAGGACGTCAGTCTCACTGCCTTGACCAGATGCGTGGAGTTGCCGGACGAGTTGAAGGTAATCCTTGAACTGAAGATAATCTTGCTGGATGACATCAAGCTCCCTTTTTTCCTTCACTGCTGCCGCGAAGGCCGTCGACACTGAATAGATGATGTCTGCTTTGGTCCGAGTCTGATTCAGAGTTCCCTGTTCAACGCCAACTCCGGCTCTTTGAATTTCATACGATCTGGCACCACCGTCGTAAAGCAAATATGAGGCAGTGATCTGTGCACCGAATTCACCACCATTCGTCACCGCCTGGTCATATCCGGGAGCAATGATGAAATGAGAGCTAATTCCGATTTGCGGGTAATAGCCTTTCCGCACAGCCTCGCTACCATAGACGGCTGAAGCTTTGGTTTGTTCTGCAGAACCAAGGAGAGGATGGTTCTTGAGTGCGGCATTCAGATATTCAGCCAACGATAGCAGTTTTCCCTGTGCATTGATCTGTGCGCTCCCGAAGAACACGAATATCAGGGAGAGCCCCACAAGAGTATGCCTAGACATCATATGAGTCATTCATTGCGAGCGATATTGGATTCTGCGAATGAGGAAGTAGGCGCTCTGAAGGCGCGGGATTGATTCCCTCGCCAACGAAAAGACCTACTGAGCGGTGAATACATTATGATTTTCGATCATCCAGTATTTATGAGCAGAAAGATAAGGAGTAGTGCGAATTGTTTCCACGTGGATCCTACTTCTGCAATTCCAAGAGGACAAACGTATTTGGTACTATTGCCGGGCGCGGTCTCGGTCGCTCGGGTGTTGGCTTTGGAGTCTCGCCGAATTCCGCCGATACCGTGAAGAGAGCGTGTGTTTTTGTGTCGATCTCCATCGTTCTTGCACGAGGCTGCGTCTTGGCGGTTTCGACGACG
>JADGQA010000006.1 GCA_017882185.1 Bacteroidota bacterium
AGACGATAACACAGCAAGAGCATGACAATAATCCCATATATCACAGGTCTTTGCGTGTCAGCCTTGACCAGCCAAAAATAGTGCACGACGCCAAGGATAGCACATGCATAGACGAGTCGGTGAAGCCTCCGCCATCGTTTGCCTCCCATTCGCCGCATGACCGCATCAAATGAGGTAACTGCGAGAGGAATGAGCAGAGTCAGAGCCGTAAATCCTACGGTGATAAACGGTCGTTTGCCGATGTCCTTGATGATCTCTTGCCAGTCGAAGAACTTGTCGAGGAAGATGTAGGTTGTGAAATGAAGACAAACATAAAGGAATGCAAACAGGCCGATCATTCGGCGGAATCGCTGGAGCGAAGTCCACCCACTGATCTTTCGGAGCGGAGTGATCGACAACGTTATTACCAGAAAACGAAGAGTCCACACTCCCGTTACGTTCGTGAAATCGCTGATCGGATTGGCGCTGAGATTATCCGTGAAGAAATCGTAGCCAAGCAGCCCAAGGGGCAGCAAACAAAGGATGAAGGCCACCGGCTTGAAGACAGCACGAACCCAATCGAATCTTCTGTTGCTCATCAGAAATATTTTTTCAAATCCATCCCGGAATACAATCCCGCTACCTGGTCCGCATAACCATTGAACATCAGCGTTTTCCGTTTGAAGAACTCGCCGATTCTTCTTTCGGTTTTCTGGCTCCACCGCGGATGATCAACTTCCGGGTTCACATTCGAATAGAATCCATATTCATTTGGTGCGGATTCATTCCATGTTGTCAATGGTTGAGTCTCGACGAATCGGATCCGCACGATAGATTTGCAGCACTTGAATCCATATTTCCAGGGGATAACCGAGCGCAATGGCGCCCCGTTTTGATTTGGCAGGCTTTTTCCGTAAAGACCGGTCGCCACAAAGGCCAGGGGATTCATCGCCTCATCCATACGCAGTGCCTCGCGGTAAGGCCAGTCAAGATACGATCTGCTCTGCCCTGGCATTTGGCTCGGATCCAGGAGTGTTGTAAACTCCACATATTTCGCTTTTGATGTAGGTTCCAGCCTATAAATCAAGGCGGACATGGGGAAACCGTGCCACGGAATAACCATCGACCAACCTTCGACACAACGATGACGGTATATCCGGTCTTCCATTGTATACGGTTTTAGAAGGTCTTCCAAATTGTAGACTTTGGGACGTTTTACTTCCCCTTCAACGGAGACCTTCCACGGACTCGTCTTGAAATTTTGCGCGTACTCGGACGGGTCGCTTTTGTCGGTTCCGAATTCATAGAAGTTATTGTACGTGGTGATTTCTTTGTAAGTATTCACTTCTTCGTCCGTGTCATACGGACCTTTCTTGCCTTTTGGCCATCGATCCTGCGAGTCCGCAAGGAGACCATCCGGCATTGCCACTCCGGCCGCAACACTCACGGCGGCTATAGAGGCGGCACGAATAAATTCCCTGCGACTGTGATAAAGCTTCTCATCCGTTATTTCTGATGATTTGATATTGGCAACACGTTTGATGAACATACCTCTCCTCCTCCACACATCTCTTGCTGGATGACATCGATTGTTTTACGGACAGGCGGCAGAGCGGCTGGCTACACTTTCTCCTGCTTCCACCATCGGTCGACCACTTCGTTGATTTTGGTCCGGGCCTCACTCTTCTTCCACTTCTCATAGAACTTGATATCCGCGCTATCGGGTTCCGGATTTGGATAATCGATTTGAACCCTAAGCGGCATCGAAATCGCATCGCCAACGATCAATGCCTCTCCCTGCCGAAGAGCAGGCAGCACATCGACCAGGCCGACGAAACTATCCGGTACTAACTTCCTAACATAATTTTGGTCAAGGGGGTTCGTGAGGCGGAGGATGACAAAGTTGTTGCACTGAGAAAGAATCGTTTCGGACACCTCGACGGGGCGCTGGCTCACAACCATACAGCTCACGCCGTATTTTCTGCCTTCTTTCGCTATTCGCTCAACCGTTCGCCTTGCAGCCCCCGACCCTGCACCAACGCCGGTGCTGGGGAGGTAGTTGTGCGCCTCTTCGAATACGAGCAGGATTGGGAAGTCACGGCGATTAGAGTTCCAGAAATTGAAGTCGAAGATCATCCGGGCAAGCAATGAGACGATCGTATTAACAACATCGAAGGGCACACCGCTCAGGTCGAGTATCGTGACTTGTGCGGAACCGTCGGCACCAAGTATTTTTGACAAAAATTCAATCATTGTCGAAGATTTGATGTACGTTTTTGGTCTGAAGACGAAACCGTAACGAGGGTCATTCAGTTTCCCATCGAGACGCACGAGGAAGCGAGTGAATTTACCATAGAACGGTCCCTCTTTCGGAATCGAGAGTCCGGCAGTTATTTTTTCCGTGTCGAGATACTGCATGCGCGCCCTCACTTCAGCGAGGTCGAAATAGACCGGCGTGTCGACGGTGATAATGCTGGACATTTCCGGATTCTTGCCTTTCTTGGATCCCACAATCAAGTCTTTGAAGACCGTGATCTGGCTGGCGGCATTTTCGTCGTTCTCGTCGATGAACGTTTCTCGCAACTCCTCGAAATTCATCAACCAATACGGTAACTCAAAATCGGCGATTGCAATGTGATTGCACTTTCCTTCAAACGCCTTTGCATACTCGTTATGGATATCGAGGATGATGATGTTCGTATCAGGATACGGTGCCACCTTTTGGAGAATTGAAGCAACGGTGCACGATTTTCCCGATCCGCTTGACCCGAGGACAGCGATATGCTTTCCAAAGAATTTGTTTGCATCCAGGTACGCCCGCTGCGTCTCGAACAGTGAAAGATTCCCCACAGAAAATCCATATCGTTGATATACCGAAAACGCAACCGCCAAGTCCGCGTCTTCGGCAATATACACTGGAGTGTCAACCGTTGGATAGTTTGAAACGCCTCGCTCGTATTTTCCACCTTTGACCGTGCCCACGAGCGTGACCAACATGAGGTATCGCTGAGTTGGACTACCGTTGATGGTTACGTCTTCTTTCTTCAGCTCGCTGCACATGCCAACGATCACAAGATTCCCCATGGGAATCAACACATACGTGCTCAGCTGGCCGATGAAATATGTTTTTCCATTCAAATCCCTGTTGAGCGACGTGATATTGCCATCGAGAAGCACGGAGAGACCGGCGCTGTTGATTGATGTGACGACCCCAATGAGTTTTTGTTCTAACATGGCGTTGTGATCCTAAGAATTGATGGATTGAACATCTTTGATCGTCGGAATCCACGACCGCAATGAACTACGTCCGGATTCACGATCGTTTGATGACGACAATGGACTTGTCGTCGGAGTATTCGTCTGAATCCTGCGAAAACTGATTCACTTCATTCAAGATGTTCACACAAATTTCTTTGGCCGTGAGTGTATGCAGAGAAGTGAGGCTTTGCTCGATCCGCTTCTCGCCAAAAGCCCCGCCATCCGATCCGCGGGCTTCACTCACGCCGTCCGTATACATAAGGCAGACATCTCCTTTCTGAAGATACGTATTTTCAACTCTAAAATTCTCATCCGGGAATGGCCCGAGGATTTGGCCTGTAGGTTCAAGAACTTCCAGCACCTTGGTACTCGCGTGATACACAAACGGACTGTTGTGACCGGCGTTGGAATAAAGGAGAAGGCCCTTCTTATTGTCCGAAAGCTCAGCATAGAACATCGACACGAATTGCTCCTCGGCAAAAGCCTTGTTAACAATCCTGTTGATGCGTGAAATCAACGAGCTGATTTTGGTATGATACGAAGTACCCATTCTGATAGCACCGACGACATACAGCGCTTGAGAGGCAGCCCGAAAGCCCTTGCTCGCCGCATCTCCGATGACAATTCCAAGCCTGTCCTTTTCCGAATCCGTGTACAGGTAGTCGAAAAAATCGCCACCGACGATTCGGTCGGGTTGTGAGACTCCATAAATCTCATAATCAAAAAATGTGAACGAAGATTCGGGGAGTATATTCAGCTGTATCTCCCTCGCCTTGTCAATATCCATCTCCAGCAGTTTCGCCTTCCGTTCGATCTTCCTGCTTCGAAGAACAGACGACGCCGCCAGACTGATGATATTCAGGTCGGCCTGGAGAGTCTGATCGAGGAAGTCCGAGTTGAATGCAAGAACATACTGATAAACAAGGCCGTTTTTCCAGCCAATTTTTTCGCCGACTCCCGTGGCCGAATACTTGACGATTCCCTTCTTACGAAGGTATTTGTCGGTTTCGTGGGCGATAATGGTACGCTGCTCCGTAAGCGCCTGAAACATCGGATACTGCGCAACCGGTATTTTGTATCCGATCTCGACCTTTTCGATGACACCAATTTGGTGGACAAGGCGGTATGACTCACTCGTCTGTTCATATTGCCATATCCTGCCCCCTTTGATGCTAATGTTTTCATCCTTTACGATCTCGTTGAGGATGTGTTTGAGTACTTCTTTGTCTGTCTTAAAATGTTCAGAGGCAAAGCTCTCGATGGTTCTGTATAGTCGTCGTAGGTTCATTTGTTTCTATCGTTGTCCTTGCTCATGCCGGCATTGTGATTGCAGAGGGTCAAATTAAGAGCTTGGAATTGCGTCGAACAGGTTCCGCTGGCCCCCTTTCTTGACGTGTCGATGACGTTGAAGCGATGTGATGATAGCTGAAAAACGAGTGAAAATCAACGTAAGGAAATCGAGTTTTAGATAATGATGAACAGAATATTGTGACGTGGTACAATGCGGAAGTGAACTGACACAACAGAGCGAGTCGAAAATCTCCGATGCATCAACGAGGGAAATTTTGTAGGGGCCCCGTGGAACTCACACGTCAATCTGCCTCACTGAGGGTACTGTTTGTTGACGACAAGACAACTTGCCATTATGTCGTGCAACGCCTGTTTTTTTTCAGTGAAGCCTGCCATAATAAAACCTATGTAGAGGATCATCCCGGAAACAATTTTCCCAAAGTATCGCCCCGTCGCCCTGCCAAACGAAATTCGATTGCCGTCAAGATCTGTCACCTTGATGCCAAGTGCCATCTTTCCAAGCGTTGCCTGATTCACCGATGATTCCATCAATGCGAAGTACAGCCATCCGACGATCATCAGTGCTAGAATTGCCATCAGGATTGCGGATGCTGCCGCGATGATGAGAGCGACCGTTGATTCCGCGTCGCTGGAGAACAAAGAAAGAAAACTAAGGCCAAACAGTGCCCCGATAAATACAATGACAAAGAAACCCGCCAGTGACAGAACGATGTCGTCGATGATGTAGGCAACGAACCGCTTCCAAAACCCCGCGTAGGAGACATTGATCTGTTCCATGGTGTCACTCCTGACGATTGGTGGATGTGAGGTGTCTACTGTTGAATTGTACGATAAAATCCTATGAGATCTGTGTTCTGAGGCTTAGCGCCAAGCTGTCGGATCATCGTCACAATTTGTCCGCGATGATACGAAGCGTGGTTCACTTTATGCAACATTTGTTGAACGAGAGGCTGTGAATGTTGATTGCCTTTCGTATCCTTATACGTAACGGGTTTCTGGAGACGGGCATCCTCAAGCGTGCCCAGAAATTTCCGAATTTCTTCCCGGTACGAGTTCCACCGCTCTTTTAAAATCCCCAACGTTGGTATTTGGTCAGTGGTCATCAGCCCATTGGGGGAATTCCCTTTCCACCGCTCCAACCAGATCCAGTCGGCTGCGCAGATGTGAACCAAAGTTCCTTGAATGCCTCCGTGGCTCGATTTCATATCTCGTTCGAATTGTTCTTCGGTGAGCGCCGAGACCGACTCAAGCGTTCGGTTCGTGGCCCATTCGTCAAACATGAACAACTCTTGAATCTCTTTTGAAATCATGGAGTCTCCTCTCCAGGCTTTCTGTCTGTGAATTGCTCCGACTGAGTCCTACGCCTCCAGGACCTTCAAACCTTCAGTGCAGTTTGTGCACATATCGATATTTTTTCGACCTCGCAGTATCGCTTGCCGAAAATTCGTGTACTTTTTCGAGTGCCAGATATCCCGAAATGACTGGGTTGCCGTATCTCCCATTTGATATTTCGCGTGCTTATCGAAACAACAAGGAACGACTCGATTGTCCCAAGTTACGGAAGCCGTATGCCACAAAAACCAACAATGGTTCGCCAGATCCGACTTGATATGGTAGTGCCCATCGGCGCCAAGCTCATAACGGCTGAGCTGCTCGTTGCGCGGCATCAGTTCATTGCCGTTTTCCGGATTGTAGATTTGTGCCGTCTTGATTGACACCTCATCGACACCCAGTTCCTTCCCGAGTTTCTTGATATCTTCAATTTGGTGCTCGTTGTGGGAGAAGACGATAAACTGAAATACGATGTAGGGGTTCCTTCTGCCCAACTTCTTCTTCCATTCGATGAGACGCTTTGTCCCTTCAATCACTTTGGAAAGCCTGCCGCGAACCCGATATTTTTCGAACACTTCCTGCGTCGTTCCATCTATCGATATGATCATCTTCGTGAGTCCGGCTTCGATCGTCTTGCGACAGTTTTCATCCGTAAGAAAGTGAGCGTTGGTACTGATCTCGCTGAAGAGATTCTTCGATGTAGCATATTCGACCATTTCGAAGAACTTTGGACTCAGGTATGATTCGCCCTGGAAATACAGCTGGACTAGAAAACTGTCTTTTGCGAGTTCATCGACGGTTTTCCTGTACGCTTCTGTGTCATCGACCATTCCTTCGGGACGAGCCAGTTCGCGTGTGCCCGTCGGACATTGCGGACACCGCAAATTGCAGTAGTTCGTCGGCTCATATAATAGATAAATTGGCAATCCCCACACCACCGGTCGTTTGAGGACTTTGGAAACATAGAAGCTGGAAACGACTTTGGCATAGTTCCAGACCCTTCGTGGCGTCACGACGGGAAGAACATAAGACAGTTCCTTGAAGGTTGTCTTCATAGAGCTTGGCACGTATTCAAACAGAAATCCATCATCTCAGTTCACTCTCTTTCTCAATTCCGCTAGTTTGCCCAGGGCCTCGAGTGGAGTCATCTTGTCGATCTCGAGTCCTCGTATCTCATTCCGCAATGCATCATCTTTCATCTCGAACATTGTCATCTGAATCTCGTCGCCACCAATACGGCTTCGATCCGATTGTTTTCCCTCTCCGCTCAAGGTCAACTCTGATCCCTCAAGGTTCTTCAGTATTTTCTTCGCCCGTTCTGTAACCTCTTCCGGCAATCCGGCCATTTGCGCAACTTGTATACCGTACGAGTGGTCGGCAAATCCAGGGACGACTTTATGGAGAAATACTACTTTGTCCCCATATTCACGCACATCGACCTTATAATTCCTGATCCGTGGGAAATGCTCAGCAAGCTCATTGAGTTCGTGATAGTGCGTTGCAAACAGAGTCTTCGCGCCTATGCGTTGATGCAGGTATTCTGTCAAAGCCCAGGCAATGCTTATTCCATCAAACGTGCTCGTTCCCCTCCCCACCTCATCAAGCAAGATCAGACTGCTTTGAGTAGCGGTATTGACAATGTTCGCTGCTTCGTGCATCTCCACAAGAAACGTGCTCTCGCCGGATGCAATGTTGTCACTCGCACCCACCCGCGTGTAGATTCGATCGACGATTCCCACCTTCGCAGCCGAAGCGGGAACAAAGCTCCCGATCTGTGCGAGCAGGACAATCAGCCCAACCTGTCTTAGGTAACTCGATTTGCCGCTCATGTTAGGACCGGTCAGAATCAAAATGAGGTCTTTCTCCGTGTCCATGAGAGTGTCGTTCGGCGTATAGGGCTCGCCCGGAGGAAGCAGTTTTTCAATGACTGGATGACGGCCTTCTTTGATTTCAATGATCCGGGACTTGTCTACTTCAGGACAGACGTAGTGATTTGCCACCGCGACTTCAGCAAGGGAAACATAGCAATCGAGCACACCAATCAGTTCGGCATTATTCTGTATCTCGGCCGCGTGCTCCGAAATCAACATCCGCAGATCGTTGAAAATCCTCGTTTCCAAGGTAAGGATTTTCTCTTCGGCGTGAAGGATCTTCTCTTCATAATCCTTCAACTCCGGGGTAATATACCGCTCGGCATTGGTCAGGGTCTGTTTGCGAATATAGTCAACCGGTACTTTTTCTTTATGAGTGTTCGTGATTTCTATGTAGTACCCAAAAACGTTGTTGTAGCTGATTTTCAACGATGGTATGCCGGTGCGTTGACGTTCGCGTTGTTGCTGTGCTGCGATCCATTCCTTAGCTCCGGATGCAAGTGACCTGATCTCATCAAGCTCCGTATTATAGCCTTTCCGAATCACTCCACCATCAGCCAACGAAAGCGGCAATTCATCTGCGAGGGCTTTTTGAATCACGCCGACGGCGTCATTCATCGGATCCAATCCGGCACAGAGCGCCTTCATGGGCAAAGATTTCGTAGCAGCCAAATGGTTCTTCAATGGACCTATGTGTAAAAGAAATTCTTTGAGCTGGTTCACCTCGCGCGGATTTGCACGGCCTGTCGCGATTTTTGCGATAAGTCGTGAAAGGTCCCCAATGTGACTCAGTTCATGCTTGATTGTTCTGCGAACGGCATCCAGGCTCACGAGCTCTCGAATTGCGGTCAGCCTCTGTTGAATGGGCTCGAGCTTTTTCGAAGGTCTATTGATCCAGATCTTCAACAATCGTCCGCCCATGGGTGTTTGTGTATCGTCAATTACGGAGAACAGAGTCCCGTCTGCCTGTCCCGACATCGATGAAGTAATCTCGAGATTCCGTTTGGTCGATATATCAAGAACCATATAATCGCTAATGTCTGCAGGAACAATTCGCCGGATATGAACCAAGTTGGTTTTTTGTGTCTCTTGCAAATAGTTCATAATGGCACCAGCAGCCACAACACCGATCCTCATTTCCTCAATACCGAACCCCTTGAGAGTCTTGGTTTTGAAATGGTTAATCAGAATTTCGTATGCGTAGTCAACATTGAATACCCAGTCATCCGACTTCGTGTAGATTCCGCGGTAATCGTCCTTGAGCAACCCTTTAAGGGTTTCAAGGTCTCTTTTTTGCACAATCAATTCAGATGCCTGCAGGTTGGAAACCTGTTCTGAAAGATTTTTCAAAGGAAACTCACTCACCGTAAATTCACCCGTGGAAACATCGATATACGCGAAACCCACCAGGTCTTGACTCGTTGCCAGAGGAGAGGTGAGCGCAACTGAAGCCAGGAAGTTGTTCTGGCTGCGTTCAAGTACCTTGTCTGAAAAAGCGATTCCGGGAGTCATAACTTCGATCACATCGCGCTTCACGATCCCCTTCGCGAATTTCGGGTCCTCCAGCTGCTCGCACACCGCGACACGATATCCTGCCTTCAGAAGCTTTGGCAAGTATGCATCGAGTGCGTGATGTGGGAATCCAGCGAGCGGGATCTCACCAGCCGCACCATTTCCCCGTTTTGTCAGAACGATCCCCAACACTTTGGCTGTGACCTTCGCATCGTCTTCGAACGTCTCGTAAAAATCACCCATACGGAACAACAGAATTGTTTCCGGATACTTTGCCTTCACTTGCCGATATTGTGACATCAACGGCGTTGACATTTCCGAGACTTCAGCAAAATTAATTAGTAGACACTGAGTTCCATCAGCCTTTGACGCAGATGACCTGTTTCAGCGCTACAACAGGCTCGACGAGATCACGCTCATTCTCGATCACGGTATCGATATCCTTGTAGGCCTTCGGAATCTCGTCGATGACTCCTTCGTCCTTTCGGCATTCGACACCGATTGTTTGTTCTTCCATGTCTTTGGCAGTGAACGTGGCCTTTGCCCTTGTTCGGGACATCCTTCTCCCAGCTCCGTGGCTTGCGGAATTGAATGATTCGGGGTTCCCCAACCCTCTCACAATATATGACTTCGATCCCATGGAACCAGGAATAATTCCCTCATCTCCGTGCTCAGCACGTATTGCGCCTTTGCGCGTTACCCACACCTCTGCGCCGAAATGAGATTCCTTGGCGACATAATTGTGGTGACAATTGACAACCTTTGTAGGCTCAAAGGGCACTCCATCGTTCATTGTCCGGGCGACATCGTTCATAATGAGCTCAAGCATGATATCCCGGTTTTTCCGAGCGTATGCCTGAGCCCACAACACGTCGTGGAAGTACTGGGCACATTCCCGCGTCCCGACTCGGAGGTAAGAAAAATCACGATGTGGAAGCTTGATTTCGTGGAGCTTCATCAATTCTTCAGCGATATCGATGTGCACATCGGCAAGAGTCTTGCCAATGTTTCGACTTCCGCTATGGAGAAGAATCCACACGCGATCCCGCTCATCATAACAGATCTCGATGAAATGGTTTCCGCCGCCGAGGGTCCCGTGCTGATGCTGTGCTTTTCTGAAAAGGTTCTGAACAAAGGGCGTAAGGTTTTTGAATTCGGACCATCCATCCCAACCCTCTGTCTGTCGCACAAGATCTTTATGTTCATGAAAACCTACGGGGACAGAGCGTTCGATGGAATGTCTCAGCTCACCGAGTTTCCCTTCCAGCATCACAAGATTGAACGGAGTCTGAACGGCAGCCATCCCGCATCCAATGTCAACTCCTACGGCAGCGGGTATAATGACATCCTTGGAAACGTAAACCGTGCCTATGGTTGATCCACGCCCTACGTGGACATCCGGCATCACCGCCACATGTCTGAAGACAAACGGCATCGAGGCGAGCTGGAGGAGCTGTTTCTCCGCTTCTTCCTCGATGTCATCGGTCCATACCTTTATGGGAACATATGTGCCGCGCAGAGTCTTCTTGATCGGCATATTCGATTCCCCAATTCATGGCGCATTTTGAATTAAATGCGGTCCAATCATTCCTCTATCACGGCCTGGATGACGACCGCACCGTTGGATTGCTCGACCCGGATGCTAAGAACATTTGGGTGACAGCAGACCGAACAATCTTCCACGTACGACTGCTTTGCACCTGCGGTTGGATCGACAAGCGTCTCGTTCCCCTCCCCGCAATACGCGCAAGCATATTCTACCAAGACACCGTCCATTGTCCGGTAAAGATACAGAAAGTTGCATCTGGAGACAAATAAGAAAGGCTCCCTGTAAGGACAGAGAGCCTTGCTTTGCATATCGGCTGACTTGTGTGTCTAATAAAGAAACATCGGCTTGCCCAGCAGGTGACTGACGTTTGGCCGGTAATGTTGTGAATCGTATAACTCAGCCACGTCTAGCCTCTTCAATCCTTGTCCAAGCATTTCGATCGGCACTGTCGCGTATTTCCCATCCCTCAATGCGACCATGCGGCCACAATCTTTTTTCAGCGCCATGTCCGTAGCTATGACTGCGAAACTCGAAGCGACCATTCTGTCCAGAGCGTCCGGTTCTCCACTTCGCATCAGATACGCAAGCTGTTGATACACGGTATGAGTTCCAAGAATCTTCCTGATCGCCTGTTCGGTGATCGCACCGATCCCTCCCAGCTTCTTGTGTCCGTAGGCATCCTCTTCGCCATATTCAACTACCTGACCTCCGATCAAATTTGCCCCTTCGGAAATCGTCATGATGGCATAGTTGCTTGGATTGTTTTTCTTATCTTCCCACAGCATCGCAGCCAGCTTTTCTACATCAAAAGGAACTTCTGATATCACAGCACGATCTGCTCCGCCCAGATAGGCGGCAAGCAGAGATGTCTCGCCCGAGTTCCGTCCGAACAGTTCCACTACCGCGATCCGTTCGTGGGATCCTGCAACGGTTCTCAAAGCAGTAATGAAATCCACGCTGCGCGTTATCGCCGTGGAGAATCCGATACAGTAGTCGGTCCCGTACACATCATTGTCCATCGTCTTGGGAATTGCAACGACCGGCACCCCCTCCTTGTGGAGACGCGCGGCATAACTCTGCGTGTCGTCGCCACCAATGCTGATGATGACATCGAGTTTCAAGTGCTCGATCACTTTGAGAACGTGAGGCGTAAAGTCTATTCTCTTATCCTTATCAATCTTGTCGTAGTCGGAATCTCTCAGAAAATCCGGGACATCCTCCTTGCGAACTTTACCGGGATTCGTCCGGGAAGTATGCAGAAAGGTGCCGCCGGATCGATCGACGGTGCGTGTATTCGACTTGTTCAGTTTGACAAAATGTTTTCCTTCGTTATCAGTAGCGTCGAGGTTATAGTTAAGCAGGCCTCCCCAACCTTTGCGGAAGCCAATTACCTCGGCGCCTTTATCTTCGGAGCGATATACAACAGCTTTAATGCAGGGGTTCAAGCCTGGAACGTCACCACCACCTGTTAGGATTCCAATTCTCATATTGTTTTTTCCCTTTATACGGATTTAGTGAATGAGATCGTTCAAATTCCAGCGTTTAAGCACATCCATCATCGCATAGTCTGTGAGATCATACTGGATGGGTGAAATAGAAATATAGTCTTTGCGTACTGCCGCCTGATCAAACTCTAGATCTATGTCCGCTTCGTCGAGACCTCCGGTCAACCAGAAGTATTCCTTGTTTCCTGGATCTCTTCGCGTATCGAATGTATCATTCCAGATGGAGCGTCCCTGGCGGGTCACAAGAACTCCACGAATATCCGTTTCTTTCAATGGAGGGATGTTCACATTGAGGAGCGTCCGATCAGGCAATCCCTTCTTCACAACACGAAGGGCGAGTTTTCTCACAAACTTTGCTGCAAAGCGGAAGTCCACTTTTCCGTACGTCGTGACGGAAGCAGCGATCGAGGGAATACCCAGAATAGTCCCTTCGGTTGCTGCCGAGACGGTCCCGGAATAAATGATGCTGATGGCGGTGTTCGATCCGTGATTAATGCCGGAGACTACAAGATCCGGCTTCCGCTTCAGTATCGCGCGAACCGCGAGTTTAACGCAGTCTGCAGGAGTGCCTTGAACTGCATAACCGAAGAACTTGCCATCCTTTCGAAATTCCTTCATTCGCAAGGGATAGCTCATCGTTATGGCATGACCCACCGCGCTTTGCTGCTTGTCCGGCGCAACGACAGTGACCGTCCCGATCTTTTTTAATTCCTGCACGAGAACATAGATCCCGGGTGCATCAATTCCGTCGTCGTTGCAGACCAAAATTCTGAGAGTCTTCGCTTTTCTTTTCTTCAGCATCGGATTGGAAGATAGAAAAAATTTGAACCCTAAACAACGAAGCCCTGAATTATAGTTCAGGGCTTCGTTCCTGTCGTTTACATTTCCGAGAGCGGAGTATCAGTAGCTTTCTTCCTTCGAAGGGAACTTGCCGGCTTTCACATCCTTCACGTACCCGCTGACTGATTCTTGAATGGCCTGGGCGAGATGTGCGTACTTTCTCACAAACCGCGGATTAAAGTCCTCGTAGAGCCCAAGCATATCCGAAACAACTAGCACTTGACCATCGCAGTGTATGCCCGCTCCGATTCCAATCGTCGGTATTCTTAATGATTTTGTGATTTTTGTTGCGAGTACTCCGGGTATTTTTTCAAGAACGACAGAGAACGCACCGGCTTCCTCCAACACTTTTGCATCCCTTAGCAGTTGCTTCGCCTCTCCGGGAGAAACTCCCCTGGGTTGATATCCTCCGAATTGATGAATCGACTGCGGGGTCAATCCGATATGTCCCATGACCGGAATTCCCGCCTGCATCACTTTGTGGACCATTTCGGCAATTCGTTCGCCACCTTCGAATTTGACACCCCCCGCTCCGGTTTCTTTCATAACCCGTCCTGCATTGCGAAATCCGTCGTCCGCATGGACTTGATAACTCATGAACGGCATATCGACGATAACCATCGCCCGATCAACTCCACGGACAACCGTCTTGGCGTGATAAATCATTTCATCGAGCGTCACGGAGATCGTTGTCTCCTGACCCTGGAACACCATCCCCAGCGAATCGCCGACAAGAACAAGGTCTATTCCCGCACGGTCCAATAATCGGGACGTGATGAAATCATACGCAGTCAGACAAGCAATGGGCTGTCCTTTGCGTTTCATTTCTGCTATCGTTCTCGTCGTAATGCGCTTGGGCCCAGAAATGTCAGAGACTTGCTTCATGAATACGCTCCAGTCATAGATAGCTCTTGATTCGCAAAGTCGAATTTGATTCCCCAAGCCTCTTCAAAACCAGTCCGTACAGCCTCAGCGCATTCTTCAAACGTGACCACTCGACCGAGTGCCGCAGACAAGTCAATCGTCTTCTTATCGATTTCCATTTTGAGTCGCTCTCTGTCCAAATCATCTTGCAGCTTCAGATACTCGATGAGTCGCTTGTGATCAGGGCCCAGGAGCAGTGATCCGTGTTGCAGTACGATTTCTCCGCCATTCCTCCCAACATACCTTCGTTGTGCACTCCCAACAAGTTTCCTGCCACCGATCTGAATTTCATACCTCGCGGAACTGGAAAAACAAGCTGCTGATGAAGTTGACCGATACAACGATGGGAAATGTGGCTGGGATTTTTCGAGGGTGACATCGACCCCTAACATCTTTAGCCCCTGGACCAGCGCCTGGCTGATTTCATTGTATACAGCTAAAACTCTCTTTGCGGGTGAACCCATGGTAACACAGTATGTCAACTCCTCAGAATGCAGAATTGCCCTTCCCCCTGTTGGCCTCCGAACGATGTCTATGCCATCACGCGTGGCTTTTGAAATATCGATTTCGTCCATGGACTGATTCCAGCCGAGTGAAATTGCGGTAGGTTTCCAACCATAGACACGCACAGTCGGATTCCCGTTTCCTTCAGCAAGTGAGTGCACAAGGGATTCATCGAATTCCATATTGAATGTGCCGGGATGGTTCCCCGTGTCGACAAATATCCAACGCATCGTTCTTGATTCTTCCTGCAAGAATTACCTGTGTGGATGACCCGTCAGAATGCCCCGCTTGCTGCCTGCAATGAAATCGAGTACGTTCTTCACTTCAGGGACTTGCTCGACTTCTTCTTTAACGCGGGCTACTGCCTGTGACACATTCAGGTTTGATCGGTAGATTAGTCGATAGGCCTTATCCAGCATCTCGATAGACTTGGCAGAAAACCCTCGCCGCTTGAGGCCAATAACGTTCAGACCTTCAAAACAAAGGGGCTCCTGACCACAGAGAATGTAGGGGGGAACGTCTTTCACGACTCTGAATCCTCCTCCAACCATGGCGTGATCACCGATATGCACGAACTGGTGAACGGGGGTCAACCCCCCGATGATGACATAATCGCCCAGATGCACGTGTCCTCCAAGGGGGGCACAGTTCGCGATGATAACATTGTTGCCAACACGGCAGTCGTGGGCCACGTGTGTGTAGGCCATAAAGAGACAATCGTTGCCGATAATCGTTTTGCCAGTCTCCACCGTTGCTCGATTCAATGTCACACACTCCCGGATGATCACGTTGTTGCCAATTTCCAATGTCGTAGGTTCGCCATCGTATTTGAGGTCTTGGGGTGGACCGCCGACGACTGCACCCGGGAAGACCTTGCAGTTTCTTCCTAACCGTGTCCCATTTGCAATGTGAGCGTGTGGACCAATCCACGTCCCTTCACCTATGACGACATCGTCTTCAATCGTGGAAAAGGCCCCAACGCAAACGTTCTCGCCCAGTTGTGCCTTCGAGCCCACGAGTGCGTGGGGGTCAATTGAAATGCTCATAGATTCTGAATTCGTTAGTTCTGTGAGATTGAAACATTCGAGGGTACGCTTCCTTGCGCCGAAGATCCCCCTTCTTCCCGGTCAACGATCGCTGCTGTGAATTCACCCTCCGCCACGACGCTGGTGTTCACGAATGCCTTTGCTCGAATATGGATCACCTTCGATCGTCTGTTCACCATCTCAACCTCCAGGACAAGCTGATCACCGGGAACGACGGTTTTCCTGAATTTCACATTATTCATCGACATAAAATAGACCAGCTTGTTGCCAGGATTCTCGAGACCGTTTAAGAGCAACACTCCGCCTGCCTGGGCCATCGATTCTACGATCATAACTCCGGGCATCACGGGGCGTCCGGGAAAATGTCCCTGGAAGAACGGTTCGTTGATGGTCACGCTTTTTACTGCGACCACCTTCTTGTCCATTTCGAAATCGATGATCTTGTCGATCATCAGGAAAGGATAGCGGTGCGGCAGAATTCTCTGGATAGCGTTGATATCGAAAACAACGCCCTCTTTCTTCTCGTGCTGATACTTGCGTACGAGTTTCTTTTGCTGATACAGCTTGCGAACCATTTTGGCAAACTCGACATTGCTGGCGTGACCTGGGCGCGCTGACAGGATCTGCGCTCTCAACGGAACACCTATGAGCGCAAGGTCTCCTATTAAATCGAGGAGTTTGTGACGCGCAGGTTCATTTCTATAATGTAGCTTCTTGTTATTAAGCACGCCGGAAGAACCAAGGATCACGGAATGTTCGATCCCGAGTTTGTGTGTCAGCTTGCGCAACTCGGAATCCGAAAGATCACGATCGTTAATGACAATCGCGTTATCCATGTTGCCGCCTTTGATCAGACCCTGATCCCAAAGCATTTCGACTTCGTGGAGAAAACAGAAGGTTCGGGCGGAAGCATACTCTGTAACAAACTCCTTTTCCAAATTGAAAAGTCCTGTGTGCTGCGTTCCCAGTGCCGGGTTATTATAGTCAATAACGACGGACATGCGGAACTCATCCGAAGGCAATGCAACGATATCGACCCCTTTTGATTCATTGTGATAGTGAATAAGCTGGTCGATAATGAGATAATCCTTCGGCTCATCCTGCTCCTGCAATCCCGCCTCCTGAAGCATTTCCACGAACGGCATCGAACTGCCATCCGCAATCGGCGGTTCAATGTTATTCAACTCGATGATGATATTGTCGATCTCAAGGCCAACGACGGCGGCAAGCACGTGTTCTGTCGTATGGACTTTCGCCTCTCCGATCCCGATCGTGGTTCCCCGCTCGATATCCACGACATGATCGACATCCGCGGGTATTTCCGGATGGCCTCCCAGGTCGATACGACGAAAGCGGATCCCGAAGTTTTCAGAAGCCGGCTTAAATGTCATTGTTGTCTGCACACCAGTGTGAAGACCGACGCCGGACATCGAAACGGGTTTCTTGATTGTTCTCTGTTGAACTAGCATAGTAGATTCCTAAAGCCCGTGATGGGATTGCGCTACGATTTCTTTTCCTTCAGCGCTTGTTGCAGAGCTTCGACTTCCCGTTGCAGTTGATACAGGTCCCGACTCAATTCCGGAAGCGATCGGATGACTGCCTCAATACGGTACGCGCGAGAACGTTCCTTGACGGTCGTTCCAAAATAGACTCCCCCCGGTTCTCTGATTGACTTGGCCACTCCCGATTGGCCAAGAATGGTCACACGATCTGCAATCTCAAGGTGGCCCGCGAATGCCGCCTGTCCGGCAATCATGCAGTGTCTTCCGATTTTTGTACTCCCTGCAAGACCAGTCTGGGCCGCAATGACCGTGTACTCACCAATAACACAGTTGTGCGCCACCTGGACGAGGTTGTCAATCTTAACTCCTCGCTTGATAACCGTTTCCCCCATGGTTGCCCGATCAATCGTGGAATTTGCTCCAATTTCGACGTCATCTTCAATGACGACAATTCCAAGCTGAGGAATCTTCTCGAACGGCCCATTCGCGTTTGGTACAAAGCCAAATCCATCCGCCCCAATCACAACCCCCGAATGAAGCGTGACTCGATTCCCGATCCTCGTTTGATGGTACACTGTGACATTAGGGTACAACTGACATTCAGCTCCCAACGACGTAGCGACACCAATCACGCAACCGTGAGATATCTTAGTCTTCTCTCCGATGATGACACCGTCTCCAATGACCACATTTGCTCCGATGCAAACGTCCTTGCCCAATCTCGCCGTGTCGGCGATTGTAGCGGAGGCATGGATACCGGCCGGAAAAGGGTCAACGACAGGAGTGAGCTTCTTGTGTACTTGAAGGAAGGCTAAGTATGGATCGTCAACTTTGATGAACGCAAGGTTATCCCGATGGGGGAGTTTTACGTTCTGGTATTTCTTCGATACGAGGACAGCGGCTGCCTGAGTTGTTTCCAGAAACCGCTCATACTTGGAATTTGCAAGGAAGGAAATGCTGGTTTGGTCGGCTTCCTCAATTTTGGCGACACGCTCAATTCGCACCGTCCCATTGCCGACAACTTCGCCTTGAAGCCACGTCGCGATTTCCTGTACCGTCATTCAGGACACTATTTCTTAATGGACTGAGGAGTGACTTTCAGTTTTTCAAGAACTTTGTCAGTCAGGTCGTACTTTGGATTTGCGTACATCAAGAGAATCTCTCCACTTTTGTCGAACACATAGTCAAGCCCCTCTTCTGCAGCAACGTCCTGTATGGCCTTGAAGACCCGGTCCTGCACCGGCTTCATAAGCTCATTTTGTTTGGCAAAGAGTTCACCGTTCTGGCCAAACTTCTGAGTTCGAAAATCAGCCATCTTCTGATCCAATTCCCTCAATTCCCGCTCTGCGTCGGCTCGCCGCTGGTCCGTCATGATGAGCTTCTTCTTGTCATACTCATCATATTTCTTCTTCCAATCATCCTGCATCTTGTTGAGCTCATCTTGCCAGTTCGCTGTCAGAGCATCGAGTTGTTTTTGTGCATCCTGCGCATCCGGAAGCTGTTTCATAATTGCTTCGGAACTGACGTGCCCGATTTTCATCTGCGCGATCGCAGGCAATATACCAACAAACAACGTGCAACAAAGTGCTATTGACATTCTTTTCATGTTCCCTCTTCTTTTATAGAGCTATTCCGTTCCTTTTGTTATCAAAACCGATGATGATCATTCTCTTGCAGCAGAAATTGGCAGGCAAGCCGATCTGCAAGATCCTTTTGACTCTCGCCAGCCAGAATTCACTCGCTATTTCGTTTTTCCGGATGGTCCCCTCTTCAGCCTGTCGATTACTTTATACGTGAGGTCATATTTGACATCCGCGAATAAGAGAACGGTTTGATTGAGCTTGTCGAACACAAATGTGAATCCTTCTTCTTTGGCCACACCTTCGATCGCCTTCAGAACTTTGGTCCGAATCGGCTGAAACTTGGTATCCCGGAGTTGTGCAGCATCTTGTTGTCGTTTGAGCTGCAAATCGCGGATATTCTGCTGCATGCCCGCAAGTCTCTTTTGTTCCTCATCCTTTTTCTGTGGAGAAAAGAGGGCTGATTTATTCTGATAGTCCTGCAGGCTCGAATCAAGATCCCTCCCCATCTTGTCGAGCTCGTCTTGCCACTGTTTGACAGCTTCATCGACTGCGATTTTTGCATCTTGAGCTTCCTGCAATTGACCTAAAATTGTTTCAGAATCGACGTACGCGAGCCTCTGGGTTTGAGTCACTGCGAGTGAAGAGAATACGAAAATGGCAAGAACAACTAGAAGAATCTTTTTCACAAGTACCTCTTTGATGTTTGTATGAGGAAATCAGTTATCTGCAATATTGGAAAAAAAAGTAAACCGTTCAACACCTTAGTCCAGACAACCATGACCATCTCTTTGTCGAATCGTCTGCTTGTACGTCCGGGATTTCGCCTTACCTGGAAAGCCAAACATCCACTCAAGTAATGCTACGCTCTGCCGATGGAACATTAAAAGCCTCTTCCAAATTGAAAGTGGAATTTCCATCCCGAAGGCGAGGTCCCGGGCCTGGGACCGTCAAATCCATATGCATAATCGAATCCAACCAATCCGATCGGATTGATCATGAGTCGCACGCCGACGCCTGCAGACCTCCTGAGCCTGAGCGGATCTTGTGTTAACTGATCAAGCCACACGTTTCCGGCTTCTGCGAATGTCAATGCATAAATTGGAATAGGACTGAGCGCAATGGCGACACGGAATTCGAGAGAATGTTTGATCATTGCTCTCCCGCCGAGAATACTGCCGCTGATTGGATCAGTCGGACCAACCGTACGGTCGTCATACCCTCTGAGAGGAGTCACGGAGATATATCCCAATCCCGTGCCTCCCATGAAAAAGTACTCCTGGGGCGGAAGCAATAGTTGCTTTCCTCCAAACCCGAAGATATACGCGACCACATTCTGACTGACAAGGGCGAGACGAGGGCTGTTGAACAGAGGAATGTACCAATCGGCAGTGAGAATGTGCTTGCTGTAGTTTGCATTGCCGGGCAAGAACGGGCCACCATCGATCTCTGTTGAAACCGAGAATGTCGAGCCTTGCGAAGGGAACACCGGATTGTTCGTGCTGTTGCGGGAAATAACCTGCGAAATAGCAAACTGATTGATTATTCCTGCGTACGAGTAGGCTGTCGTCGTGCTGGATTGATTCCGCTGATAGCGCACGCTCCATAGCCCCCTGAAATAATCATCAGGCCATTTGAACTGACGACCCACCTGAATTGAGGCACCAGAATAGCGAACGTCATAGTAGTAAATCTGGTGCGTATCAAATATGTTGACACCGAATGATGTCGGCGTGTCAAACATCCACGGTTCCTGGAAGCCTATAGAAAACGTCTGGTAGTAGCTGGATACTCCGAATTGCCAATCGAAGTTGAGCATCTGGCCCGCTCCCCCACGAAGAGGTTCAGCGAGGGAGAAATTGTTGAACGTGAGACCTACCCCTCCATTGAACCCGAACGCACCGCTGTAACCGACAGACATATTGAATGTATCGCTCGATTTTTCCTCTACATCATAGATAAGATCAACGGTCTTGTCGTTGACAATTTTCGTGTCCGGCTTGATTTTCTCCGGGTTGAAATAGTTGAGCTGTTGCAGCTGCCGAAGACTGCGGATAATGGCCTGACGGCTAAACGTGTCGCCCGGACGAGTTCTCAATTCTCTCCGTATGACCTTTTCAAATGTCTTCGTATTTCCAGTGATTGAAACCTGACCGACCTTAAAGAGATTATGCTCATGAACAACCATCCTGATGTCGAGACTGTCATCGCCAACTCGTAGCTCTTGAGGGTCAACCTGGAACATTAGATATCCATTGTCATAATAGAGCGACGATACGTCTGACTCTTCTTCATTTCGATGGAGGTTTTGATCGAACTTCTCCTGATCGTAGACATCACCCTTCTTGAATCCCATGCGCTCATTGAGCACGGCTGTTGGGTAGACGGTGTTTCCTTCCCAGGTGATCGTTCGAACGTGATATTGCGGCCCCTCGTGAAGATACACATCGATCGTGAGGTACTTTTTTGACTTGTCGTAACTCAGCGAATCAGACAGAATCTCCATATCCCGGTAACCATGTTTCCTGTAGAATGCCGCGAGGAGATCTTTGTCTTCCTTCCATTTTTTCCTGTCAAACTTGTTTGTCGTCCAGAATTTCCACCATTTGCGTTCGCTCGTTTCCTTAAACTCACTCTTCAAATCATCAGCATCATAAGCCTTGTTTCCGAAGAACACTAGCTTGTCAACTTTGACTTTTGGTCCCTCATCGATATTGATTTTGAGAACAACGCGGTTTTTTGATGTGTCTTCAAGAGGCAGCAGTTCGGGCTTGATATCCGCGTTCAAATAGCCGTCCGTTTCATACTGGGCCTTCAAGAGCCTCTTGACGGTGATCAGGTCATCGCCGCTGACAATCTGACCCTTGATCAACCCAATTTTCTTGAGAATGTCGTCTTCGCCCAACTCATCATTGCCCGATATTTCGATTTTATCCAATCGTGGATTTTCCTTCACGCGGATGAGCAAATATACTCCGTCCTGCACCTTGCGATCAATCAGGATTTGAACGTCGCTGAACAATCGGAGATTGTACAGCCGCTGTATTGCCTGCCGGCTCTGGTCCCCTGGGATTGTGAGTTCATCGCCGACTTTCAGGCCGGTGTTTGCAATAATGGCGGTCGGCTCTGCGGATCGTTGCCCCTCGACGTTAACTCCCAGGATCTTATAGACCTCGGGACGTGTCTGAGCTTCAAGATTCGTAGAATTTACGCCTAGACAAAGGACAAGAAGGAGAACGGGGATTCTAGAGTTTTGCGACACTTTTGAGAAACCTTTCCACGTAAACGGAACCGGCGCGCGGCGTTTTTCGGATTTGCTCACTGACCATCCCAAAACGGCGCTCTCGTTTCTGGAAGTCCGCAATTGCGGAATACAGGTGCTTTCGTCGAAATGACGGCCAAAAATCTTCAGATATAACGAGCTCACTGTAAGCGAGTTGCCAAAGGAGGAAATTGCTAATGCGGTATTCTCCGCTTGTTCGAATGAGGAGATCTGGATCGGGGAACTCTTTGGTTGAAAGGTAGCTGGAAACAAGCTGTTCAGATATTTCTTCCTTCAGAAGCGCCCCCTGTTTGATCTCGTCGTGCATTCGCTTCATGGCATTCAAAAGATCCCATCGACCGCTATAGCTAAGAGCAAGGATAAGGGTTAGGCCATTGTTGTGGCGCATCATTTCTATGGCGTCGAGCAGTTCATCCTGTACATCCTGAGGTAACGCGGCAATATCCCCTATCGCTCTTAACCGGACTTCATTCTGGTGCAGCCTGTCCCTTTCGTCCCTCAAAGCCTTCAGCAAAAGCCTCATAAGCATGGAGACTTCATCCTTGGGCCTTTTCCAATTCTCGGTCGAAAAAGCATACAGAGTGAGGAATTTGACACCCAACTGGCCACATGCCTCCACGATGTCACGCACGGAATTTACGCCTTCGTGGTGACCTGCAATGCGAGGCAATCCCCTGCGTTTTGCCCAACGCCCATTGCCATCCATAATGATGGCTATGTGCTTTGGAATTTCACCATTTTCCAATAGACGATCTTGAAGTTTTTTGTCGAGCCCGGTCGCCTTCTCTAATGCCACAGAATCTCCATTTCACTGAAATTCGTTCAAATTACAGTTTACAATGTAACCTTTTTTGAAAATAAAGTCAAAAAAGGGCAAAGAAACGCGAACGATCTTCTGGAACGTCGTGCGAACTTTGGTTTCTTGACTGACCGTTCAAATTTGGGTATATTGAGTGCGGAACTTAACCTACAGTGAGTTCGTTTTTAATACAGGTTGAGACGGGGAAAAGCGGGCAATCGTTCCATTAAGCACAAGGAAAGTCATGGAAGGGAATTTCTCAAACAGAGTTCAAGATGTTATTCGCCTGAGCCGGGAAGAAGCGCTCCGGTTGGGTCATGATTACATCGGAACCGAGCATCTGCTTCTCGGGATTATTCGCGAGGGCGAGGGGATTGCGGTCAAAATACTTAGGAATCTCGGTGTAGATCTTTACAAGCTGAAGAAGTCGATTGAAGATACCGTCCGCACCTCAGGCGGAACACTGACAATTGGGAACATCCCCCTTACGAAACAAGCCGAGAAGGTACTTAAGATTACGTACCTTGAGGCAAAGCTTTATAAATCCGATGTCATAGGCACGGAACATCTCTTACTATCGCTGCTTCGGGACGATGATAATATTGCTGCACAAATCTTGCACCAATACAACGTTCATTATGATGTAGTAAGGAACGAGCTGGACAACATTATTTCCGGCAAACCCTCTACTCCCCCATCATCTGGTGGACATCAACCTGGTTCTGCTGAAAAGAAACAAGATAAGTCCAAGACGCCTGTGCTCGACAATTTCGGCAGGGATTTGACCAAACTTGCTGCGGAAGACAAGCTTGACCCGATTGTGGGAAGAGAAAAAGAAATTGAGCGTGTCGCACAGGTTTTGAGCAGAAGGAAAAAGAACAATCCGGTGCTTATTGGAGAGCCTGGCGTGGGAAAATCCGCAATTGCCGAGGGCTTGGCGCTGAGGATTGTTCAAAAGAAAGTATCAAGGGTCTTGCACGACAAACGCGTTGTGACCCTGGATCTCGCAGCTCTTGTAGCAGGCACAAAATATCGCGGCCAGTTCGAGGAACGCATGAAAGCCGTGATGAATGAGCTTGAAAAAGCGAAGGATGTCATTCTGTTTATTGACGAGCTCCACACGATTGTCGGCGCAGGCGGAGCAAGCGGTTCACTTGATGCTTCAAATATGTTCAAGCCAGCGCTGGCCCGTGGCGACCTGCAGTGTATCGGGGCAACAACCCTTGATGAGTACAGGCAATATATTGAGAAAGACGGAGCCCTTGACCGCCGGTTTCAGAAAATTATGGTTGACCCGACGACCGTCGATGAAACCATTCAAATACTTGAGAATATCAAGCAAAAATACGAAGAACACCACGGCGTGCGGTACACCGATAAGGCTATAGATTCTGCCGTGAGGCTCAGTGACCGCTATATCACAGACCGGTACCTGCCGGACAAAGCCATTGATGTAATGGACGAAGCAGGAGCACGAGTCCACCTCGCGAATATCAAAGTACCAAAAGAGGTGCTTCATCTCGAAGAAGAGATCGAAAAAATTCGACAGTCGAAGAATCAAGTCGTCAAGAATCAGAATTTTGAGGAAGCAGCGAGACTGCGCGACCTGGAAAAGAAATTATTGAATGACTTGGAGATTGCAAAACGCGAATGGGAATTAAAAGCGCACGACACTGTTTACGAGGTTAATGACGAGGACTGTGCAGCAGTCGTCTCTATGATGACGAGCATTCCCGTTCAGAAAGTTGCTCAAGGCGAATCCGCAAAATTGCTGAGAATGGGAGAAGAGCTTAAAGCGGTCGTCATCGGGCAAGATGAGGCAATCGAAAAGCTGACAAAGGCAATCAGACGAGCACGCGCCGGCCTGAAAGATCCGAAGCGTCCAATCGGGTCCTTTATATTCCTCGGCCCGACCGGCGTCGGCAAGACTGAACTTGCAAAATCTCTCGCCCGGTACTTGTTTGATTCCGATGATGCACTCATCCGCATCGACATGAGCGAGTATATGGAGAAGTTTTCGGTTTCACGCCTTGTCGGAGCCCCTCCAGGCTATGTCGGTTACGAGGAGGGTGGCCAACTGACAGAGAAAGTTCGCAGGAAACCGTATTCTGTCGTATTGCTGGATGAGATCGAGAAGGCCCACCCGGACGTATTCAACATTCTCCTGCAGGTCCTCGACGATGGAATACTGACAGATAGCCTCGGAAGAAGGGTGGATTTCAAGAACACCATCCTGATCATGACTTCGAACATTGGATCTCGAGATATCAAGGTAAACGGAGCCCTGGGATTTGGGATGCAAACCACGAAGGACAAGTATTCCCAGATGAAATCCGGCATCGAAGACGCGCTGAAGCGTGTTTTCAACCCGGAATTCCTCAATCGCGTGGATGACGCTATCATTTTCCACAGCCTGGAACGGGAGCACATGTTCGCGATCATCGATATTGTGGCAAAAGAACTCGTCGCACGTATGGGCACGCTCGGAATTTCCATTGAAATCACAAGAGAAGCGAAGGAGTTTATTGCCGACAAGGGATTTGATCCCGCCTTTGGAGCGCGACCGCTCAGAAGGACAATTCAGAAATACGTTGAGGACAAGCTTGCTGAGGAAGTTCTTAAAGGAACCTTTGTGCAAGGTAGCAAAGTAAGAATCGAGTTAGCCGGGTCGAAGGAGGAGCTTGAGTTCATCATTGCGAGCAAGGACGCTGGTGGCGATGAGGTGAAGGAAGAAGATAAACGCGTTGCAGATCTGACTTAGGCCTGCGGTCCTACCATGATTTAAGAATTCTCCCGAGAAGTCATCGGGGGATTTTTTTTGATGATATGTCAAAATCATTCAGGAAGAAGAATCGATTTCGCTACATTTTGTTCTACAAACCATACGGAGTGCTTTCCCAGTTCACTTCTGAAACAGGCCAACGATCACTCAAAGAGTTTGGCCCCTTCCCTCCGGACGTCTATCCGGTCGGCAGACTTGATGCCGACAGTGAAGGCCTACTTCTCCTTACCGATGATGATACCACAAAGCACAGACTCACTGATCCAAAATACGGACACCCCAGAACGTACCTCGCTCTCGTAGAGAACAAGCCGAACGAGGAAGACCTGGAGAAGATCAGGAATGGAATCGTCGTCAGCGGAAAGCGAACGATGCCAGCAGAGGTCACACTTCTTCTGAATGAACCATCACTGCCAACACGTTCTGCCCCAATCCGTTATCGCAAGAACATTCTAACATTCTGGATTGAACTCACCCTCCACGAAGGGAAAAATCGCCAAGTACGGAGAATGACTGCCGCAATCGGCCATCCCACTCTAAGGCTGGTACGCACGAAGATAAGTTTTCTTGGCCTGGATGGTCTGAAATCGGGAGAACACCGTGAGCTCACAGATGAGGAAATCCACCATCTGCGGATCCTTGTGAGCGGCTAACTGCTTGCCGACACTCTGTCCCGGATTCGGACTCTCTGTCTCATGACAATCCGCATATCTGGTTGGGGACTTAAGTCTCACTCCATTTGGACCAGCCTCTCATTCTATTCCCATTCATGACAATTGCCACTCAATGATTCCATTCTTTGAGAACTTCGATCTCCTCAGAATCCATTTGGTGAATCCACTAGCTTTACTAAGAAGGAGAAACATGCTTCGATCGTCGAAAATTGCCACAGGGATAATTGATTTAATATTAAACAGTGTGGCAGATTGGAGAATTTTTCTTACATTATTTGGTTCGTTAGCATTCATATTTCAATTCGTTTACAGAGGAGGCATCAATGGCAGATACGATAACAATTATCGACAACCGAACCGGTAAAAAATACGATCTTCCGATTCAGCATGACACCATCAAGGCGCTGGACCTTCGTCAAATAAAAGTGAAGGATGATGAGTTCGGCATGATGGGATACGATCCGGCATTTATGAACACTGCCTCGTGTGTCAGCAAGATCACTTACATCGACGGGGATAAAGGCATCTTGAGATATCGCGGATACCCGATAGAGCAGATTGCGGAGAACGCCCAATCGTTTCTCGAAGTCGCCTATCTCGTACTGAAAGGCGAATTGCCGAACAAGAAACAACTTGAGGATTGGCGCTACAACATCAAAATGCACACCATGGTGCACGAGAACGTCAAGACGCTCATGGAAGGTTTCCGGTACGATGCGCACCCGATGGGAATTTTTATCAGCACGGTCGCCGCTCTCTCAACATTTTACCCTGAGGCAAAACAAGTCCGCAACGCTGAAGTCAGGGAAAAACAGATATATCGCCTCATTGGCAAGGTGCCTACGATTGCCGCGTTTGCATATCGTCACTCCAAAGGAATGCCGTATGTCTATCCGGATAACGACCTCACGTATGCCGGCAATTTCCTCAAGATGATGTTCAAGGCGGGCGAATCCCCATATAAAGTAAACGACACACTCGAGCACGCTCTCACGATCCTCTTTATTCTACACGCCGATCACGAACAGAATTGCAGTACTTCGGCGATGCGGGTCATCGGCAGTTCGGAATGTGATCCGTACTCTGCGACGGCAGGAGCGGCCGCTGCTCTCTGGGGCCCATTGCACGGAGGCGCAAATGAAGCTGTCATTCATATGCTTGATCAAATCGGGTCAATGAAGAACGTGCCTGGATTTATTAAAGAAGTGAAGGACGGCAAGGGACGCCTCATGGGCTTCGGTCATCGCGTCTACAAGAATTACGACCCACGTGCCAAAGTCATCAAGAAAATGGCCTACGAGGTATTCGAAGTGACCGGAAGAAATCCGATGCTTGATATTGCTCTCGAATTGGAGCGGATTGCTCTCGAAGACGAATACTTTGTAAAGCGGAAGCTTTACCCAAACGTCGACTTCTATTCTGGTCTCATTTATCAGGCGATGGGCTTCCCTCTCGATCTGTTCCCTGTGTTGTTCGCAATTGGAAGAACGACTGGCTGGCTTGCCCAGTGGGAAGAAATGCTGACAGATCCCGAACAAAAGATTTCCCGACCGCGACAAGTCTACCTTGGGTCAGGGTCAAGGAACTGGGTGCCGACGATCGATCGCAAGTAGGCGGCACTTCAGCTTCCCTTTTGAAATTCCCCTTCCTTCCTAACGAGGGATCAGTCGGTATCTGCACGAGTCAAGCGGTGTCACGGCGTGGCATTTTTTCCCAAAATGCCACGCCGTGTAACACAAACGGACGACGAAGGTGATACCCAAGCACGACCAATTGTTTCGCCGCTGTGGACTTCACCTTCTCGGACAATATCTCCACGACACCAATCTGTGTAAGTCGCACCTTGTGGTTCCTGACTTTGACAAATCATAATGTTTGCCTATCTTTCGGATGAGTGTTGCGATAGCATGAGATATGAGTGTTTGGTTCAACGTAAAGTGCAACCTGGAATAGATTAATCGTGCGCTGATTTATACACTCAGAGGAAGTGCAAAGTCCACCAGTAGAGAGCAACTCAATTGCCGAAATAATCCAAATCTCATTTATGAGGATGGCTAGAACTCATGGTTAAGATACTCAGATCATTCTCTCTTTTGATGGTTATCTTGATGCTTGTTTCCAACAGTCTTTGGGCCCAGACAGTCCAGGCAGGTATTTCCGCCAATGGAAACATATTGACAATAAGTGCAAAGCCTGATGCAGATTTCATAGCAAATTATGAATCTGGGATAGTGACTATCACGTGGTCCTCAGGATACGGTGTAACATTGGGAACACCTACGGATACGACGGGAAATTGGGCAGCCTCTTCGAGTGGGACATTAGGTGGAAACAGCTACACCATATTCAGTTTTAGTGGCGCATCAATTCTTTTGACGTGGACAAATGGAAGTATCAATACGTTATTTACCGTCCCCGTAAATCAGACGGGCTCGGGATTTGGACAATTCTCGTTGGCGACCCCATCATTTGTCACCGGGTCAGATTGGCAATTTGTAGTGTCATCAGGCACTGACATAACAAATCATGTTTCATTTTACTACAATTCGAGCACGGGCACTGATGTTCCTTTGCCAGTCGAGCTCACAAACTGCATGGCAGTTGCGAATCGCCTGAATACCGAACTCAAATGGACGACGGCGACAGAAACGAACAATTTTGGGTTTGATATTGAAAGAAAAGCTGTCAGCACTCAGCTTTCAGCGGTGAGTGTTTGGACCAAGATTGGTTTCGTCCCCGGCAATGGAACCAGCACAACTCCAAGACAATACTCATATGTGGATGAAGGCTTAGCCACCGGCTCGTATGATTACCGTATCAAGCAAATTGACAAGAGCGGTTCGTTCAAATATTCAACGGTGATGCAAGTTGAGATAGGCAATGTCCCGCAGGCTTTGACGCTCGCGAACAACTATCCAAATCCCTTCAATCCATCGACCAGCCTTGAGTTTACAGTTCCGAACGATGGCTGGGCGACACTGAAAGTGTACAACTCGATCGGAGAGGAAGTTGCAACATTATTCGATGCACAAGCCACGGCCGGACGTATCGTGCAGGCAAGATTCGATGCCTCGCGTCTTCCTTCGGGAGCCTATTTTGCACGTTTGCAATACGACGGCAAGTCGCTGATGACGAAAATGTTGTTCATGAAATAACAGTCTCAGTCAATACTTAGCTGTTTCAATGAAAAACGCTCTTTGGCCGGGAAGGTCAATGAGCGTTTCTATTTTGCGCGCGTTCGGTCTTGGTTCACGGAAGTCACGTTCTCTAACCTTGTCCGACGAGGCCCAGGCAAGTGGATGCCCACGATCGATCGAAAACAGTCGAAACCACAGCTTCTCATTTGATATTCCCCCTTTTTTCAGTATGATTGAATGTGGATTCTTTTTTCTGGCTGTTACTAACCAAGCAAATTCATGAAACACCTCAAAGTGCTGATTCTGTCTGCGTCGGGGGGCGCGGGACATTTGCGCGCCGCCGAAGCACTCCATCGAACTGCGCAAGACTTAGACCTCCCGATTAAGACGGAGAACCACGACTGCCTCGATTTCACCTCATCGACGTTTAAGCGACTGTATGCAGGAACATACCTGAGTCTTGTCAACAAGACTCCAGAACTTTGGGGATATTTGTACGAGAAGGCCGAAAGCAAGCCATATCGCAAGAAAGGTCTTATCCGGCTGTTCGACCATTTTAATTACAACCGCTATCTCCGGTTTCTGAAATCCAACAAGCCTGACGCAATTATCTGTACACACTTCCTGCCGTTCATTTCCATATCAAATGAAATCCGGAAGTGGGGAATCGAAACGCCCATTTTCGCCGCTACGACGGATTTCGACGTCCATCAATATTGGGTGGATCCGATCGTCTACAGATATTATGTTTTCCACGAGGAGTCTCTCTGGCAACTGCAGTCCAAGGGAATACCTGCCCAAAGGATATCTGTCGCAGGCATCCCCGTGATGCCGGAGTTCCTTTCCAAGACGAGCAAGCGTGTTGCGAGACGATCATTCGGACTGGACGAGCGGACGTTTACCATACTCGTGCTCTCGGGCGGCTTCGGTGTTGGGCACTTTGAGGATATTGTTCGGTCGGTCGGAGAGACGCTTGCAGGCTTCCCGCGACGTCAATTCAGTCTCATCGTGGTTTGTGGGAAGAACGTGACAGCAAAGGCAAGTATCAGCACGATGAGGTTCCCGCAGAATGTCCATACGAGCCTCCACGGATTTGTGACGAATATTGCCGAGATGATGAGTGCATCAGACCTCGTCGTTACAAAATCGGGTGGCCTGACTTCGTCCGAGTCACTCGTCAAAGGCCTGCCCATGCTCATCGTTGACCCAATTCCGGGCCAGGAAATGCGCAATGCCGACCTCATCGTGGAACACGGCGCTGGATGGAAAGCCATTAATCTTGCCAACCTTGCTTACAAGCTTAGGAAAATTCTAGGAACTCCGTCAATGCTGAAAAATGCCCATAAGGCCTCGAGTACACTCGCACGACCTTACGCCGCGCGGGATATATTGACAGATGTTTACAGGCACATTCAACCCCGGAAGGAGACCAGGCAATGAAGATCAGAATAAATGGGATGACGATGAATTATGTCGAGCGAGGGACTCCCGGAGGGATCCCCATCGTCTTTGTTCATGGATTTCCGTTCAATCTTGAAACGTGGGAACCGCAGATGCGAGCGCTCCCCAACCACTTCCGGGCGATTGCCTATGACATCCGGGGGCACGGCCAGAGCGATGTCGGCGATGGTCAATACAGTATCGAGTTCTTCGTGGATGATTTGATCGCTTTACTGGACCATCTCGTAATCGAAAAGACGGTCCTTTGCGGTCTCTCGATGGGTGGCTATATCGCTTTGAGAGCTCTTGAGCGACATGCCAACAGGTTCAATGGTCTCGTACTTTGTGACACCAAAAGTGAACCCGACGGTGATGAAGGCAAGGTGAAACGTGCCGCATCTCTGAAGGCCGTCAAGACAAACGGTGTCGATCAATTTGCCGAGGGATTTGCCAAAGCTGTATTTGCAGACTCGACGTTTCGCGACAATCCGACTTTGGTGGAGAAGGTCAAATCCATCATCAAAGCAAATTCTCCCATCGGAATCGGAGGAACGCTCCTCGCATTGGCCTGCAGAACGGATACAACTTCGGTGCTCACAAAACTGGCTGTCCCAACACTTATTCTCTGTGGGGAACACGACGTACTTACCACACCCAAAGATGCGGAATTCATGCATGCCCGGATCAAGGGTTCATCCATGCATAGTATCCCGAATGCCGCTCATTTGAGCAATCTGGAAAACCCAACGGTGTTCAATGAACAGCTCATTTCATTCCTCAAGGTCATTCGATAGACTGAATCCTTCATTGAACTCAACGCAGAGACAAGGTGGCGTGCCGGAGATGGCTCTTTGAGTACGCTCAAGGAAATTCAACAAGAGGTCGTGGCTTGCCGACGATGTCCACGACTGGTCCGGTGGCGCGAGAAAGTTGCTCAAGAGAAAACCAGGCGGTTTCAAGACTGGGAGTATTGGGGAAAGCCAAACCCAAGCTTCGGCGATCCACACGCCCAAGTCCTTCTCGTGGGTCTCGCACCGGCAGCACACGGAGGGAACCGCACCGGCAGAATGTTTACAGGAGATAGAAGTGGAGACTGGCTCTACCGTGCCCTTCACAAATTCGGCTTTGCGAACCAACCTACATCTGTTTCTCGTGAGGATGGACTTCGTCTGATCAACTGCTACATTACGGCCACATGTCGATGTGCACCTCCCTTGAACAAACTGCTTCCTTCTGAAGTCCTGAATTGCCGCCCTTTTTTTTTGCGCGAGCTGGGTCTGTTGAAAAACCTCAAGGTCGTTGTCGGATTGGGCAAGGTTGGTTTCGACTCGGCGGTGAACTGTTACGCCGAACTCGGCTGGTCGACGTTCGAGAAACGTCCAAAGTTTGGCCATGGGGTCGAGTACAGGTTGACAGAAAGCGTCACCTTGCTTGGCTCATTCCACCCTAGCCAACAGAATACATTTACGGGGAGATTGACCGAGCCGATGTTCGACCGGGTATTCAGGCGGGCGTCGGCGATCATCAAACAGGTTTAGGAATCGCTATGCATCGAATGATCCAGTCAACATCATCCCGCTAGTACTTTGACGACCGAACATTCACGAAGTGATTTGAAGATTTTGGTCATCCTGCTTGGGATTCTCGGAATCCTTCTCGTCGCCACGACCATCCGAGGCGCATTCATCATTGACGAAATCAATTACATGGTGAATGTCATTGGCCTTCGCGAAGGAAGATTGACAGTCCCGGGCACGGAGGGGCTGAGTCCAAGTAAAGAGCTTTTGTATTTTGACCCGGAGCCGTACGATCGGATTGTCAGTTCCACGCCTGTCTTTTCGCTCGCCCCACCGCTGTACGCTCCAATTGCGCTGCCATTTATCTTATTCGGATGGCGAGGACTGACCTTACTCAACACTCTCTCGTTTATCCTCTCGGGGCTCCTTGTGTTCCTCTTTGTCAGACGCTATACGAGACAAGCGTCCAGTGCCTGGTTGGCTGTTGCCCTCCTCCTTCTTGGCGGATATTCAATGGAATACGCACAGGGGGTCTGGCCTCATATGTTGTCCGTCTTTCTCTGCGTAGCGGCTGTGTACTGCGTCAGTCTCGTGTGGGATGGGAAAAAGTCGATCTACGCGATTCTGGGTGGATTCCTCATCGGGGTGGCATGCGGCGTTCGGGAACAAAACATTTTTCTTGCAGGATGCCTTGGATTGACAATCCTGCTCTGGGGCAACCGGCGAATTCACTCAGCTGGTTATTACCTGGCGGGAATTGCCGCGCCCTTACTCACGAGCGCAACGCTGAATTATTTCAGACTTGGCATCTTCTTTCCAACTCCAAAGACGTCCAGCTACGCCAAGTTTGTCACGAGTCCCATACGTTCAGGTTCCTGGATAAGACCATTCGAAGTGTTCTGGGTTAAAATTGTCGACTTCTCAACGTTCGCGAGCTTTCAGGATCCGGCGGAATTCGTTGACTATTCGAGAGAACCTTCGACCGGAGCTTTCCTTGTGGCAGGCATCGTCAAAAAGGCGCTTCTTCAATCTTCACCCTGGATTGCTCTTGGACTTGTGCTTTGCGTAACGATTTGGATGAAAATGCCGAACGTTTCCGATGACCGCAAGAAGACGGTGCGCGCATTATCAATTCTCATTCTATCTGCCATAGGGATGTTCTCGATGGCGGGTTTCAGAATGGATGGCCTTTCGTTCAATCAGCGCTATTTGTTGGAGATCGTTCCTCTTGCGGCAATCGTCATTGCACTCTGCCTCGATGGATTGTCTATCTCTCCAGTCAATGTCATCAGCGGCTTTCTGTTTGGAGCATTCTCCCTTTCTCTCATGGTCATTTTGGCATCGACGCAGCTTCAGCATCTTGCCATCCTCCGGGTACCGGTTCTGCTGGGCTTCTTGTTGATTCTGACATGGATTCTCAGGCGCCGCCTTTCAATCGGAAAGGTATTCGGAATTGTCCTTGGACTGTGTATTGGTTGGTCCTTCATGGTTCAGACCATTGACCTGGCTTCGTCGAGAAGAGTTCGGACAACAAATGCCATCGGCCTCGATTCTCTCAATGCGAAAATTCCAAACCACGCTGCCTTATTCACGTTCTGGGGTGCTCAGAAATCGACGGCGGGCCCCCTCCAGCTTGGTAAAGACGTCGTCATCCTTGACGCCTGGGCAGACATGGGAAAGGATGCGCCAATGTTGACGCGCGAATTGGTTCAGCAACATCGAAAAGTCTTCATATTTGGCACGGGTATGCCGTCTGATATTCTGCAAAACGTAAAGGGGCGAGATTCTCTCTCCATCGTGCTCACAAGGCCATTCTTGCTCTATGAATTCGTCGAATGTCGCAAGGGAAATGATTCATCGTCAGCAATTGCGACTACTCCCACACTTCCGCCTCGTCATTCGCAGATTGAATAACGCAGGGGATCACCATCACCTCCACCTTTAGACTTATATATGAAAAACATTTCTTCGAAAAAAGGTTATACGCTCCTGGCATTGACGTGTGTCGGATTTGTCATATTGGGATTTCTCCGGCTCAACGACACTTCTTTGTACACCGATAGCACCCGCTATGTCATTTGGGGGACTTCCTTTTCCCACGCGAGAGGATTTGTTGACGACACCCAGCCCGACCCCGAACGTTATGTTGTTAACGCCCCATTATACTCGGTGATTTTAGCACCGGTTCTCTTGTTTTTCCCCAATTCCCTCATCGCCGCAAAAGTCTGGACGCTGCTCCTGGGAGTCTGTGTGCTGGTTCTCTTTTTTGTCTGGCTTAATCGCCGATTGGGAACCCTGCTTGCACTGGTCGGGACCTTGATACTTGCCTGCAATCCATTGATGCTGGTTATGGCAACCGAAGCAATGTCCGAAATGTGTTTCCTGGCGATGACGATCGCAGCAATGATTCTGCTTGACTCGTTCGAAGGCGACAGGTCGATCCTGTCCCGGAATTCAGTCATCCTCCTTCTCATTCTGTCATTCCTCCCTCTCCTCCGTGAGGTCTCTGTCGCATTGGTTGGAGCGGTCGTGATCATCTTGATTCTGAAGAAGTACTACAAAATTGCTTTGGGGATCGTGATTGGAGCCGTCGTTCTGACTGCAGCCTGGATGTTTCGGAATATGGTCCTTGTTGGCACTCCATCGACATCACAGAGCACCAACGTTAGTTTTATTCTCGGCCATTTCGTCACGCCGGGTAACACGCCCATCATCTTCGAATTGATCCAACGTGTGTTCGTCAACATTCAAGGATTCTATGGTTACATAGCAAGCTTGCTGACGTACCCGTTTCCCCAACCACTCATTGTTAATCCGCACCAATTGTTCCGGGTCTTTTTCAAATTGGTGGGCAACGCAAAATACATACTGCCGTTCGTCGTTCTGCCCCTTGCGGTGGTAGGCATCATCAGGGACGTCAGACAGGACTTCAAGGGTTATATTCGTCTCCTCTTTTGCATTCTTTACGCGCTTATTATTGTCGTTTATCCGGTGCAGGATATCAGATTCCTTCTTCCGTTGCTGCCATTCCTCATCTACTTCTTGCTTCTGTCAACGCAGGCCATATCGAGAACAAGCTTGCTTCAAAACAAGAACATCAGAGTCGGATTGGCCTGTATTGCTGTAGCTCTTGTCGTTATTCCAAACCTCGATTGCGATGTCGAGCTCGCCCGCACGAACTGGAACTATCAACACGCCCCCGGCGAATTGTACAAAGAAATCAAGCAGACCGGCGTGAACAAAGAGCTCTACATCAGACCGTGGCAGTTGTTCGGTGATTGGATGAAAGAGAATCTGCCCGATAGCACGGTCATTGCGGGCACGTTCAAGGAACTGGCGATCTTCATCGGTGACCGCAAAATTCTTGAGATTAACTATGGTGTGCCGTTGCCAATGTTTGAGCGCCTGCTGAGAGACAATGGAGTCGATTATCTCTTGTCTGCGGGAGTTGACGAAAACAACCGTCCATATGAGTTTGCCATGAACGAGACCAGGCGGTATTGGTTCGAGCCCGTTCATTCCTTGAGCGGCCTCCTCCTCTATAAGGTTCATTCGACGCTCATGGAGCCCCCGCCTGCAAATACTCTGGCAACGGCGCTTCCTGACACCAACACCCCCCGCGGAATCCTCACGCTGGGTCGGTCCTTGCTCTTGCAAGGTGAATACTCCCGGGCAATCGGGGAATTCGCAAAAGCATTCAGCCTTGGCTCCAACCCGGCATTGACGGTATTTCAGGTTACGGTCGCTTATGCTCTGTCAGGACAACGGTTCGAAGCAACGAGATCACTCGAACAGCTCTATCGGCTGCCTCAATCGACCTCCTATATTCCGGCGGCAACGTCGCACCTGCATGCCATGGAGACATACTTGAATGCCATGAACATTACAGGAATGTATCAGAGGTCGCAAGAGCTCTTCAATGTCGCAGGATTCTATTGGAATTTCGGCTACCGCAAACAAGGATATTCTCTCTTGCGAAACATCCTCAAGGAAGACACGACCTTTTTTGTGGGCCTGCTTTGGGGATGGGACTATTCCAGGGAATTGGGAAATGAAAAAGAGGCGAGTACGTATTTGAGGATTCTTGAGTCGATCGATCGGACGAATGACGTCGTGAAGGGATTTCGGCTGATCACGGCATGTGACGATACACTTCGCCGGACCAAGAATCCTGCTGACCGAAGCCGCCTTCAACTCGAAAAAGGAAGGATCTATTGGTCTATCGGTCTTTTCGACGAGGCATTTGACTGTGTAGAACGATCGCTTGGAGAAGACCAAAGCAATCATGCCGCTTATCAGTACCTTTGCGAGCTTTTTGAAAAGACGAGTAAACCCTGGGCCCTCAAGAATGTCCGTCGGGTGATCATTGAAAAAGCACAATGAAACGCCGATCGCACCCCCTCCGCTCCGCGCCCGGCTGAAACAATGAAGAATGTCCTTGTCACGGGTGGAACCGGGTTCATCGGATCCAACCTCGCCATTGCTCTTCTGCAGGAAGGATGCAATGTTCGCATTCTTCGTCGTCCAAACTCGGACCTTCGCGCAATAGGTACCGCGGATGTCGAGCACCGATTTGGAGATGTGCGGGATCCGGATTCCCTGGGTCGCGCGATGCGCGGGTGTGATACCGTCTTCCACACCGCGGCAATAGTCTCATACTGGCGCAAAGAACGTGAGCGAATGTACGACACCAATATCACCGGCACGAGGAACGTGGTCGCTGCCTGCATGGAGGCGGGGATTCAGAAGCTTGTTCATACCAGTTCTGTCGCGGCGATCGGATCTTCTGAACAAGGTGCTTGGGCAGACGAGACCAATAGCTTCACCTGGGAACCGAACGACGCTGGTTACAGGATTTCGAAGCATCGGGCTGAGCAGGAAGTACTGCGAGGGGTCAAATCCGGATTATCTGCCGTGATGGTCAATCCCTCCGTTGTTTTGGGTCCCCGCGATATCCATTTCAACGGGGGCCAGATTGTCCGCGACATCTACAAGAGGCGTCTGTTCTTTTATGTCGACGGGGGCATGAGCATCGTGTACGTGGACGATGTCGTGCGAGGGCACATTGCGGCGGCTCGCAGGGGAAGAACCGGAGAACGATACATTCTCTGCGGGGAAAACCTGCAAATCCGGGATGTTTTCAGAATAACCGCCGAGGTTGTGGGGGGAATCGTTCCAAAAAGAAAACTCCCAGTTTCAGTGGTTCGAACGGTGGCGGGCTTGGCTGAGATCATCGCAATAGTGACGAACAGAAAACCGTGGTTGACGAGAGAACTTGTAGCGCGAGCGGGGACTTCGTATCATTTTTCGTGCGCCAAAGCTCAAAGAGAACTGGGATACACGGTAACTCCATTTCGCGTCGCAGTCGAAAAGACGTTTGCCTGGTACAAGGACAACAAGTTTCTCTCCTAGAGTGCATCCCCCGCTATCCAACCTGGTGTACCTTTGAAATGCTTCGGAAGACAAACCCCCTTGGGGTCTCATCGCGAGCTATCCTTCTGAATCTGACAATTACGATTAACGGAGTCGCAACATCGCCAGGTTCCGTTCATGGAGTCCCCAACACATCCAATGAAGAATAGCCCGAAAACCGCAAGATTACCTCAGGACGTCCTGTTACATATCTCCCTTCATAGGTAAAGACTCTTTTTTGAAACACCCGAAGTGTATCCGGGAACATTGATATGAATCACTCTCCCCTTCAACGTATTTGCGAATCAATGAGGCGGTTGCTATCTTGCACTGGGTTCTCTTGTTACTTACTAAGAACAATGTAACATCAGACCTCCACATTTCGGACTTGCTCTAAGGGATTTTGCTAAGAAAACCACATTGAACATTACAGTCTAACACACCAAATCTAATGGAGGAGATATGACATCTTCGATAAAGCTTTATTCTGTCCGATGCTTGG
>JADGQA010000061.1 GCA_017882185.1 Bacteroidota bacterium
CGTGTCTCAGTTCCAGTGTGGCTGATCGTCCTCTCAGACCAGCTACCCATCGTCGGCTTGGTGGGCCGTTACCTCACCAACTACCTAATGGGACGCAGGCCCATCCAAAGGAACCCTTGCGGGCATTTAACAACTGTCACCATGTGGTGCCGCTGCATTATCGGGTATTAGCCTCGATTTCTCGAAGTTGTTCCCGTCCTTAGGGCAGGTTGCCTACGTGTTACTCACCCTTGCGCCGGTTTACTCAAGATATTGCTACCTTTTTCTCCCAAGACTTGCATGTGTTAGGCACGCCGCCAGCGTTCGTCCTGAGCCAGGATCAAACTCTCCGTTGTAAAGTTTTATCTTCTCAACTTTGAGTCTGACCTTAGCTGTTATATCACTTCGTGATATTTTGTTAAGGTGTGAAACCCAGCTAAATTGACTTTAGCTGCGCACACTTTTTCAAAGAACATTCTTCTTAGGACAAAAATACCCACAAATTGTGGGTCTCTTGAATCTTAAGAACTTATGGCACTCATCATGCCTCCCGCTTTCTCGGGCGGGCTATAAATATACCATTGGGATACTACAAAGTCAACAGATTTCTGAAAAAACTTCGTCTTTAATGAGTGTAGGGAAGCGGCGATACCACTTATCGCTGTTTCAAAATCTCTTGCCTTACTTGTTTTTCAAGTCGCAAATGTTCTTCCGCCGAGATTTTGAAATTCTCTCTGAGGAGATCAAGCTTTTCCGAGTCTTCCGGCGTGATTGCGCCATCCCTCCATCCCTCTACAATCGCTTCGAGGTAGATTTCAAGCTGAATTTCTTGTTCGAGAGCTTCGTGCTCATGTTGCGAAATACCGAGAGACTTTCGGAGCGTCTCTAACAACACACTTTCATCGCGGCTGATGACACCGTCTGCAAGCGCCTGCTTCAATGCCTGGGCGTATGCTTGCAGAGAAATTGGATTGGCTATCGAAGGAGCTTGCTTTTTGTCTTCCTCTCTTCTTCTCTCTTGCTCGACCGCCAGTCGTTTCGCGTCCTCATCTTTTCTCTTTCTTGCTTCTTCTTCACGCTTTCTCGCAGCCTCCTCCGCTTCCCGCTTGGTCTCCTCTTCTAACTTTCTCCGCTGTGCCTCGGCCATGTGCTGCGCTTTGAGTCTCACTTCATCCGCTTTCTTCTGCGCCTCCTCTTCGAGTCTCTTTCGCTCTTCGTCTTTCCTGCGTTCCTCCTCTTCGGTCTTCTTCCTCTGCTCATCGATGAGTCGTTGTGCCTGAATTCTCGCTTCCTCGACCTTGCGCTTCACATCTTCTTCAGCCTTCTTGCGTTCCAAATCTTCTGCAACTGTCGGCTGAGGTACAACTTTTTTTTCAGCTTCAATCGTAGCCGAAGGAACAGTACCTGCCCCCTTCTGCTTTTGCAGCAGTATCTTTTTCTTTAACTCTTCAACTTTTCTTCGTTGTTCTTCCAGGTCCGCCATAGCATCCAGCGGTATTCACTTTCATTTGAGCTGTCAGTGAATCCGCACAAGTTATGAATTTCTACGTTTTTTTAATATATTCATTAATGATTCTAATGTCAACGAACGCAATCCCTTTTTCTTTTCGTTTGAAATTGCTACCTTGCTCTTGTTCTTGCCACAAGTGAGCACATCCTCTCAATCACCTCAAAGGAGACAACATTATGACCGAACAAATCCCTGCACCGAAAGCCCAGGGGCTTGGCAGTACCATGATGAATGCATTTTCATCTCCCAGTGATGCTTTCGAAGGACTTCGTGAGAGCGAGTCAAAGGCAAGTTTTTGGCTCCTGCCTTTGATCCTTCTTTTTGCTCTGGCATCAGTCTCAACAGTGATCATGTTCTCGAATGACACGTTGAAGAGCCAAATTCTAGAATCGCGGGAACAGGCGATGCAGAAGCAAGTCGAATCAGGCAAGATGACTCAGGAACAAGCCGACCGGGCAAAAAGTCAAATGGAAAATATGGGCGGAATGTTTATTGCTTTTGGCGTCATCGGCAGCGTTATCTTCCTGTCTGTGATGTTTTTTGGGGCGTCACTCGCACTCTGGCTGGTGAGCAAATTGCTATTGAAGTCGACTGCCGGTTACGGAAAATATCTGGAGATGTACGGAATCTCAAGCTGGATTGGAATCCTGGGCGGTACTGTAACCCTCCTGATGATATTGGGCTTGAATTCAATGTATGCCTCGCCAAGCGCCGCTCTTGCCGTATATGCTACGTTCGACCCGTTAAGCACAATGCACAAAGTCCTCGCAGCGCTTAACATTTTTTCGATTTGGCAAGCCGTGGTGGTTGGACTCGGAGTCAGCAAGTTGGGAAACAGGCCGTCAACAACTGGCATTGGAATCGCACTAGGACTTTGGGTTCTCTGGGTAGCAATTGAAGTGTTGTTGCTCGGATTTGCACGTTAGCCCGAATTGCTCGAGCTCTGCGAATTTAAACTCCTGGTGCTTTTGCACCAGGGGTTTTTTGTTGATGTTCAATACCATTTAAGATCAAATCAATTTCCTTGTTTCGTGCAACACGCAACGTGCCTTAGACCGCGGCGGGGATAGTTCCTGTCATTCGAAATCCACAATCATTGTTATTGTGATTCTGCCTACCGCACAAAAATGAATCCCCAGAAAGTCGTCCTTCTGGGGATCGATGGCTTGGACTCGTATAACGATCGTGCAGAATTCTTCGTTAACCTAAGGCAATCGGAAGAAATATCTTTATGGTCGTTCCCTTACCCATTTCGCTGTCAATTTCGATCCTGCCTTTGTGGTCATCGATGACTTTTTTCACAATCGACATGCCGAGACCGGTACCGTGTTTTTTTCCGTAAGTCATGAACGGTTCAAAGATGCGTTTCTTTACCTCTTCTGGCATGCCAGATCCTGAGTCGGTAAAATCAATCCTCACTAATCCATTCTCTTGCATCGTTGAAACCGTTAGACTGCCTCCATTCGGCATGGCATCGCGCGCGTTGCTTGCAATATTGTAGAATACCCGTACCATTTTGTCCTGGTCCAGCATTATTCTCCCCTTGAACTGAACCTTCTTTACAAGTTGAACGTTGTTCTTCGTCAAATCATTTTCAATGAAGGCAAGAACGCTTTCCATCACTTCGCTGAAATCGACTTCAGCAAAATTCGAAGCGCTTACCCCGCGGGTGAAATCCAGGATCTCTTGCGTCATATTGACAAAGCGATCAACCTGGCGAATCATCTCATCAGCCAGTTTGCCAGCCTCTTCGTTGCCCGATTTCTTTTTCATGACTTGCGCATACACACGAAGCGTTCCCATTGGATTCTTGATGTCGTGAATGATGACGCTTGCCATCCGTCCTACTGCCGAGAGCCTCTCACTTTGGACCATTTCTTGTGCCATGCGCGCATTTTCAATTGCAATCGAAGCATGAGCAGAGAACGCGTCAATAAACTGTTCATCTTCTTTCGCGAATGCCCCGTTTTTCTTGTTGAACAGTTGAAAGACGCCGATAATTTTGCCATCCTTATTCTTGATGGGCATGCACAGCACGTTCCTCGTGCGATATCCTGTACGTTTATCTATATCCGGATTGAATCGTGAATCCTTGTAAGCATCTGGGATGTTGATGATTTCCCCTGTTTGGGCAACATATCCTGCAATCCCCTTTCCCATCGGCAGTCGTATTTCCACCATGTTGTTTCCCTGCAAGACCTTAGACCACAACTCCTGCTTGATCGGATCGACGAGATACAGTGTCCCGCGATCGGCTTCGATACTCTTTGCTGCGGCGTCGAGAATCAAGCCGAGCAATTTGTCGAGATCAAGAGTCGAATTGATAATCCGGCTGGCTTCGATGAGCCTGTTGAGTTTTTCGACTCGGTTCTCGATGAGGGTTCGCTGCTTCTCAAGACTCTTCACGATATTGTCGTTTGCATTCCTTATCCGCGATGCGAGTTCGCGGAGTAAATTCAGAGAGACTGCCCGGTCCCTCTTCAGAAGCTTCTCGAAGCTTGCCTTTGAAATTGAGAAGACGGATGTCTCTTCTACGCACGTAACCCGCGCAGATCGAAAACGGCCGTCGAGCGCCGCCAATTCTCCCACGACATCACCGTGCCCCAACATGATGAGTGTCGTTTCCTCTCCATAGGTTGTCTTCCGACCCACCCTAACTTTGCCCTGTTCAATCAAGTACACTTTATCTGCAACCGATTCTATGTCGAGGAGCATATGACCGGCTGGATAGATCTCCTCGTCTACCGTTTTCGCGAGTCTCATGACATCTGCAGCTTTCATATCCCTAAGGATAGGAAAGGTCCGGAGACTCTTGATGCGTGCTTTTAGTGTCATATTGAAGATACCTTCAGTGGAGGTACTCAAGTATAACAAGTTTCGCTATCTTAATCAAGAAATGTGACTTCAGAATGAATTGAACCTTCCGGAGCAATCGTTCATTTTTCTTCCAATCGGTAAACCGTCCTCGAAACATTCGAGCGGCATGGGACAAAACCTTTCCTGTCCAGAGAGTTGTGTGCATGCTCTCCTCCAAACGATCTACGCAATGCAATCATACAACTCTTCTCTTTGAGTTCCCGCCAGAAGTAATGTGTGCAAGAAATCGCCGTTTTTTGCGGGTGCAGGAGGGAGACAGTGAACGCTTCAGGATTGAATCGGTACTGACTGGGGTAACAGTGGATGGAATCGTTGTGCGGATCGAGAATCCCGGTTTGATTTTAAAGCCATATTTAGATAGAATACGAGAAAGTGACATTTTCTCCTGTTCGATGTCGCAGAGATCACAGCGGGAATCTTTATGATCAGTAAGAAGGAACCCCAATCGAGTCAGCTCAAAGAAGTAGTTTCGCGGCATCTTCGTGCGGCTGATGCATTTGCAAAAGAAGGTCGGTACGACAATGCTTTGCTGGAAATCCAACGAGCACTGAACCTTGACCAGAACAACTACTATGCCCGATCATTCCAGGATCGTATTAAGGCGGAGCTCGAAAAACACCAACAGAAGCTTGTGAAGAAGGAGCAGCAGGATGCTTTCCAGGATGAGAAAAAACTGGATGCTGTTTCTCAACTTCTGAGAACTGCCGATCAACTCATTTCCGCCAAAGACTACAATGAAGCCCTCAAAGTGGTCGCAAAAGTCTACAAGATTGATCCTCAGAACTACTTCGCGAGTTCGTATTCGGACCGCATTGAAATCCTGATGACGCAAGAGGCGGAAGCAAAGAAAATTGCAGCCCCGCAAGCAGAGACTCCGCAGCCGAAACAATTTGCCGCCACACCGGCTGCGTCACCCACACCGCCCCCACCCGGGTTGCCAAGGCCTCGGATCCCGACAACGATGCAACAGCAACCTGTTACTCCTCCCAGAATCACAAAGAAGGATGAACGGGCGAGTCTGATAATGTACCGACAGATGCTGAAAGAAATGTGGTTCGACGGAAAAATCACGGCCGAGGAAGATCAGGAGCTGAGGAAAGTCCGGCAAATGTTTGACATCACACAGCAGGAACACGAAGAGGCGGAAAAACAAGTACATACTGAAGCTTACGTCGATTCATTGAAGACCGCATGGCGCGACGGCGTCATCAGTTCCACGGAAAATGAAGTGTTGCAGCTCATGCGTCAAAGATTCAACATTTCGATGGAAGAGCACATGAGCGCGGAAACCCAGATCTTGTGGGCAAAAAACAACAATGCGCTGACGAAGGGAACAATCCTGATTGTCGATGACGACCGCACAATGTTACTTTCGTTTGCTGCGTCACTCAAGAAACACGGTTACGACGTCCTCACAGCCGAGAGCATTGATAAGGCAATCAACCTGCTCGATCAGACGATGCCTCTCCTGATACTTTCTGATCTTATGTTCGGACCCGGACAGAGAACAGGTCTTGAATTTTATCAATACGTCCGGAGCAATGTGAAATTCAAAGAAATTCCGTTCCTCCTCATGAGCGGCATTAGCGATGAGTTTGTTGTCCGTGCGGGCGTGAGGATGGGGGTCGATGATTTTCTGACTAAGCCTTTTAGTCTCGAACTGCTCCTCGCAACAATCGAGGGGAAGCTCAAATCACTGCACGTTCCAGTTTCTCCACAACCATAACATTCCCCTTCCTGGTTCTCTCATCCATTGATCCATCGCGGATCAATGGATTTCTGATTTCAGAATGTCACGCATCTTTCCGAAAGCCTTCGAGCGGTGACTTATCATGTTCTTCTCCTCTGCAGCCAACTCAGCATAGGTCCTCCTGAACCCTTTCGGGATGAAGATTGGATCATATCCGAAGCCGTTCGTCCCCCTTGGACTTTCGGCGATCGCACCGGGACAAAGGCCTTCCACAGTTTTCTCAATGCCTTTTCCAACGAGGGCAAGGACAGCGTGGAATTGAGCCCCCCTTCTTCTCGGCGCGACACCCTTCATCTCAGTCAGTAGTTTTTGGTTATTTGCATTGTCGTCTGAATTGTTGCCGGCATAGCGAGCAGAATACACTCCGGGACGACCATTCAAGTAGAATACTTCAAGGCCGGAATCATCTGCGAGAGAAAACATATTCGTATGTTGGAATACTTGATGCGATTTCTTCAGCGCGTTGTCTTTGAATGTTGTCCCGTCTTCGACAAACAACGGCACACCGGGAAACTCGTCAAGACTTACGATTTCAAATGGAAGGCCAGACAGAAAAAATCGCAACTCGACGAGCTTGTGTTTGTTTCTTGATGCCAGTACAATCTTGAGCATAATAGCATTCGCCCTGTAATATAGTGAACAACTCTCTTCTACTCATGTTCCGTGGACAAGCGGCAGGATTTTCGTAGACCCTCGATTTGTTCACGGCAGATCCGATCTTCGTTGAATGAGGCAGCAGTCTCAGTACCTCGTCTTACTTTCCTTCCGTTCCCATTCGTGGAATGCAACCAACGCTTCTTCTTCCATCAACCGTATGGAAGGTATTTTGCGCTGTGAAATTGGAAGCGGGATTTCTTGATAGATCAATTTGTCGTCAAAGCCGATTTTCGCGGCGTCTGCGCGCGAGTTTGCATAATAGATCCTTTCCAACCTTGCCCAATAGATTGCGCCGAGGCACATTGGACACGGTTCACAACTAGTATAGATTTCACATCCATCGAGGATGAAGGTCCGCAACGAACTGCAGGCGTTTCGAATGGCGACAATCTCGGCGTGTGCCGTGGGATCGTTCGCCGAAGTTACAAGATTTGTACCTCGGGAGATGATTGTTTCCCCTCTCACAATAAGCGCTGCAAAGGGTCCACCATGGTTCTCTTTGATATTGTTCAGGGAGAGCGTTATAGCCTCCTTCATCAATAGTTGGCGGTTGGTATCGATTGACGATGATTTCATCCAACTAATTCTTCGATTGCTTGTTCAATCTTCTCGACACCGATGATTTCGATTTCTCCCTGAGTCTTCACGCTCTTCAGGTTATTCTGCGGAATGATGATTTTCTTGAATCCCAATTTTGCTGCCTCTTGAACGCGTTTTTCGATTTGACCCACAGTGCGAATTTCGCCGCCCAGTCCGATTTCCCCCACCGCGACTGCGTTCGAATCAACCGGTATGTCCCGGAGACTTGACGTTATCGAAACAGCAATGCCCATGTCCACGGCAGGCTCATCAATCTTTATGCCGCCGGCAATATTTACAAAAACGTCGTTTTGTCCGAGATTCATTCCTACCCTCTTTTCCAGCACAGCGAGAAGCAACGCAAGCCGTCTGTAGTCAAATCCTGTACAGTTGCGTTGCGGCAAACCATAGTTTGTCGACGTCACAAGTGCCTGAACCTCCACGAGAATTGGCCGAGTCCCTTCAATGCTCGCAACGACCGTCGATCCAGAGGAGCCATAATGACGCTGTGAAAGAAATACTTCCGAAGCGTTCTTCACTTCGCGAAGACCATCCTCCTGCATCTCAAATATGCCGATCTCATTCGTAGAACCAAAGCGATTCTTCAGGGCTCGTAAGATTCTGTAAGAATAGTGCGCCTCGCCTTCAAATTGAAGGACCGTATCAACCATGTGCTCAATTACTTTTGGACCTGCAATGATTCCTTCTTTTGTGACATGGCCGACGACAAAAATGGGAAGATTTCGAGTCTTTGCAAGCCGCAACAAAAGGGCAGTCGATTCGCGCATCTGGCCGACGCTTCCCGGTGCGCTTTCAAGTCCCGGTCGATACATCGTCTGGATCGAATCCACGATGAGAAGATCCGGTATGTCTCGTTCCAAAACATCAAGGATCAAGTCGAGATTTGTTTCGGCAAGCAGGAGGATGTTCGGTGCCTTTGAGGCGTCGAGCCTCTCTGCCCTCAGTTTGATCTGGCGTACGGACTCTTCGCCTGTTACGTACACAACAATCAGATCGCGCATCTGTAGCGCCAGTTGCATCATAAGAGTGGATTTGCCGATTCCGGGATCGCCCCCCAGCAGGACAAGTGATCCGGGAACCAGCCCTCCTCCGAGCACTCTGTCGAATTCATTGAAATTGGTTTTGATGCGTGGTACATCTTCGCGCTCGACGTCCGCGAGAGAAATTGGCTCGACATTTGAAGAAACTCCGGCAGGTTTCCGCGAAGCCTTCAACGGTCGCTGTGCTTCTTCGACAAAGGTGTTCCAGGCGGAACAATTTGGACATTTGCCAACCCACCGTGGAGAAACATAGCCACAAGATTGACAGACGTATTTTGTTAGAACCTTGGCCACTTAAAGTCTACTGATCTTGTTCACAATTTGTCTGCAGAAGCCGACCGGCGGGAAAAAGTCACGAACGCAATATAGCATAGTGGGATGCGGGATTCAAGGAGGTGCCTCATGGAGCAAAGAAAGATTGCCTGATTTGCTAACTCTCGCTCGTTCGAGAAAATAGAAACCCCGCCAGAAGATCTGGCGGGGTCATGTTCTTTTTTTTCGAAAATGCTGTACTAGCCGGGACCCGACCTCAAATCACAACCTTGCCCAGCGCTCCTTGGCCTTCTTGACGTTGGCGCTCATCGGATAATCCTTCACGACTCTTTCAAATGCTTCTTTTGCTTTCACCTTGTTGCCCATTCGTTCGTAGCATTGAGCAATCATGAATTGAGCATCTCCTTTTTTCTCCGAACGCCTGAATTTCAGCACCTCCTCGAATTCTTGTGAAGCTTCCCTGTACTTCTTCGACGCAAACTTTGACTCTCCAATCCAATAGTGGCAGTTGTCTGCGATTTCATCCGGCACCTTGTTGTCCAACATTTTCTGGAAGGCTTCCGCAGCATCATTGTACCTCTTCGACTTGAAAGTGCCCAATGCATCTTCATATTCGGCCATCGGAATTTCAGTCCTTATGGCAGTTTCCATCGATTCCGTTTTCATTGTCTCGGTCGCTGGTTGTGCAGCTGCCACCATTGAAGCTCTTGCCAGATCGTCCAGGCTATCGGCTCTTTGCTTTTCTGCGGCATATTTCGCTTCGGAATCGTTCAATCTTGCTGTCAATTTCTGAACATCGTCCTCCAACTTTAGATTCTTTTGCCGAAGATCGGTATTGTCCGTTTTGAGGGCATCCATCTGTCTTTGGATATCATCGGTGGTCGATGTCTGCGCCGGGATCGTAACTGGCTTTTGAGCCGAGTCTGGCTGTTGTCCCCCTACGAAGTTGGTCAATGCCTGATCGTACGGCTTCGCTCCCGAAGAGTCAGTCGCTTCTCCAGAACCCTGCGCCTGGGTTGCCTCTTCGCTTTCGCCACATCCAGTGAGTGCAATAAGCGCCAAAACCATGAATGCAAACACAGTGTTCCGTACTACATACAGATGCTGCCGTGACGTGCTGAGACTCATAAAGCCTCCAAACTGTGACAATTGGTTCGATGAATTTGCTATACTTATAGTAAGTTATTAAACCCAATGTTGAAAGTCAAGTCAATTTCCCCAATGATTCCAACAGATCGACGTATGAGTTGAGCATGGGTTCAAACGTCTCGAAACCTTTCAGATTGAGTTCGATTCGACAAGGCGAACGAGCGACTGAATTATGTCCATCACAATGGCGTCTGGGACACCATCTGGATGATGGCTCTGAAGCCTCATATCGCACATTTCATTTACATAGTCGACGACGACGACCTTCTGCTCGGAGGTGAGAACGATTTCAGTTGAGAAAAAGTCCAGTTTGCAGACTTCTTGGATACTGGCCGTGTAGCGTCGCAATTCCGCCAGACCGTCGAATGCCTCCTCATCAGAGCCAAGTGATTCGTACAGATGGGTTTGATCGTCCCACCAGCAAGGCAGAATTCTTCCGAACGCATAAAAGACACGGAACCAAGCAGGACGCTTCCCGACCAGGGCTGGCTTTATTGTTTCCTGCAGCAGATATTTGTCGTTTCGATGGTGCTGTCTTGCCTCGAGGACATCTTTGAGAGTCTCGGCCCCGGTTACAACACCAATGCCGCCTCCAGTCGTATTCGCAGGTTTAATGATAAACGGCCTTCCCAGCCTTGCTAGTTCAGACAGCGTAAGCTCGATTTCTTTCTTGTGATTATAGGGCGATATGATAATCGTGTACGGCACATTGATGCCGTGCGAAAGGAATTCCAGATGCATCGTCGCCTTGTCCGAGGCTTGGGCGACCAAGTCCAATGGATTGATTGGACGAATGCTGAAGGGATGTTCGGGCTCGCGAAGTCGCTTTTGAATGAGTCGCGCAAGAGGTTGAAAATTTTCGTCTTCATCCGATGCGCGGTCAAGGAAAAATCGAAAAAAGAGTGTTCGATTGCGAACTTGTTCGAATATCCTGCTAACGGACATTGGATCGATTGTCAGAGTCCTGAGCGAGGCATCGAAGGCTGTCTTTTCAAGAAGCTGGACGAATTCGAAATCGTACTTCCAGGTCCAAGCGATGGCGAGATCATATATCAAGGTTGGTGCATCCATTCACTCACTAAAGTACTTGCTTTCGCACACCTTTGCAAGGCTTGTTATTCGCAACTCGATTCGATATATTTTGTGTGATATGAGAAATACATCGAGAAATACAGGCTGCTGCCTGATGATTGGCGCCTCTTTTTTTGTCGGTTGCAGTGGATCGAAAGAGATTACACCTGCGTATGAAAAACCGCAACAAAAGAACGTTGCACGAGACCGTATGGCCGAATTAAATCATGATCGGGCAGTTCAGCATTTCATTGATGGGGTAACCCTGGATGCAAAGGATCAATATGCCGAGGCGATATTGGAGTATCAGGAAGTACTTCAGTATGAGCCAAATGCTGCCACGTATTACGCGATTTCCAGAGACTATGTACTCTTGGGGAAGATGTTGCGCGCATCAGAAGCTGCGAGAAATGCGGTAAACCTCGATTCAACGAGAATCACCTATAGAGAGAACCTCGCCACAATTTATCTCAGCCTTTTCCAGCAGGATCTGGCCATTCAGCAGTATGAGACAATCGTCGGAATCGATTCTACGGCCACTTCCGGTTGGTTTAATCTTGCCAGGCTTTACGAGCAAAAACGCCCGCTCAAGGCGCTCGCGATATACGAGAAACTCCTGGACGGCAATCCCGACGATTGGGACATCCTTTTGCAGACCGCAGAGTTGTGCGGCACTCTTGCCCGCTATGACGATGCCGCCAAGTATTTCAAGCGGATGCTCGAGATTGATCCAAGTAATCGTGCCTTGCAGCGTCAACTCGCCGAGACCTATAGTAAGGCCGGCAAGATGGACGATGCCATCAAGCTGTTGGAAGCAATGCACGAAGAAGACCAGAACGATGTTCAAGTGTCAGCAATCCTCGGTGAGGTCTATCTTGACCGTGGGCAGTATCAAAAGGCATTGCCCCTATACCAGTCCCTTCTCAAACTTGTCAAGACGAACCCGGAAATCAAGCTTCGGATCGGTGTGGCCTACGTAGGGCAGATCCAGCGAGATTCAACGTTCACCGACAAGGCAAAAGAGATTTTTGAACAGCTCGAAGCCGAGCTACCAAATGACTTTCGCGTCTATTGGTACCTGGGAGTAATTGCCACAAGCCAGAAAAAAGACTCCCTTGCCGGCACATACTTCGAACGCGTGACATCCCTCGATGAGAAGAACGCTGAAGCCTGGTGGTTCCTGGGGTCAAACTATTTCGATCGCGGCGAATTCCAGAAACTTCTGAAATCGATGGATAGGGCAAGAACGCTTTTTCCGAGCGATTCTCGGTTCTTCATGCTCACGGGTCTGGGCTACTCGAGACTCGGACAACCAGCACCGGCAATCCAGATGCTTGAGCAATCGTACAAGCTCAATCCGAAGGACATCAATACCTTGGGACAACTTGCTCTCACCTATGATGGTCTGAAACGATGGAATGAATCCGATAGCCTCTACGAAGAGGCATTGAAAGTTGACTCTACCTCTGCTGCGGCCGCGACCATCCTGAACAATTACGGGTACAGCCTTGCAGGACGCGGACTACAGCTCCAGCGGGCGCTCAATATGGGTCTGAAAGCGGTAGCAATGGAGCCGAACAACGCCTCTTATCTTGACACCTTAGGCTGGATCTACTTCATGATGAGCAACTATGCTGAAGCCCAGCGATACATCGTAAAAGCGGTTGCGACGGGCGGAGCAAGCGCTGAGGTCACCGAACACCTCGGCGATGTTTATTTCAAGTTGGGTGACAAGGACAACGCGCTCGAGTTCTGGCACCGCGCGCTCAACATGGACAAGGCAAACCAAGCCCTCAAAGAAAAAATCGAACGGGGTTCTTTCTAAGAATGTGTTTCCGCGTCGTTCTTCCATCCGTTGTGCTCGTACTTCTGACACAATCCTGTGCCACACATACAACAATCTTGGGTAACAGGACCATTTTGTCGGATCAAGTGCACGAAATCGTTCGTGCCAACCAGGTTCGGATGCAATCCGCCAAAGGAGAAGGTACGATCTCCGTTGAAACACCTACGATGGCCCAGAGTGGATCGTTCGTGTTGACACTCCGCAAGCCGGATTCTCTGTTGGTAAAGCTTCAGGGTCCTTTTGGTATCAAGATTGGATCTGCGTTGCTGACGCGGAAGGATTTCTGGTTCTACAGCAGTCTGGAAAACCGGCTTTTTATGGGCGAAACGAATCCCAAAAACCTGTCCCGGGTGTTGCGCGTGAATCTCAATTTTGATGATCTTCTCAATCTATTTACCGGTGGCGTCTTTCAACAAACGGATTCTGGATCGCCGGACCAGACTGGTGTTGAGGATGAACAATTCATACTGCTGTACAGGAATGGCGAAGGAACTCACAAGTACTACATCGATCCACAGACTTTCCTGATTATCAAAATACAGAATCTTGATGACCAAGGAAAACTCTTGTTCGAACAACGATTTGTGAATTTCCAGACCATCGATAGTGCACAGGTACCGTTCAACATCCGGATCATGCAGCCCAAGGAGCGCAGGATGGTTTCTGTCGTCTACTCGGATCTGGAAATCAACAAGCAAAACCTCGAGTTCACCTTCTCCTATCCGCCGAATGCCGAGCGAGTGCGTTGGCAATGAGCCGTCTTTTCCTTATTCTGCTTGTCATCATGCCTCTTGCAGCATCGGCTCAACAGCGCGGTGAGAAGGAAATCAAGAAGAAGGAGAAAGAGCTTCAAAAGCTGCGATCCGATATCCAATTATACGAAGCAAAGCTCCACAGCAGTGAAGTTCGCGAGAAATCCACCCTCGATGTCCTTGACGACCTTGAAACCCAGTCAGATCTCATTCGGAAGCTGATCAAATCGCTGAAGGAAGAAGAATCCGACATCACCGATGAAATCAGGCGAACCAAGGGTTCCGTAGCAACTCTTGAGAGACAACTTCAACAACTCAGATCACACTATGCAGGATATGTCCAATCAATCTACAAACATGGCAGGGTGTATGACCTTGAATTGCTATTTTCCTCAAATTCCGTCAATCAGCTTTACATTCGTATAGAGTACCTCAAGAAGTTCTCTGAACAACGCGTCAAGGACCTCGCCGAGATACAGCAGAAGAAATCCGCACTCGAGATCGAAAATGAACAACTGGAGAGTTCCCTGTCAAGCGAGCGACAATTGTTGTCAGAGAAGACCCGCGAAGAACGCAACCTGAAGGAAAAGCTCGCCGACAAGAAATCTATCCTGCGGAAAATTCGGAAAAACAAAGGCATCTATCGAAAGGCGCTCGCACGAAAGAACGCCGCGGCCGACCAGGTTGAGCAACTCATTGCGGACTTGATTGTGAAGGAGGAAAAGCGCAAACAACAGGAAGCTGCTGCCGAACGTGGACGGATGCTTGCCGATGCTCGCGAGCGCGAGAATGCGAAGAATGACCCGTCTATATCACCGGGACCCAACATCAAGACCCCTTTCTTGGAATTTGAACAACTGAAAGGCAGACTTCGATGGCCTGTTGCAAGCGGGACCATTTCAAAGGAAGGAAAATTCGGCAAACACGTCCACCCGGATCTCAAGACAGTGACACAGAATACCGGCATTGATATTCAGACCCGGGCAGGTTCGAATGTTTTTGCCGTTGCGGACGGAGAGGTTGCAGCTCTATCGTTCATTCCTGGATTCGGGAATATTCTCATCCTCAACAACTATTCTGGGTTTCATACAGTGTACGCTCACTTATCCGATATCAATGTTTCAAAGTCAGACAAAGTAACAGAGGGTCAGGTCGTTGCGCATAGCGGCGAATCGGTCGACGGATCCGTGCTGCATTTTGAAATTTGGAAGGAACGGGATAAGTTGAATCCGGAGTCGTGGCTGATAAAGCGTTAATAAGCCCCAATCCCTCTCAGCCCCCTTTTTGATTTCGTCTCTCGTTGAGAATTCGACCCAGTCACCGCATTCCCCTTTGCGAAAACCAAAGAAGGAAGGCAAAGAAATCTCGGCAGCTAATCCTCTCTCAGCATGAACCCTTTTCCTCGCACCGTATGAATAAGCCGCGGTGAAAACTCTTTGTCGACAGAACTCCTGAGGTAATTAATATATACATCCACAATGTTTGTCCCATCTTCAAACTTGGAGCCCCATACCTTCTCTCGGATGTAGTTCCTCGGCAAGATGACATTCTTGTTTCGGAGCAAAAGTTCAAGGAGTGAGAACTCCGTTCTGGTCAGATTGACAGTTTTGGAAGAGCGACGCACAACGCGTCTGCTGATATCCATAGTCAAATCCCGTGCTTGAAGGATTGAATTCGTCGTAATTCCGGCGCGCCAGAGCACCGTCTGGACTCTTGCACAGAGTTCTGCTTCATCGAACGGCTTAGTCAAGAAATCATTTGCCCCCTGTTCCAGGGCCCGCATTCTATCGGCCTCCTTTTGGTGTTCAGAAAGTGCTAGAAAAGGGATGGGCCATTGGCGGGAATGCAATGCTCTCAGGACTTCGAAACCCGACTTGTCGGGATTACAGACATCACCGATTACGATCTGATACTGGTCTGAAGATCCTCTGGCAATCGCGGACCTATTGTCGCCAACAACGTCGACTGCATACCCGCATTTTACCAGTGTCTTTTCTATCAGATCCGCAGTTTTCAAATCCTCTTCGAAAACCAGCGCGTGGATCTTTCCATTTTCCGTGGCCATTATTCTGTTCCTTTCAGATATACCATCATCCTTGGAGAGAGCAAGAGAAATGACAATTAGCTACTAAGATTCTCTAATTAGAGTTCCTTCATAAGAAACTCTCATTTCGACGTCTTTTCAACCGCATAACAATGTGGTTACGAATCAGGTTTGACGCAGGTCAACATTGGCAAAGGGAGTCAGGGCGAAGCCTCTGTGCAGGTGAGATTGGAATTGAGAAGGGAGAGAATTGCAGCTCGCCCATCGAACATTCAAGCTTCAGTGCACATGTGAGACTACTATCCTTAGGCTAAGGGAGCTCGAACGAGTTACAAATCGCTGGGGAGTGCGCTAGAGAGGAATCATTTAATGTGTTCTACTGCTACGAAACTCTCTAACCCTTAGGCGGCCAGAATGCAGCCGCTCACAATCGAATTGTTCTCCGGTAGAATTAAGACCAACGAGAGTAAACCTACGTAGACGAACCCAAGAACAAACACGTCTCATCTGGAGATTCGATCTTTTTTCAAGCTGCCATCCTTCCGCAAAACATGACTGAAATGATCCGATCAGACAGAAACTTCACTAGTACATCCTTCCAATCA
>JADGQA010000247.1 GCA_017882185.1 Bacteroidota bacterium
TCATCGCGAATGCCCGTGTCAGGAGGTCTTCATCTACCGAACGAAGATTCTTTCGGCATATCGCGAGCAAATCATCCAACTTCTTTTTGTATTGACCGTCGTTCATTGTACTTGATCAAAGAACCATAACCAATTGTGCGGTGCTCAATTGACAACCAACTGCGCTCGAATGGCTCTCGCTTGTTCGAATTTGTTCTTTGCCCTGCTCGTGAGGTTTGATGGAAATACGAAATGTTCGTATGCAAGAATAGCGTCGATATGTGAATTCAGTCCCTGTGTTTGCTTAAGAACAATTTTCGCTTTGACGAGATTCATTCTGCAGAGGATTTCGTTGTATGGGTTCGGAATTCTTGCTTTGAGAATATTCGTAAGAAGATGTTCGTATGTCTGGATGGCATCAACATAATTCGCGGATTGTTCCTGGGCTTCAACAAGCTCCCACAAGAAAATGCGATTTTCTGGGTATCGATCCAAGCCACGTTTGGCGCATTGTATCGATAATCCGTATTGACGGGTATCAAGATAGATGGCCGTCAGCGCACTGAGCGCTGCGTACTTGTTCTGCTCCCCCTTCTCCGACGCAATTTCCAGGAGTTTTATTCCTTCAGCGCGACGATCCCCTAGTGCCCAATTCAAGAAATCTGCCTTCCGACTCTTCCAATAGTAATACGTTCCTACTCCGACGTAAGCATCATAGAGTGAGGAATCCAGTTCCACAGATTTCTTGAAACTGGATGCAGCTGACAAGCCTTTCACAATACCTCCAAGCCAATTTCCGGCGTCAACTTGAGCATATGCATCATAGCCAATCGCAGTGCCTAGGTAATAGTACCCCATCGGAGAGTCTGGAAATGCTTCGACGATTCTTTCTGCCTCGGTTTTCGCCACCGCAAGCAAAGAATCGTATTTGGAGAAGTCCAAAGGATCCAGGTAATCCATTGACTTTGCCTCCATCACTGCGGCTTTGTAAAGATAGCCGAGCGGATGACCGGGATACTTCGTCGTCACAAATCGTAGCACAGAATCCGCGCGATCATACTCTTGCCTGAGCGTGAAGTCAATACCCTCTGTGATGAGGGCATTCAATTCTCCCGGAATTCGTGGTTCGTCGGCACGGACGATCAAACTCCCCGAGAAACAAACGGAAGCCGCAAGGAGAAACAATCGCAATCTGACGCTTCTAGTCCGTTCCAAATATTCTATCTCCGGCGTCGCCAAGACCAGGCAATATGTATCCTTTTGAGTTCAGTCCCCGTTCAAGCGAACACGTGTAGATGACGACATCAGCGTGACGCTTTTGCACGACTTTGATGCCCTCTGGAGCTGCCAACAAACTTACAAATCGAATATTGCGAGCTCCTTTCTTTTTTAGGAACGTTATGGCCTCCGCACCACTCCCACCTGTCGCCAGCATTGGATCCAAGACGAGTACCACTGCTCGTTTCAGATCCCTGGGAACCTTGAAATAGTAATCAACGGGTCGAAGAGTTTTCTCATCCCGGTAAAGGCCAATGTGCCCCACTCTGGCTTCAGGGAACACCTCTACGAATCCTCCCACAAGTCCAAGTCCTGCTCTTAGGATAGGAACCAAGACAATTGAGTGCTCCATGATGCTCCCGTTGGTATTCTCCAATGGGGTCTTGACCATAACGTTCTTCAGAGGGAGGTCTCGAGTTACTTCATAGGCCATAAGAGCTGCCATTCGACGGAGGACAGATCGAAAGACATAAGATGGAGTCTGCACGTCGCGCAATATCGTCAAATCCCTCTTGACCAGTGGATGATCTATGATTCTCAAGTTTTTCATACGAGACCTATCCTATCTATCTTGAATTGAAGGACTTCAAGGTATTGTTTGAATTCAAATCGATGGGCCTAGGACCTAGCACTCAACTTTCCTTTAAGCTGGTTCGCAAGAATCAAAACCGGATCCCATAATGGGGAAAACGGGGGCGAATAAATTAGATCAATCTGTGAAAGTTCCTCGACTGTCATTTTTTGTTGCATGGCAAGACCGAGAACGTCTGCCCGGAGCACAGACCCGGGTCCACCAAATATGTTGGCACCCAGTAATCGGTGGGATCTCTTATCAGCGATCGCGACAATGTCGATTTTCGCATTTCCAGGGAAGTAAGCTACTTTGGAATCCGTCGTTACCTGTACCTTGATGAAATCAAACCCATTTTCCTGTGCTTCTGAAGAGCTAATGCCAACCTGCGCAACTTCCAACCCAAAAACTTTGACCGCAATTGAGCGGATTGCACCTTTGAAGACCGCCCTTCCGCCAGCGGCATTCTCTCCTGCGACCCTTCCTTGTCTGCTTGCATAAGTGGCGAGGGGAATGTAGAGCCACTTCCCGGTGATCATATTCTTGACTTCACAGCAATCGCCGGCAGCGAAAATAGAGTCTATGTTCGTTGACTGTCGTTCGTCAGTCAATATACCATGATGCTGACCCAAGTGAATTCGCGCCTTGGATGCCAAATCGGAGTTCGGCTTCACACCAACGGCAAGAATGACGAAGTCACATTCAAATGAGCCTGTTTCGGTCACCACAGAGTGAATGGTGTTGTCAGCATCAGACACGAATCTCGTCACATTCTGTCGTTGCTTGAAATTTACCCCATTCTTTACAAGCTCAGAATGCACGGCTTTTCTGGTCTCGTGCTCCAGGCCGGTCATGGGATAGTCGTCGGTGTGAAGCAGAACAACATTGATTCCTCGTTCGACAAGTGCCTCGCACAATTCCATGCCGACATATCCGCCGCCTACAATTACACATCGGGTAGGCCTTTTCTCATCTATAAACTTCTTGATTGCGATCCCGTCAGCGAGCGATTTTACACGAAATATGTTCTTTGCATCTTTCCCTTCCACGGTCATTTGCCGTGAAATCGACCCCACCGCGAGGATGAGCTTATCGTATGTGAATTCTGCTAGTTTGTCCCGGTTCAGGTCGCGGACGACCAGTTTCTTCTTCGTTGACAGAATTTGCTCCGCACTGTGTCCCACTTTGACTTTGATCCCCCTCGACCTTTCAAGCGCTGCCGGATCCAATGGATTGAGGTCATCGAATTCAGTTACAGTTCCTCCAATATAGTACGGCACTTCACAGATTCCATATGAAACGTGCTCGCCTTGCTCGAAAAGAATAACTTCTGCATCAGGATTGATCCTCTTAGCCTTGCTTGCTGCACTTGGCCCCGCAGCAAGACCCCCAACTACCAAGATTGTTTGCTTCATTTTTTCTTGAACACTATTGAGAATGGAACCCCGGAAAATCCAAAGTGCTCACGCAATTTGTTGTCAAGAAATCGTCGATAGGATTCCTGGACCAATTTCGGCTCATTGCAGAAAAAAACAAACATCGGTGGTTTTGTTTTTACTTGGGACACATATTTGATCTTAATATGCTTTGGAGATGAAGACTTTGGAGGATAGCGTTCTATTTCTGGAAGAATTGCATCGTTCAGCTCGCTCGTTTCAATCCGTCTTCTCTGCTGCTGATCAACTTCCAGGCTGAGATCGACAACCCTGTAAAGACGCTGTTTTGTCAGTGCCGAGATGAAGATAATTGGGACAAAATCATAGACCCCGAGCAGCTCATTGATAGCTTTCTCGTACGTCTTCGAGGTAAGAGTCTCTTTCTCTACGAGATCCCATTTGTTGACGGCTATGATGCAAGAACGGTGACGCTGAATTGCCGACTCTACAATTTGAATGTCCTGTTTGTCGACACCGGTCTTACCATCGAAAAGAACGACAGCAACATCGCACCGGTCAATGCTGCGCAGCGTGCGAATGGCGCTATAGAATTCAATACTCTCCGTTGTGTGCTTGCGCTTCTTGAGGCCGGCAGTATCGATGATTACAATTTCTTTTCCGTTCCGCCTAAGAATCGAATCAATGGGATCTCGAGTGGTACCGGGGATCTCCGTCACAACTTGCCTCGTGACGCCGAGCAGTGCATTCACAAGGGAGGACTTGCCAACATTCGGCTTTCCAATGATCGCCAGCCTTGGTCTCGTTTCCTCCTTGTCAATAGAGTCATTCTCCGACAAATCCTCTACCAAAACATCCAGGAAATCTCCGATCTGCCTTCCTCCCAGAGCGGAAATAAGATGTGGATCCCCAAGCCCGAGCTCGAAAAACTCGTTGCCCAATACCTCCCTGTTTCCAGAATCGACTTTGTTTGCCACGAGATGAACCGGTTTGGAAGACTTGCGCAAGATCTTAGCAATTTCTTTATCGAGCGGTGTAAGTCCGTCAAGTGCATCGACCACAAAGATTATCGAATCGGCTTCAGCAATGGCAATCTCTGCCTGTTCGCGAATGGCTTTCTCAAAAACATCCTCTGAGGCAGGCACATAACCCCCAGTATCAATGACTGTGAAAGCCTTTCCAGTCCAATCCGCCTCGCCGTATTTGCGGTCCCGAGTGACGCCAGGAGTGTCGAAGACGATCGCATCCCTCGACCCAATTAACCTGTTGAATAGCGTCGACTTTCCCACATTTGGTCGGCCAATAATCGCAACAATATTCTCAGACATTTTTGTCTTTTTCCATTCTTAAGGCTAAAAATAGGTAAAAATGACGCGAGATTCAATGAAGGGTTGGAGGAGCTACAAGCTTCAACTCACCCATGATATTTGCGCTGACACTGGGACAAATCGGAAAAATACAACAGAAGCTGAATCTGCACGACTCACCTCGTAGAACATTTCGCAGTAGTCCGGAAAACTGCAAAACTTGTCCCGGTTAGAGACAATCAATTGGGTATTTTCTTGAACCACTCTCTATCGAAAGAAAATCCCGGAGAGATTTTTCCGAAAGCAACTGCTTCTGCCTACGTGGATCGAACAACGCCACCTATTCCTTGACGAGTTTTTCTAGCAGATTGGTGAGGGGAGCACTGAAATCCGGATGATAACCATGTTCGAACTCTCGGACAACTCCATATTTGTCCAAAACTACGAGCACTGGAAGTGTTTTCTTTACAGAATACATCCTACCGAACCTACCTGACGCATCAACGAGGCACGGGAGGTCGTAGCCACGATCGTTCATAACGGCCTTGCTGGAATCCTGGCTAACTCGATCAAGAGTATTGACCAGAAAGAACTTCACTGGCATTCCTTTGAATCCGAGCGCTACTTTCGCAAGTTGAGGAATTGCTTCGTTACACGGTTGACACCAAGTGGCCCAGAAACTCAGGACGACTGCATCCCGGATCTTGTTCTACTTGCCGTCATTACGAAGCCCCTTGCCCGTTTAGTCCCGTAGACAAACGGCGTGGTCAGTCACAATGTCTCGCATCACGAACATTGGAGCCAGATCGCCCAGCTTGAGAGAATCCTGCTTTTCCGTCAGA
>JADGQA010000062.1 GCA_017882185.1 Bacteroidota bacterium
TTATCTTAATGGAATTTTTATTCGCCCCCACTGTGCCATCAGCTCCAAGTCCGTAAAAGATTGCCCGCACAACATCCTTTGCTTCAATTCCGAAGGTTGGATCAAAACTCAAGCTCGTGTGGGTAACATCGTCATCAATCCCGACAGTGAAATGGTTCTTTGGCGACTCTTTCTTCATTTCGTCGAGCACCGCCTTCACCATCGTTGGGGTGAATTCTTTTGAAGACAGTCCGTAACGACCTCCAATAATAAGGGGGAATGATTTGATTGGAGTTTTACCTTGCCCGAAGGATTCACTCAAAGAAGTCACAACATCAAGATAGAGCGGATCGCCCGTTGCGCCTGGTTCCTTGCAGCGGTCGAGAACGGCAATCCGCCTGACCGTCTTGGGGAGTACTCTGATGAGGTGTTCAACCGAAAATGGCCGATAGAGCCGGACTTTTACGAGTCCAACTTTTTCTCCCTTTGCAGTAAAATAGTCGATGGTCTCGTGCGCCGTTTCAGCACCTGAGCCCATCATGACGATGATCCGATCTGCGTCTGGGGCACCGATATAGTCGAATAGTCCGTACTTTCGTCCCGCGATCGACGCGAATTTATTCATTGTCTTCTCAATGATTGCCGGACACGCCTGGTAATATGGATTCAACCTTTCCCGGGCCTGGAAGAAAACGTCTGGATTTTGGGCAGACCCTCTCATCACCGGATGATCGGGGGAAAGGGCACGTCCACGATGAGCCCGAACCAATTCGTCGTCAATCATAGCACGAATATCACCTTCCGCCAATTGTTCGATTTTCATAACTTCTGCAGAAGTTCGGAACCCATCGAAGAAATGGAGAAATGGAACCCTTGCCTCCAGTGTCGCAGCCTGTGCTATCAAGGCAATGTCCATTACTTCCTGGACTGATCCGGATGCGAGCATGCCAAATCCGGTAGCGCGTGTTGCCATAACGTCGCTGTGATCTCCGAAAATGGAGAGTGCGTGCGTCGCAAGAGTCCTTGCCGCAATGTGAAACACCGTCGAGGTCAACTCGCCCGCAATCTTGAACATATTGGGAATCATCAGCAGCAAGCCTTGAGAGGCTGTAAAAGTCGTTGAGAGTGCACCTGTCTGCAATGCGCCGTGAACAGCCCCAGCAGCACCTCCTTCACTTTGCATCTCAATCACACTGGGAACGGTTCCCCATATGTTTTTCTTGCCTTGCGCCGACCATTCATCCGCCCACTCCCCCATACCTGATGATGGTGTAATCGGGTAGATTGCAATCACCTCATTCGTTTTGTGAGCTATGTAGGCAGCTGCTTCGTTGCCGTCAATTGTTACCATTTCTCGGTTGTTTTTTTTCGTTTCCATGATCCTGGTATTCTCGTATGATTTCGTGGTTATTCGTTAGATCAGTTAGGACTTAATACGGGGTGTTCCGGCTGCGGGAAAATTTTTCGCCCTATTGCATATTGCTGTAGCTCAGACCGAAAATCGGGGTGAGCGATATCGATCAGTTCTTGAGCACGTTGACGTATGGTTTTTCCGTACAAATTTGCGACGCCATATTCTGTAACCACATAGTGAACATCGCCACGGGTCGTTGTCACGCCGGCACCCGGCGCAAGCATCGGAACGATTCTCGAAAACTCTCCATTCTTTGCAGTCGATGGAAGTGCAATGATGGGTTTGCCCCGTCTGCTTCGGGATGCTCCGCGGATAAAGTCAAGTTGTCCACCAAAGCCGCTGAAGAATTCCGTTCCGATCGAGTCGGCACATACCTGGCCCGTCAGATCAATCTCGATGGCTGAATTGATCGCGACCATTTTGTCATTCTTTGCGATGACATAGGGATCGTTCACATAGATGGAAGGATGAAATTCAATGACAGGATCGTTATCAATGAAATCAAAAAGTGGCCTGGTCCCAAGAACAAAGGAAGCAATGATCTTGCCTACGTGAAGGGTCTTCCGTTCATTGGTGATTACTCCCTCCTCCACCAGCTTCACGACTCCATCCGAGAACATTTCCGTATGCAATCCAAGATCATTTTTGTCGTGCAAGTATCGCAGCACCGCATCTGGGATGGCACCGATTCCGAGTTGAAGTGTTGATCCGTCTTCGATAAGACCGGCTATGTTTTGGCCGATTTTCTGGTATACGAGCGATTCCTCCTCGGTAATCTCGCTGCTTACCTGTGGAAGCTCCTTTAATGGAACATTCACCTCAACGAAATGAGAGATCTTATCGACATGAATGAAGGAATCACCTAATGTGCGCGGCATTTGCTGGTTCACCTGAGCGATCACGACCTTGGCCAATTCTGCAGCACACTTAGTCGATTCGACTCCGACGCCAAAACTGCAGAATCCATGCTTGTCGGGGGGCGAGACCTGAATCAAGGCGACGTCGAGTGGCAGGTAATTCTTTGTAAACAGTTGACAGACTTCTGACAGAAAAATCGGGGTAAAATCCGCACGTCCATCACTGACCGCTTTGCGGACGTTTTTGCCAATGAACAATGCGTTGTGGCGAAAATGTCCTTCCATCTCCGGCCTTGAGTACTGACATTCTCCCACCGTGAGAAGATGAATTACCTCCACATCTTCCAATTCTTTGTAGCACGCACACATTGCGTCAACAAGCACTTCGGGGACTGCACATCCCGGATGTACGTAGACTCGATTTCCAGACTTTATTGCCTTGACTGCTTGTTCCGCAGAACACAATTTGGACCTGTAACCATTTTGCCATTGCATAGCGTGGAACCTTGCTCAAACTTGGTGGTTTGATTTCAACAATTTCCTTACTCCGTTCCTTTTCCCGAGCCTCAACGTCGACGGGATCAGATCTAAGCCAAAACAGACAATCGCGAAATGAATGGTCTGCTGATCATCGTTATACGAGTTCGCGCTGTTCCCTGACGCTCTCTGTTGAGATTGCAGATTGACGCACAGGCACAGGTTTGACTGTAAGGACCGGTACCTGCGAATGTTGAATCACTTTTTCGGCTACACTTCCCATGAGAACGTGGGCAATTCCGCTTCGTCCATGGGTCGCCATGACGATGAGATCAACTTTTTCTTCCTTCGCGAATTTCACAATCTCAACTTCTGCGATTCCTTTCCGCACAACTTCGACAAGGTTGGGAATGTTGCTAATCTTTGACATAGCAAAATCGTGTAAGTCGTTCTTTGCATTCTTTTCGGTTTCGTAGATGAGTGTCTCTGTGGTGAAATCCATTGCGTCAAGCGCCAGTACAGGGATCGTGTCGAGTGTGTGCAGAAGAAACACTTGAGCCCCAAAGGTATGCGAGAATGTCAATGCATACTCTACGGCAGCAAGTGACAATTCAGAGAAGTCGGTTGGTACTAGTATTTTTTTGAATTCTTTCAACGCCAGCAGGCTCCAAATGATGTATCGTGATTCGGCTGCATATATGGCATTTGCCGTGCCAGCACCATTTCTTGGTTTTTTGGAACGATTGGAACTCTCTTGACGTACAATTTCTCAATATTGAAACAGCTCTTCTCTCTATTAAGAAGCTTGTTCACAGGCTTTGACGGAAATACTCGGTTTCTTACGAGACAGAACGACGAAGGATAGGCTTTTCTGAAGAGAAGCTTGAGTTGAGAATAGTTGTTCGAGTGGAGAACGACGGTTTGATCCAACTGTAGGCCGCAAACATTTCAATCAACCGGCAATGTCTCCGAGTGGAAGAAATTGATCCGTTCACTGGAAAGACTTGTCGATTCCTTTCCGAATTGGCGGGTCCTTGGAATAATCACCCTGCGTCATTGCTGCCACATCACTGGCATTAAATCCTGATTTGTGATACATCAAGAGCCCATATCTCCGGATAACCAGTCTACCGAATGGAGACTTCATTCGTCATCGTTGTTCGTTTGCAGGATGAGCAGATCTCGACGAGTGGATTGCGTTCAAGTTCCATCGTTTGAATTTTTCGTCCACATCGGACACAAAGACCAAACTTTCCAATTGTTATTCGCTCTAGTGCCGCACGTATCTGGATGATTGCGCTCGTGGATTTGCAGTCAAGAATTCGAGATTGCCGGATGGCAGCAAAAATGGAATCTGGGCTTGCCTTTGATTGCCCCACGACATTGCGGATTTTCAGCTCGGTAAGAATTTCGGAAAGTGTCTGGCGAAAATCGCGTTGAAAGGTTTGATCAAGTTCTTTGAGGAGGGCTTCCTTGACCAAGATGGTGTGCGTGTGTCTCACAATTAATCACCCCCTTTGGGTCTAACAGCACAATGCTATTCTTGACTTCCGATGTGCGCCGTTTTCGGGTCGGCTTCTGGGATCTTGTGAGTTTAATGATCAACCTTCATAAGGTTATGAATGCTTCGAACTACCTCTTCCGCGTTAAAGGGTTTGTAGAAAACCACCTGAGCAGTGCGTCGGACCATCTCTTCAACGTCTGATCTCAGACGGTTGTATGCCCGCAGAATTACCACTGGAACTTTGACGCAGCTGGATTCGACAATGCTGAGTTCAAGCATTACGTCCGATGAAAAAGTGTGCAGATCCACGATGAGCAATGCGGGGGCAACAGATGCTATACGTTTTCCAAGATCCCCCATTGATGTCTCACACGTAATCTCAAAATGATTTTCGAAAAGCATAGAGAGACTCTGTGCCAAGTCACGATCCGGGCTGAACACAAGGATTTTTTTCTTTTTGTTCATCTTGGGCAGAACCTGAGGCTCCGTTTGCGAGTTTTGAGTCAATGGGGTGGAAGTCTCGTTCATAAAAGTAGCACTCTGCTTGCCTCGAATCAGCGTCAAGATATATGCCACACCATTCGAGGAAAGTGGTAACAGACGAGAAGAACGTGACGGGTCAATTTACATCGATTTTCGCCAGTCTTGGATGAATTGATTACGTGTCTTTCCCAAACCCGCTAATGTTGTTCTTGCATCTTGGAATTCTACCGTCAGATTCATCCAAATTGAGACTCTTCGAAAACCGCAATTCACCAGTAGGTTCTTGTTCGATGGGGTTGAGAATTTCAACACAACTGTCATCGTGCCCGGAAACTGCTCGTTTCTGGCGAATTCCAATGTCTAGGTACATATTTGACATGAGAACTTGCGTACATGTGATGTACCGAAAAGGGAAGGTGTTCTCGGAAAATCACCTACCGGACATTTACCAACAAAGCAGATGAATTGAAAGAGGCGGATTGTCCCTAAGTCAGATGGAAAACTGAAAATGAGGACTTCATAAAACCGTTCCGCTGTCTTTCATAATCCAAAAACCACAATGGATATAGTGACGAGCAAAAACAGTTTCCAGAGATCACTTGCTGTGGCTTGGTCCCGTGTTGATCATTTCCAGTGCAGGCTTCTCACGCCAATGTTCATAGTCGCGTGTCGTTTTCCCCTTGTTTGGTGAAGAACCTGTATAGGGCCAACGCCAGGTCTAGGTCTTGGGTTCTTTCTCCGTCAATCTGTATTGGAACCTCGTCGTGCGCCTTGCCATTCTAGCTCGTCGACGTCCAAGCGGCCCAGTGGACTACCGCAGAGAGAACATCCTCCCTCAGTTATCAGAACCTCATTTCCGAATTGAATTTTCTACAATTTTCACTTTAATCATTTATGATTTGGCCTTTTCGTTCAAAAAAAACCAATATTCAGCGTTTCTTATGTGAGTTTTGGGGAATGCGAATTGATAGGATCTGTGACGTAAATCAATCGGAGTCCGAAATGACAAACGGCGAAGGTATTCTCAAGAACCAGGCTCGCGAACTGACGCCGCATGATGACGTTAAAAAAGTTGTCAGCGAGGTGCTCAAGCGCGTCGACAATTTTATCCGCAAGGGGGAACTTGATCAAGCAGAACACTGTGTTCTTCAGGCGCGCGAGATTGATCCGAAAAATATCTATGCCTATGCCTTCCAGGAACGTATCACCATTTTGAAAGATCAAGTGTACCAAAATTCGCTCGCTTCCGCCGCGTGTAAGACGTCGGAAGAGACTAAAAACATTGATCAAGTTTGCATACGGACAATTGCAAGCCAATTCCAAAAAGAACAGCCAAAACCTCAATCAAAACCTCAGCCCGTCTCACAAACGACTCCCCAAAATCTACAAGCGGCGGCTTCAAAAAAGGAAGCTGAATCAGAATTGATCGTCAACGTCGTTCCCAAGCCCAACAGCACTGGAACAGTACAGAAAGAACAGCCGCCTGCTCCGCACGCTTCGATGGTCGCGCCCCCAACGAATGGACAACAACAGGCAGATTCGCAAAGAAAGATTGATGACGAACGAAACCTCAAAATCCAACGAATGATCAAAATTGCAGTCGATTCTGTACGCAAAGAAGTCGAATTGAAGCAGATGGAAATTCGAGCAAGAGAGCGGGGTGAATTCGAGCGTAGAGAAATGGTCAGAATCAGGGAAGCCTCAGAAACAGCCCGCAAAGATGAGGAACAGAGACAAACCGAGATCAGGAAGAAGTCAGAGGATCAGTTGCAGCAGAAGATCAGGGAGGCCCTCCAGCGCAAGCCCGTGATAGACATCTTCGCTACGCCACAGCAACCGGTTCCTGAATTATCCGCTGTATCTTCAAATTCAGATTATCAAGTTACTCCTCCTCCTGCGGCTGAATGCCCAATGAGCGCTGAGCGGAAGGAGACTCTCGAACGCTACAGACTCGTACTTTCTTCCGTCTGGGCAGACGGTACCATCTCCGAAGAAGAAATTTCGACTTTGAAGCAACTGCGCGAGTCACTTTCGATATCCTCCGAAGAGCACGCTCGCCTCGAAAAGGAAGTTCAGCGCGAGACTTACATTGAAGCGTTTAAAAAAGCCTGGCATTCAGGAACCGTCACACCGGAGAATGCTTCCGTTCTAGCTGAGCTTCGCCAGCGTTTTCGGATTTCGAACGAAGAGCATCTCGCTATCGAATCCAGGATTCTCTGGGAAATACAACCGACAAAAAATCGCCCGACGCTTCTCGTTGTCGACGACGACGAGCGACTCCTCAAAGTGGTGTCGAAAACACTCAACGATGCGGGATTTATCACGACGCCAGTCACTACCTCTGATGAAGCATTTGCATACTTAAAAGAATCTTCTCCCGACCTAATACTCTGTGACGTCAATCTTGAGACTTCCACGATGGGAGGATTTGCATTCTACGAGAAGATTCGGGAATCCGACCGTTTGCGAGACACGCCCTTCATTTTCCTGTCCGGACTGACCGATGAGGCATTGGTGAGAACGGGAAAAGAACTGGGAGTCGATGATTATCTGAGTAAACCCATCTCAGAAGAAACATTGGTGGCTACTATCAAGGGAAAACTTCGACGGTATCAAGAACTAAAGAAGCGAATGAACTAGTGTTCGAGTGCGTCGTTCCTAATTGATAACCGTCTCCGCAACAAGACCCCTCGATACAGAAGATTAAACAACAGTACCCCATTCATCAGAACCGCATTCAGATACAGATACAGTTCCAGCCTGTTGAACAAAGAACAGACCGTCAACAGAAAGAGCTCGGTCCCCATACCGAGAAATCCAGACATCCGAATTGCCACGATGTCTGAGTACCATTCCTTCTGAAACTCGTCTCCGCGACGACGACCCATACACCATCCGTCAATTCGAAGTACGAGCCTGTCCTGCCATCCGTAGATTGCTTGAAAAACGACCTGCAATTGCAGGGTTGATCGATCGCCACTCTCGTCTTCCCTACGTATCTCTTCGGAGATCCGGTTCGTTTGATACTTCTGTTCGAGGTGCAGGAAGGAGGCTTGATAGAAAACGTGGTACGAGACACGAAATGTAGTACCCGCAAGACCCAAGAACGCCAGGATAGCGTACTCCAAGTTTCCGTGTCTCATCGAAAGTGTGTACCCGATTGAAGCAAACAGCCCTACGATGACGACAAAGTCTCCAATCGAGTCCAGGAATCTCCCCATGCGGCTATATTGTTGCTTTGTCCGGGCGAGCTGGCCATCCGCCGAATCCAGAACGTCCTTTACGGTCACAAGCAATCCGGCAAAAACGACGGCGAGATAGGTTCCTTTCAAATAGACCAGGGCCGCGATGAGTCCGGCAATCGTCGATGCGATTGTAACCTGGTTCGGGGTCGCCCGGGTCTTGTACAGGGCTTGTACAAGCAGGCCGGCGAGAGGACGAAGAAGGTATGTATTGATTGGCTCGTCCGAAACGGACGACTTGATCGATTTATTATATTCGTACATTGGAAATCGTATCGATCGAGGGAACGATAACCCGCTCAGCGAGCTCAAGATCGGCCGGCGAATCAATCTCGATCGCTGGAAAATCACTTGCGTCGACCGCTTTGATCTTGACCCCCAAGCCAATCATCTCCTGGAATGCCATCTCATAGAACTCTGTCCTTCCATTCCCCCGTTTTACCCGTCGTTCGAGGACTTCGAACAACAATTTTGCGGATTCGTGAGCGAACCATTCTATTCCAATTGATTCTCCATACGTTCGATCCGGATTGACATCTTTGCCAATCTCCGAAATGTTACCAAAATTATCCAAGGCTACACGAACCTCTTCAGCATCGTGCGCCCCCTTTACGCGGACAGCGATCATATTCTCCTCTCCGAGCCCCACAACCTTCTGTAACAGCCCGGGATGAAAAATAATATCGCTGTCGAGGACCAGAAGATGATCATTGATGTTCGTTGGCGACTTGGGCTCAAGAAAAAAATTGCCTGCGAGAAGGAGGGAATACGCATTATTTGTCGAAGCGAAATTGGGATTCAGAATGAACCGAAACTTCACGAAAGGAAACTGTTGTTTCAAAAATGAGCGGATTTTTGCAGCTTCGAATCCTACGACGACGGCGATCTTCGTTATGTTCGCGTTGAAAAGGTTTTCAATCGCACGTGTAAGGATTGTCTTTCCGCCGATCGATAAAAGACATTTCGGAAGAGCATTGGTCAATGGACGGAGGCGTGTCGACGATCCCGCGGCCACGATGATACACTTCATGGATGAAGTTCCTTACTACTGCTCGAAGAGAAGTCCGAGATGGCTTGTAGAAGAAGCCGATTTTGGTCTCGAGTGCCGATCGTAATGCGAATGTGGTTTTGAAACTCAGGTTCTGAGAAAAACTTGAGTTGAATCTTGCGGTCAACGAGGAAATCCCGAAGAAGTTGTGCTTTGTCGGAAGGAATGCGGACAAGCACGAAGTTCGCATCTGAGCGAAAAATCTTGAATCCCGAAAGATTATCGAAAAAGCTATAGTATTGTTCCCTGTCTTTGACCATTTCTTTCCGAACCGATTTGTAGTACTCCGCGGAATCCAGCGCTGCAAGTGCGAGCGCTTCCGAGATCCGATTGTAGCCCAGGTAGCGTGCTGCAAACTTTGTCAATCTTCCCAGACTTTTGCCGGCAACCGCAAATCCAATGCGCGCACCGGCAAGAGCATAATATTTGGAGAATGTTCTAAGGACGATAAGGTTGCGGTATTCTTCCGCAAATGCGGAAATCCTATCGGCAGTAGAATCACCAAAGCCCCAATAGGCCTCATCAAGGATCACGATGCTTTCCCTGAAGGAGTCTACAAGTCTGCGTAACTGGTCATCGGGAAATGAGTTTCCTGTCGGGTTGTTGGGTGATGCGATGAGAACGATTCTTGGCGAGGTCTTCTGGTAGAGTGCAATCATCTCGTCCACATCAAAAAGGTACGACTCTTTTCCCACTTTCAATGAATAGGTCACAGTCTCTCCACCAACTTCGGATGCGAGAGCTCGATAGTACCACCACGACTGAGCAGGACACAGGATTTTGTCGCCCGGCCCGAGATAGCAGTGGACGGCTTGCTTGAGCAGGTCTTCGCTCCCTTCTCCGAGGAGTAGTTGGGCTTCTGGAATTTTCAAGTCAGACGCAAGGCGTTCGGAAAGACTGCTTTTGACGCCCCGCGCGAAATCCCGCGAGTAGACACTGAGTTCATTCAATGTAATCGAACGCAACACTTCAAAGCATCGCGGTGCAGGACCATACAGGTTTTCATTCCGATTAAGATAGAGAATGCTGTCAGGAGTCACAAACAATCACTCTAATTTGGTTTTTCTCGTTAAGTCGCCGAATGGTTCAATGATTCAATGGCTCAATCCATCAATTTGTCTTATTCCACCACCCACGGTTCAAGGAGTTTCTCACCAATTCCCTGGATGAATCGTGATGGCTTTGTCAGGATCATTCCCGACTCCCGGTCATAGATGTTCATCGGGTAGGTGATCATGAGGTTTTCCTTTGCTCGCGTACAAGCGACGTACATCAGACGGCGTTCTTCTTCGATTTCTTCATCGCTTGCAACGGACCGCATGGTTGGGAAACGTCCTTCGAGCGCATAAATGATGAACACAGAATTCCACTCCAGCCCTTTGGCGCTGTGGATCGTCGAGAGGGTCAGGAATTCTTCTTCCGGACCCGGCGATTCAACGTCAACAATGCTTTCGTTCGGTGGTTGAAGTGCAAGATCGGAGAGCAACGAACCGATATCTTTGTATCGCTCCGTTATATTCTGAAACATGTCGAGATCCTTCTTGCGCTTCGTGTGATCGTCATAGCGGGCTCGCAGGATCGGTTCATAATACTGGAGAATGTGATACGTTTTCTCTCCTGGGGTCACATTTGGGGATGAAACATCCTTGAGGGTACCGAAGAGCTTCTGTATGTTGTCGGAGTAATCATTGAACTGCATCCAAAACTTTGTGCTGGGCAACGACTCTCCGCCCGAACCAGGTTCTGTTATCTTGCGCTTCAGAATGTCATCAACTACTTTTTCCGCTGTGCGAGGTCCAACGCCATCCAAGAGCATCAAGATGCGGTTCCAAGAGACAACATCCCGAGGATTCTCAAGGACGCGTAAATAAGCAATCATATCCTTCACGTGTGCCGTCTCGACAAACTTGAATCCGCCAAATTTGCGGAACGGGATATTGGCTTTCGTCAACTCTATTTCGAGATCGAACGAGAGAAATGAGGAACGGAAGAGAACCGCCATTTCCTCCAACGGAATTCCTTGCTCCCGGAGCTCGAGGATTTTTTGAACGACGAATCTCGATTGCAAATTCTCGTTCTCTGCAGACACCAGTTGTGGCAGGTTACCGCCCGATTTGTGTGTGAAGAGCTCCTTGTAAAACATAGTTGATATGTGATATTAGAGATCGATCAAAACCCTGCTAATCACAAATACAGATTTTTGCAGTATTCAACCCTATTTCCTGTGGATGCTTCCGCGTTTGAGTATCTCGTTCGCAAGGTTTAGGATTGGTTGTGTGCTTCGGTAGTTCTCTTCTAATTTGATGACCTTGCAGTCGGCAAATTCCTCGGGAAATGAGAGGATATTCTTGATCGTCGACCCGCGAAACGCATAGATGGATTGAGCGTCATCCCCCACGACCATCACGTTCCTGTGCTTAAACGCGAGTAGCGCAATGATCTCTGCCTGGACCTTGTTCGTATCCTGGTACTCGTCGACCATAATGTACTTGTAGCGATCGGAAAGCGTTCCTCTCACCACTTCATTTTGACTTATCAGGCGGGCAAGATTGACCAGCAAATCGTCGTAATCCATAAGATTGTGCTGCTTCTTGTATTGCTCATACGCCTTGTGCAGAGTTTGGATGTCCGATTCAAGCTCAAGATACTGAGGATAGTCGACGGCGAGAATTTCTTTCATCGGTGTGAGTGTGTTCAATGAACGACTATAGAGGTCGTAGAGGGCCTCCTTGCGTGGAAAACGCTTCTCTTTCGTGTCGTATTTTAGTCGCGCGCGAATCAGGCTGAGAACATCCTCTGCGTCGCTCTGATCCAGTATTGTAAAATTGGCTTCATATCCTATCAACGACGCATATTTGCGTAGGACTTTGTTTGCAAAGGAGTGAAAAGTGCCTCCCGAGACATTTTCGCATCGACTGTCCAAAAGAATTGCAGCCTTGCGGAGCATCTCCTGTGCAGCTTTGCGTGTGAAGGTAAGCAACAAAATGTGATCTGGTTTCACACCAAGTTCCACAAGGTACGCGACACGATAAACAATTGTCCGGGTTTTTCCGGTTCCCGCCCCTGCAATCACGAGATGTGGACCGTCCACCGACGTTACAGCCTCGTACTGCGCCTCATTTAATTCCTGTTTATAATTGATCGTGAGTGTCCGCGGATGGACAAGCTGCAATGTATCATTCGCCGAAGGCTTTAGAGTGAATTTTTTCACAGTCAGTTGTCAGATTTGCAAACAAGATAAGTCAAAATCGGAGAAAGTGAAACTGACATATCCTTGAGTTTGCCTGAATAAAACAATAAGTTTCAAGGGTAGTTTTTCCCAGACAAGGAGAAATATCATGAATGTTCTTGTCCTCAATTGCGGCAGTTCATCGCTCAAGTTCCAGATCATTGAAACTGACCTTGACCTCATTGAAAAGAACGCTGACAAGCAAAAAGCAAAGGGACTTATCGAACGAATCGGATCACAATCACTTGTGACACTCCAAGCGGATGGAAAATCGGCGAACAAGCAAGCCGTCCCGCTCCGCGATCACCGAACCGCTCTCGACCACGTAACAAAATGGATCATTTCACACGATGCACAGATTCCCGGAATCGCGTCACTTGGTGATATTCACGCAGTCGGGCACCGGGTAGTACACGGCGCAGAAAAATTCACCAAGTCTGTCATCATTGGCGACGATGTTATCAAGGGGATTGAGGATTGCATCGATCTCGCTCCGTTGCACAATCCTGCCAATCTGAAGGGAATCTACGCTGCGAGGGAGCTCTTTGGCAGCGCGGTACCTCAGGTAGCGGTCTTCGATACATCTTTTCATTCGACGATGCCCGAGACTTCTTACCTGTACGCGATTCCGTATCAGCTTTATCGCCGGCACAAGATTCGACGCTACGGGTTTCATGGCACTTCCCACCGCTATGTCGCGTATCGTTACCGGGAACTTACTAAAAAGAAGCACGAAGAGACGAATGTCATCACGCTTCATCTCGGCAACGGGTGTTCCGCCTGTGCCATCAAAAACGGCAAATCTTTTGATACCTCCATGGGATTGACACCTTTGGAGGGTCTCGTTATGGGAACTCGGGGAGGTGACATCGATCCATCGGTCATTGAGTTCCTGATGCACAAGGAAGCAATGTCGATGAGCGACATTGACGCCGTACTCAACAAGCAATCCGGTTTGCTCGGACTCTCGGGACTCACCAACGATATGCGTGACCTTCTCGATGAAGAACGGGAACACAATGATAGGCGAGCGACGCTTGCGATCTGTATCTTTGCACACAGAGTGAAGAAATATATCGGGGCTTACCTTGCAGAAATGAATGGCGCTGAGGCTATAATATTCACGGGCGGAATCGGAGAAAACTCACCGACGGTCCGACAGCGGGTTCTCGCTGACCTTGATTGGCTCGGGATTGAAATCGATGAGAATGCTAACGTGGGAATGATTTCCGGAAAAGAAGGAGAAATTAGCAAGCCCGGCAGCCGTGTAAAGTCGTATGTGATTCCGACAAACGAAGAGTTGCTTATCGCCCGGGACACTGTGCGTTGCGTCAAGGATGTCCCCAGACGTTGGTAGTCGGTCCGAAGAAGGAAACGCCTGGCAAAGATCCCCAAGGAAGGAAAGGAATCACTCGTGCCAGGCGCAGAGGATGTTGCGGAAATCGTTTGGTGTGCTCAAACGCCGATTGAGACTTGGTTCATTGTCTCCATCGTACTATATGAATCAAGATTGTCTGAAGCCCCAGTCGTTGATGAACCGTTACGAATGATCTTCCAGATTGTGCGTTCCGAAAGCTGAATCCCCTTCTGTTGTCTCAATTCCTTGCCAAGGCGCCTGGGCCCGAATCCTGTCGCATTACGCATCTCAATAACCAACGCTCGTATGTCGTCACTTGTCCTCCGCGGAGAATGATGCGGAGTGCGGGGTAGATCCGCCAAACTGGTTGGATTGCCACCACTGTTATTGAACCGCTTGAGCCACTTGTAGAATGTCTTCCTGCTGATCCCAAACCGTGTGCAGGTCTCCCGGGCATTTCCTAACAATTGATATTGTCTAAACCATTCCTGCCTGAGCTGGATTACGGATGCTTCTTGCAGGTGCATGATGTACTCGGATCTCATGGGCTACCTTTCTAAAAATTGGCGACAACTTTTTTTCCACAAATGCCATTCCAATGAGGTCGGTAACGCACTGTTGTCGCGACAACCCAAGATCTCGTATTCCCGAAAGATTTGGGCGATATCTTCTTCGCATGCCACCAGAGTGAATCAACGCAGTGGAAGCTGAAGAAGCCTGATTTGAACTTTCTACAAAATTCCCTTGTTGTATTTACTCGCGAAGTCATTGTGACCGGGACAGAGGCTGTTCCTGCAGAGTTGAAATTGCTGCCATCAAAAATTAACTTGTTTTGCACCATCGGCATCAAATGAACCACATATCGAATTGAAAATGAAGAAATCAGGTGAGCCAACGACAACACTGTACATCAGAAACATGGTGTGCAACCGGTGTATTCGTGTGGTGCGGGAAGAGTTGGAGGGACTTGACCTTCAGATTCAGAGGGTCGATTTGGGGGAGGTGAATTTGCTCAACGGAAAAGGTATCGATCTCAAGAAAATACGATCGGTGCTTGAGGAGAACGGGTTTGAGCTTATTGAAGACAAAAGAGTCAGAATCATCGAGCGTATCAAGCTCGCAATTCTCAAACTTGTGCAGCACGATCATAGTGTGTCCGTATTGAAATTGAATCATTCTGATTACATTTCGCGCGAATTGGGCCACGACTATCATTCTTTGAGTACACTATTCTCCTCAGTCGAGAATATTACGATAGAGCAGTATATCATCCTGCAGAAAATCGAGCGTGTGAAAGAATTGGTCAAATATGGAGAATTGACGCTGAGCGAGATCGCATTCAAGGGGGGATACAGCAGCGTACAACACCTCTCAAATCAGTTTAAGAAGGTTACCGGCTTAACACCAAGCCATTTCAAAGATTTGAAAAAAAGTCTGCGGAAGCCCCTAGACAGAGTCACTTCAAAGTAAACCAGCCCCCTTGATAATCCTGTAACTTTTTCTCCTTTATTTGTAAGATCCTTTTGCGCAATGCGACGTATATTACAGCGGCAAAAGATTGCAGACTATTATGTTCACACGGAAAGGAAATCAAACTATGAAAAGTCATGAATTAACGATTGAAGGAATGTCCTGTCATCACTGCGTCATGCATGTGAAGAAGGAACTGAGCAAAGTCGCAGGTCTTGTGGTTGAAGACGTTCAGATCGGCAAAGCACGGGTTCAGTATGAAGAAACGATCGTATCATCGCAGCGCGTCGCTCAGGCTATTGACGACGCTGGATACAAGCTTTCTGCGAACAACTGAAGACCGAGAGGAACGATGAATAGCGTGACGGAACATACCGTGACCCTTCCGGTTGAAGGGATGACCTGTGCAAGCTGCGTCTCAAGAGTAGAGAAAGCCCTGAAGAAAGTAGAAGGGGTGAGCGTGGCGAATGTCAACTTAGCCACCGAAAAGGTAACTGTGGCTTTCGATGACCGCAAAACCAATTTGTCTGCACTTTCCAAAGCAGTGTCTGAAGCCGGCTATTCGCTTTCGATTCAAAACGCCAACAAGTCGGTTGAGGCAGATTCGGCGCCGGAGAGTGCTGCCGAATCCCGGCAGGAACGGGCCTTTGTGGAAACGAGAAAGGATTTTCTCTTTAGTGTCGTCTTCACGGTGCCGATCATGATCGTAAGCATGATCGACATGACAGAATGGTTCATGCGAAGGTCTCCGCTCTCCATGGAAGATATCAACAAATTGTTACTCATCGCAACGACTTTCGTTCTTGCGGTTCCAGGTAAACGATTCTTCAAGAGTGCATGGCAACAGGCAAAACATTTCACGGCGGATATGAATACACTGATTGCCGTAGGTACCGGCATTGCTTTTGTCTACAGTGCGTTGGTCGTGTTGTTTCCGCATTGGCTGGGACTCGGAGCTGCCTATTCAGATGTTTACTTCGATACCGCCGGAACGATCATCACTCTTGTTCTTCTCGGAAAGATGCTTGAGGCGCGGGCAAAGAGCAAGGCGTCCGACGCTATCCGCAAG
>JADGQA010000248.1 GCA_017882185.1 Bacteroidota bacterium
TACTTGACTTTGTGATATTGTACATTAGATTGTAAGGAAATAATAGATGTAGACGATAGTAAATAAATAACAAATGAAATATGACATTATTCACTAAAGGCGCCAAAAGTTACGGTTTTGCCTTGCAATTCATTCATTGAAAGGAGATATATGAAAAAAATCGAAGCAATCATTCGACCTCATAAACTTGATGAGGTTCGAGAGACCTTGTTAGAATTGGGATTTCGTGGGATGACGGTCCACGAGGTGCGGGGATTCGGCAGACAAAAAGGACATAGTGAGGTATATCGTGGCTCCGAATACAAGGTGGATTTCCTCCCTAAGGTCAAGATTGAGCTGGTCGTGCCCGATAAAGCCCTCAATGATGCGGTAGCTGCGATTGTGAAATCTGCAAAGACTGGACAGGTGGGAGATGGAAAGATATTTGTCACGCCAGTGGAGGAGGCCATCCGGGTCAGAACCGAAGAAAGCGGTGAAGGGGCGTTGTAACAATTGACTTGCTATCATAAAAGAACAAACGGGAGAATAGAGATGAAGGCTCATAACAAAAACACAGTGATAATTCTTGTCGGGGTATTGTTCGTTGCGAGTATTAGGAATTGCGAAGCACAGGATTCTGCAAAGACTTCTCAGGGATCGAAGGTGGATATAAGTGGGTTTGTAGATGCCTATTACAGTGAGAATTTCGCGCAACCCACAAGTCGAATAAACAAATTGCGCAATTTCGATATTGCTGAAAATCAATTCAATCTCAGTCTTGTTGAAGTGGTTTTTCAAAAGAAGGCCGAACCGGTTGGCTTCCGTCTGGATATCGATTACGGAACAACGAATGATATTGTTCAGCCAGGTGTATCGAGCACTGCTTCGCTCCTTCAACAGGCTTATCTGACTATTGTTGTTCCGGTAGGAAGCGGTCTTACGGTCGATGTAGGAAAATTCGTGACACATATGGGATATGAAGTGATAGAATCGAAGGACAACGCTAACTACAGCCGCTCGCTTCTCTTTGCATGGGCAATTCCGTATTACCATACGGGAGCGCGAATTGGCTATACGTTTTCACCTGCGTTTGCGGCAACACTTCACATCGTGAATGGCTGGAATTCAGTCATCGATAACAATGAATCGAAGTCTTTCGGTCTGATGCTGAACTTTACACCGCTTTCCACCACCAGTGTTATACTCAACCTCATGGCAGGTCATGAAAACCTGACCCGTATTGAATACGGCGCCAGAAACGTTGCCGATCTGATCGTCAATCATCAACTGTCAGATGCGTTCTCACTCGGCCTGAATGCAGACTACGGCGAGGCTCAAACGTATGGTGGACTCATGCTCTGGAAGGGTGCAGCAGTCTACGGTCGCTGCTCGATCACGGACAAGACCGCGCTCGCCGTACGTGGAGAGATCTTTAACGATCCACAAGGGTATGCATTGGGACTCGGTCCGAAATCGGACCTCAAGGAGGTGACGGGTACGTATGAATACAAATTTGCGGATGCACTACTCCTGCGAGGAGAACTGCGCTATGATTTCTCGAACGTGCCAGCGTTTGACAAGAAAGCAACTCCGACGGCATCGGGTTCCGGCACGGAAACCACTCAATTGACGTTCTTGGTCGGTGCCGTTGTGACCTTCTAATATGAAAAGACAAAGGTTAATCACTCATCAAACACAGGAGTACCTTATGAAAAGAACCTTTATCAGGAACAATGCATTACGCTGGATGTTGATCGTCGTGCTGATTCTCTCCGCAGTGCCGTCGTTCTCGCTGGCGCAGCAAAACCCAGATCCGTCCGGCACAAAAACGGGGACCATCGCCGATGTCCCCGCCGCCAAACCGGGACAACCAACAATTCAGGAAATCGGTGACGCCGTTGGACACAACCGTGTCGCGATTAACTTTGTGTGGACGTTGGTGACCGGATTTCTCGTCATGTTTATGCAAGCAGGGTTTGCGCTTGTGGAAACCGGTCTCTGTCGCGCAAAGAACGCGAGCCACACAATGGCAATGAATCTTATGATCTATCCAATGGGCATGCTGGGATTCTATGTGTGCGGATTTGCATTCATGTTTGGGGGAATTGGCACTCTGAGCACGTTGGGAAACTATGCAGGATTGAACAATGAATTCACCATAACACTGTTTGGCAAGCCATTCGGGCTCATCGGACTCAAAGGATTCTTTCTTCAGGGGGCAGGCTATGACACCGCTGCATTCGCACTGTTCCTTTTCCAGATGGTGTTCATGGATACGACAGCCACTATCCCGACTGGTTCCTCAGCCGAACGATGGAGGTTTTCGGCATTCATGATCTATGCTTGCTTCATTGGCACGGTGATGTATCCGATCTTTGGTAATTGGGTCTGGGGTGGCGGATGGCTCGCTCAGCTCGGAGCGAATTTCGGCTTGGGTCATGGCCATGTGGATTTTGCAGGATCGTCGGTGGTTCACATGCAGGGAGGAGTGATAGCGCTCATATTTGCCTGGATGCTGGGGCCTCGATACGGGAAATATAATAGAGATGGCAGCATCAATCCCATGCCGGCACACAGCATTCCGATGGCGATCCTCGGCACTTTCATTCTTGCCTTCGGCTGGTTCGGGTTTAACCCGGGCTCAACACTCGCCGGTACGGATCTTCGCATCGCCGTGGTTGCGGTGAATACGATGCTAGCGAGCGCAACAGGTGCACTAGCCGCAACCCTGTGGATGTGGTGGGTTCGTACAAAGAAACCCGATCCGAGCATGATGTGCAACGGGATGCTCGCCGGGCTTGTTGCGATTACCGCTCCGTGCGCTTTTGTCAGTGCAGGAGGCGCCGCGATCATCGGACTGATTTCGGGAGTTCTCGTTGTGGAGGCAGTTTTTTTCTTCGATCGAATGAAGATCGATGATCCTGTCGGTGCAATTTCCGTTCACGGTGTCAACGGGATGTGGGGTTGCCTTTCAATCGGTCTCTTTGCGGACGGTACTTACGGCGATGGCTGGAATGGAGTTGCCGGAACGGTGCAAGGCTTGTTCTATGGCGGCGGTCTAAGTCAATTCTGGGCTGAGTTGATCGGTGTGACGGTTTGTTTCATCACTCTGTCGACTATCTCGATCGTTGTCTATAAAATCGCTGAAGCTTTAGTCGGCAACAGGGTTGCTGAAGAAGTGGAGATTGAAGGCCTTGACATTCCAGAAATGGGTGTTCTTGGATATAGTGGCATCGTCCTTGACAAAGCTTCAGAAACACACCATCCACGGGGCTAATTCCTTTGTGCTGCCCAAAGCATGCTTTGCGCAGCACAATATCTCAATCAACCGAATATATAGAAACCATGAAAACTCAATTGTTCAATATTCTACTCCCTCTTGGTGCACTCGTTCTTGGTAGTGTAATTGGCCTTGCGTTTGGATCGATCCAAAATGCTGCATTGCTTCGGAACAAAAAGCTCCAGCAGCTTGGTAATCTCGGAAGCGGCTGGTCCATAATGCCTGGTTCAATGCGACGTGTTGCCTTCCTCATGATGGCCCTCGCGGTGGTTCAAATCGGCTGCCCCTTGTTCTTTCAAAATGAAAGCAATCAATGGATGGTCTCGGCTGGCGTCGTTATGGGATATGGATGGACGTTATTCCAGCAATTTCGTCGGCACTCAACCTATCGTTTCTGAGAGTTGAAACGTAATTCGGGGCAATCACCGAACAAAACGTGCAGTCAACCGAGAAAATACAAGTTATCCTCGTAGGTCGTGAAAGGAGCGATGGCGAGAACTTACAAAGGCACAAAGAGCGGAATATCTCAGGGAATTCTGGATTCTTCGACCTGAAAGGCGAAGTCGGTCGAAAAGTCTCCAGTCAATTGAATTTCCGTCAAAAAGACACCAGTCATTGACCCTTGCGACAGATTTATCTTGACGCGAAATAGATTCGATTCCCTTCTTTTGCACTAGGTCGTCTTCCTTAAATCGTAGCAAGCATCTTTCGATTAGGTGAGTGATAGTCTGGCTGGCCACTCGCCGCGCCAGGAATGTTGAAAAAAAACCAATTTACCTCTTGACATGTCGAATTATTCTCCTATATTTATAGGAGACAACTGTATCGCAGTAAAGTGGGAACTAACGCAAATATCGCAACTCGTTTCTTGGTCAATACCACACGTGGTATTCTCCGACCAATTGCCGTTATTTCCTTTCTTAATCTCCTCCTTATTATTCTCGTTAACCTTCTGGTTCTCGGGCTTATTATTCTCGCCTAAGAATCCTGAGGTTAACCGAGCACACCAAAAAATACATTTTCACTAGCAAGACCCGGTAAAGCTGGTTCACCTCAGGCGAACAGAAGCATTATTTCGTTTTCTGAAGGTGGACAATGCGCAGCGATCTTATCAAGAAAGGTATCGAACGATCTCCCAACCGTGCGATGCTGCGCGCGGTGGGATTCTCCGATCAAGACTTTGAAAAACCCATCGTTGGCGTGGCCAACAGCTACAGCAACCTGACTCCCTGCAACGCAGGCCTCAATGAACTGGCCCAGCAAGTCATCCAATCGTTACACTCCGCTCAAACCATGCCCCAAGTATTCGGCACAATCACTGTGAGCGACGGGATATCCATGGGGACAGAAGGCATGAAGTACTCGCTCGTATCGCGCGAGGTCATTGCTGATTCCATCGAGACGGTGTGCAGTGCGCAAGCCATGGACGGGCTTGTCGCGATCGGTGGTTGCGACAAGAACATGCCCGGCGCCATGATCGCAATGGCGCGACTCAATATTCCTTCGATCTTTATTTACGGTGGCACCATCAAGCCGGGTCGTCTGGACGGAAAGAATCTTACCATTGTGAGTGCTTTTGAAGCAGTCGGCCAGCACAGCGCCGGGAAAATCACGGAGCAAGAGGTGCACCAAATCGAGTGCAATGCCTGCCCCGGAACCGGATCGTGTGGAGGAATGTATACAGCAAACACAATGTCGTCGGTGATTGAAGCTATGGGAATGAGCCTGCCGTACTCATCCACTATGGCGGCAGAAGACGATGAGAAGAAAGAGAGTGCAGCGGAATCGGCTGCAGTTCTCGCGACTGCAGTAGGAAACCAGCTGCTTCCGAGCTCAATACTTACACGAAAGGCTTTTGAGAATGCGATTGCGGTTGTGATGGCCATAGGAGGGTCTACGAATGCGATATTGCACCTGCTTGCCATTGCGCGGGCGGCCCACGTACCATTAACGATCGATGATTTTGAGACAATTCGTGTCCGTGTTCCCGTGCTTTGTGACCTTAAGCCTTCAGGCGTATACGTAACAACAGAGCTTCACGCCGCGGGAGGAATACCTCAAGTCATGAAGATCCTGTTATCGCACGGCGTTCTGCACGGTGAGGC
>JADGQA010000249.1 GCA_017882185.1 Bacteroidota bacterium
GAGCAATGTATATGATCCGTTTGCTTCTTTCCTCTTGACGACATTCATTGGCCGTGGGCTGCCATAGACTAGCATCCTTGGCTGAGTCTGTAGAGGAAGATACGCAATCCCGTCAGTGCTTGTCCGAATATCAAAAAGAAATTGATCGGTTGTGTCCGTGGCTGTCACGCCTGTAATCAAGACGATGATGCTGTCGGTGCCACCAACGGAGACATTGGTTACGAATATTGTATCACCGGATGTATTCACGGTACCTGCCGGTTGTGTCGAAACGTTGAGAGTATTCCATTGAATGGGCGATGGTCGCTGAAAGCGAATCGCGCGAAGTGAATCAGTCTGTGGCTTCACGATTATTTGAAGGGTGGTAGCATCGGAATACCTCCATTTCGGAGGACTGAGCAATGCTGATCCCTGTCCTGTGGCGGCGGGCGAAACGTCGTAATAAAGTTCGATGAATTCATTGGCAAATGCAGAGGCATCGGAGAATTCGCTAATGATCAGCTTGCCCGTGTTGGTGTTTGTGAATCCAGTCCCGGGCGTTGCCGCGGTCGTTCCACCTCGGCTCCAGCTTGCTTCGAGATTGGCTGCTCCGATTGGACTCAGTCTTCGGAGAGACTCTCCCGCCGATGCTGCCTCGCCGACTGTGACTCCATCGATTGAAACCCCAGACGCGTTCTGAAGATCGTACGTTTCCGACCCGTTGATCACTGGGAATCCGTTGCCCCCGGCAACCGTAGTACCATTGATAAAGACGACATTTGATGCGAGTGTCACCCCCCACGCCGTTTCGAACGAGCTTTTTGTGGTGTTTCGTGCAACGACAATATAGCCGCCGGATTCAATCAATGTGCCCGCGGGAAATATGATGGTTGCTGTAGCGTTTGCCTGTATGATTTTATAACCCGTGATGTCCAAGCTTTGTGATTGAAGAAGCGAGATCGATGTGAGCATCAGAAGGACTAGCTGAAGGTTGCGATTCATAAGTTTGTGCGATAGAATGAGTAAATGATTGATATAGCAATATACAAGAATATTTGCTTTTCCCATTGTGATGCTCTACTAATTATTCAAATTTTGTAATTATACACATCTTTCGCTACATTTTTTCCAATTATGACAAGAGTCGCAGTCGGAATCCTCAGAAGAGACGGAAAGATACTCGCCTGTCAAAGAAAAAAGGGTGGGCGCTACGAGTTCAAGTGGGAATTCCCTGGCGGCAAGTTGGAGCCGGGTGAATCGGTAGAAGAGTGCCTCGCCCGCGAGTTGCGTGAAGAACTCTCAATCAACGCGCATTCGATTGATCATATTGAAGTACAATCCGCGGAATATGAGGACGGCGGAATCTTCGAGGTTGCCTACTGCAATGTTGTTGGCTTTGACGGCGAGCTTGTGAATAATGTATTCGAGCAAATTCGTTGGGTCACTCTTCAGGAGCTCCGCACTCTTGATATCCTCGAAGGCAACAGGGACTTCATTGCCAGAATGGAAAAGTAGCGCGGCGGATGAAGAAGAATCGTTCGAGGTTGCCATTCGCAATTCGGAAATCATCAATCTCCAATCGAGTATTTCGCTGGTATTCCCGTTCCGCACGGGTCTTGCCATGGCGCGGGGAACGTAATCCATACCGCATCCTTATTTCTGAGGTCATGCTTCAGCAGACCCAGGTCAGCCGAGTTCTTCAAAAATACCCCCAATTTCTCAAGCGCTTCCCGGACTTTGCCTCGCTCGCCAGGGCAAAGACTTCATCGGTCATTCGTGCATGGAAGGGTATTGGCTACAATAATAGAGCAGTCCGCCTTCAGCAACTAGCTCGGATCCTGTACGCTGAACACGGCGGGAGACTGCCAAGAACTGTCGAGGAACTTCAGTTGCTTCCCGGAATCGGAAAATATACGGCTCACGCGCTGGCCTGTCTTGCGTTCAACCAACATTTGCCCGTAGTCGACACGAATATCAAAAGAGTGCTCGGACGGCTCTTTCCTCCTCTGGCGAAGCGAATGGACATTTGGGAACTTGCGGAAATGGCGCTGCCCAGAAGACATGCCCACCTATGGAATCAGGCGCTTATGGACCTCGGTGCAACAATTTGCACTTCTCTTAGTCCCAGGTGCGAGGCGTGTCCCGTCGTGAAGCTCTGCCCAAGCGCGTTTCAAATTCAGAAACGAAATGTCCCGTCGACAAGAAGAGAGCCATCGCACGACGGACTCCCAAATCGGATCTACCGCGGAAGAATCGTGGACGTGCTACGAAATTCCCCAAGACGGAGCTTCGTCCCGGCCACACGACTCGGCAATCAGATCAAGGATTCCTATTCGATTCAAGACGAGGCTTGGCTTCTGCGTTTGATGAAAAGTCTGGAAAAGGACGGGCTCATCGTCATGAGGCATACGAAAGCCGGCGTTGCGGCATCTCTACCACAATGAAGCTCGACAACACCAGGATCCAACCTCTGCTGGGTTTGTATAATGAACGCAAGCCTGCGATACAAGCCCGTCTGCTCGATTTCTTACGCGTCCATCCATCGGAATACTTCTATGAGTTGGCGTATTGCCTCATGACGCCGCAGTCAAGTGCTCTCCATGCCGATCAGGTTGTTACAGTTCTCCGTGACCGGAAATTTTTAGAAACCGGATTTGACCCTGAGAACATACTTCGCTCGAAAGAGCATTACATCAGGTTCCACAAGAATAAGTCGAGATACTTGCTGGCAACACGACTGACGTTGGATGTCATACTCTCAGTTCTTTCGTACGGGGATTCAAGCGATGCTATGCGTGAGTGGTTGGTGAAGAACGTAAAAGGTCTTGGTTACAAAGAAGCGTCTCATTTCTTGCGCAACATTGGCAGAAGCGATGGACTCGCAATTCTGGACCGACACATTCTGCGAAATCTTCGACGGTACGGTGTCATCAGAAGCATTCCGGCATCCTTTTCAAGAAAACGGTATCTTTCGATAGAGAAACGATTCAAGAAGTTCGCAGCAACGATCGGGATTCCTCTCGATGAGCTCGATCTGCTGTTTTGGAGTATGGAAACCGGGGAGATAAGAAAATGAAATCACGTGGTGCATTGCGGATTTCAAGTTGCACGTCGAAGATTGTTTCAACAACAGAAGGCGTTCTTCACACCAAACGTTAATCGCCAAAAGCTCTCATCTATCAGTTCTATGAAAGTTCTTGTACTTGGTTCCGGAATGATGGGAAGTGCAATGGCGTACGACCTGGCGCATTCCGACAATGTAGGGCAGGTCAACCTCGCAGATAGTGACCTTCGCCGTGCCGAAACGGCCGCATCGAGATCCGGTTCCTCCAAGATCAAACCTCTACACCTGGATGTGAACAACCACGACAACGTTGTCCGGGCGATGAATGGAAATGACGTTGCGATTGGCGGAGTCTCCTATCGCTGCAATGTTTCCCTTTCGAAAGCGGCCATAGAAGCAGGTGTACATTTCTGCGACCTTGGCGGAAATGATGACGTGGTAGAAGAACAACTGGCACTCGACGGAAAAGCAAAAGAGCGGGGGATCACTATCATTCCAAATTGCGGGCTCGCTCCGGGTCTTGCAAACATACTTGCCGCACGTGGCGCGGAGAAATTTGAATCCGTCGATTGCATACGGATGCGCGTCGGGGGATTGCCGCAACATCCGGTGCCTCCCTTCAACTACCAGATTGTCTTCTCGGTCGAAGGACTGCTCAACGAGTATTCAGGGAAATCGAATGTCATTAGAGATTTCAAGCTCAGCAAGGTCGATGCGCTCACGGAGGTCGAATCGATCAATTTTCCTCCACCATTCGGCACACTCGAAGCTTTCCATACATCGGGAGGGGCATCGCTCACTCCGAAGATGTTCGAGGGGAAAGTCCGCGAGCTTGATTACAAGACCATCCGGTATCCGGGACATTGCGAGAAATTCCGGACTCTCCTTGACCTCGGTTTTGGCTCCAACGAACCGTTGTCACTCGGATCCAATGTCCTCACGGAGCGGGAACTCTTCATCGAGCTACTCAAGCGGAAGCTTCCGCAGGCGGGACACGATGTCGTCCTCATGCGCGTGACCATCGATGGCACAAAGGCCGGAAAACATCAGCGCCTCACGTTTACGATGATTGATTTTTACGACGAAACTCGCAATATTAGTGCCATGATGCGTGGCACCGCGTACCCTACGTCTGTCATCGCACAGTTGCTCGCTTCAGGAATGATTAAGAAGACTGGTGCTATTACTCCTGAGCAGTGCGTGCCGCTCGACCCGCTGCTCATCGAACTCAACAAGCGAGGCATGACCATCACGCAGGAATGGCATTAATGAGGAACCAACGTGGCTCAACAATTTTCGTTTGACATCGTTTCGGAAGTCAATCTCCAGGAAGTCGATAATGCGCTGAACCAGGCACGAAAAGAGATCACCCAGCGCTATGATTTCAAAGGTATCGCCACAACGCTCGATTTCAGCGAGAAGGACAAGACGATCACGCTCACGACCGGCGATGAATTCCACCTCAAGAGTGCGGTCGACATTCTTCAGACCAAGCTGATCAAGCGGGGTGTGCATATCAAAGCCCTGAAGTACGGTGCCATCGAAAACGCAGCCGGTGGGGCCGTGCGTCAGGTGATCACACTCCGGATAGGAATCGACAAAGAAGATTCCAAGACGATTGTCAAGATGATCAAGGATTCAAAGGTCAAAGTTCAGGCTCAGATCATGGATGACCAAATAAGGATAAGCGGAAAAGACAAAGATGACCTCCAAAAAGTCATCAAGATGGTCAATGATGCCGAGTATCCATTTGCCACGCAATTTGTGAATTACCGATAGATGAGAATTTCTCTTCAAAGGGTATTGTCCCTTTTCGTCCTCGTAAGTTCTGTCTCCATCCTCGCTCACGCTCAACAGAAGAAAGTCTTTGTCAAAATTGGCCAACAAGAGGCAGTGGTAATCTCAGCCCTTGACAGTGCCGGTATCGTGTACGTGTCGATGAACGATGCCGCAGCCAAGTTGAATCTTGCTTCTGCCCGTAATGATGAAGTTCAGAAATTCGAAATTCGCATTGCGGGACAGAGAATAAAGATCACCGCCAGAAATCCTTTCGTCGTCATAACGGAAGTTGCGAGCAACTTGTCCGATGTCTACCTCTCCCCGCAGGAAATTTTCCGGAAGGACAGCACATATTACGCTCCGGTCAGCATCTTTCCAGCCATTTTCGATAAGTTCATTCCGACCGTTATATCGCTTGACACAACGTCGTTCGTCGTAAAGATGGCCGCTGCTCCTCCTCCACAATACGACATTGCAGGACTTCAAGTCGAGAAGAAGTTGAATGGCTATCTCGTAACCGTCCTGGCGAACACGAA
>JADGQA010000063.1 GCA_017882185.1 Bacteroidota bacterium
AAGCCATTGCGGCTGCCGTTCAAAGAAAAACAAATCTCGCTGAATACCGTTGTCGATGCGAACGTTACGACCGTGACCGGCAATCGGCAACAACTTACCTGGGTGATCACCAATCTCGCAAGTAACGCCCTTCGCTTCACTGATGAAGGCGGCTCAGTCGGAATATCCGTGGAGAAGCAGAACGATGCCGTGCACGTCGCTGTCACTGATACAGGTCCAGGCATTCCTCTGGAGGCTCAGCGAACAATTTTTGACAAGTTCGTTCAGATCAAAGAACCTGCTGAAACGACACCCGGAAGCGTCGGGCTTGGCCTGGCAATTGCGCGAGAGGTTGTTGAAGCGCACGATGGCAGAATTTGGGTTGAAAGTATCGAAGGGAAGGGAAGTACCTTCTTCTTCACCCTCCCCATAAAAAGCTAAATCGAAATGGCTCAAGACCAGGGTCATATTTTAGTCGTCGATGATGAGAAGCATGTGCTGAGTACTGTGGGAATCTGTCTTGATTCTCTTGGTTTTAAAACGACGCTCTGTTCGAAACCTCAGGAAGTCATGGCGTTGCTCAGGAACGAAGCGTTCGATATGGCGTTTGTAGACCTGAAGATGAGTCCGCTGGATGGAATGGAGATCATGGCTGAAATAAAGCTGCATGCGCCGGCGACTTCGGTGATTATGATGACGGCTCACGGCTCCATAGACAATGCCGTAGAAGCCATCAAACGTGGAGCCGACTTCTATCTGCAAAAGCCTTTCAACTTCGAAGAGCTCAGGATTTTTGTTCTCAATGCCTGGGAGCATTACCTGCTTCGCCGTGAGGTACGGGAGCTTCGAAAGCAAGTAGCAGCCACGACGGGTTCGGACGATTTCATCACTCGCAACAGAGATATGCTCTCGCAGCTTGATCTCGCCACACGTGTATCAGACAGCGCGATGAGTGTTCTTATTGAAGGTGAAAGCGGCACGGGCAAAGAGCTCGTGGCTCAACAAATCCATCGAAAAAGTATCAGGAGCGATAAACCGTTCGTCAAGGTGAACTGTGCCGCCATTCCGGAACAATTGCTGGAAAGCGAGCTCTTCGGTCACATACGCGGTTCATTTACTGGCGCTGTCAAAGATCGACAGGGACGATTCGAAATTGCGGACGGAGGGACGATCTTCCTGGACGAAGTGGCTGAAATCCCGCCGTCGACACAAGTGAAGTTGCTACGGGTACTGCAAAGCAAGGAGTTTGAACGGGTAGGAGAGAGTACTCCACGCAAGGTCGATGTTCGCGTCATTGCCGCAACAAATCGAGATCTCGACGAAGCGCTGAAGGAAGGCACGTTTCGTCAGGATCTTTTCTATCGTCTTAATGCAATTCGTATCAAACTCCTGCCGTTGCGTGAAAGGCCGGAAGATATTCCTATTCTCATTCAGCATTTCATCAGAAAGTTTGCGGAAGGGCGGGATTACAATTTGCTGCCGGAAGCGGAGAAGGTGCTTCGTGCGTATCGATGGAGCGGCAATGTCCGTGAACTCGAAAATGTTGTCCAGCGTGCCATTCTCCTTGCGAGCAATGGAGTTATCGATGTTATCCATTTGCCGGATGAAGTGAAAAATGCAGGCGAGCGGCCTGCTCAATCTCTGTCTCTGGAGGAGGTGGAAAAAACTCATATCAAGCGCGTTCTCCAACACGCAAAAGACTACGACGAAGCCGCGACAATCCTGGGGATCGACCGGGCTACTCTCTGGAAGAAAAGAAAGAAGTTCAATCTCTGAACCTGCAGCAACTAGACCCGTTGGGCACAATCCGAATTTAATTGACATTCCCGTTGTTTGAAAACCGGCTATTTCATCGAATTTTATCAAAAATGATGTTGTTTTTGGCAACGCGCACCTAAGTGTTGAACTATGAATAGCTAGCGGGTTGGCAAAGAATTGTGGTATGATTGATATTGCTTTTTGCAACGCAGTCTTGCCTTGTGAACGAAGACATCCTCGGATTTGACGAATAAACAGAAACAAGTAGCCGGGTATGATGGCATTGGCTTTGCTGTTCCAAGGATTAAGACTAGACACTAAAACCCGGGTTTTCTGTTCTTCATAACAACGAGAGGATTTTATGGCTACAAAACTTTCAACCCTTGATAATCTTGATATCGCGATACTTGAGCCGCGCGGATCACTTATTGGGGGAGAGGAAACGGATGAATTGAAGGCGAAGGCAAAGGACCTGATCGAACAAGGAAACAAGAAACTTATACTTGACCTGGGAGGGGTCACCTACATCAATAGCTCCGGGATCGGAGCATTGGTGAGCATTCATTCCCAGTACCAGAAAGCCCAGGGAAAAATCAAGATCTGTAACATGGGCAAGGGTGTTCAAAATGTCTTTGTGATAACAAAACTCACGAGCGTTTTTGAGATTGACGACGATCGTGAGAAAGCAGTCAAAAGCTTCAAAGGATAAGAAGAAAGCATCTTAATACACTCAACACAACCTTAAACAGGAGTACTTTTGATATGAAGACATCCACGTTCAACTTGATCGTCCTGGTCGTAGCTGCAGTCGCAGGATATGCGATCTATGAATTTGCACTTCCCAAGTTTCTGCAGGATGGTGGACCACTCGTTGCTCTCCTCTTGGCGCTCATCATCATGCTATTGGCCTTCGTGTTCGAGCGACTCTTTTCCATTCGGAAGGCACAGGGAAAGGGCTCGACTGCAACATTTTTGAAGAACGTCCAGCAGGCGGTCAATACAGGCGACATTGATGGCGCATTGGCAGAGTGTGACAAACAGCGTGGTTCGATGGCAAACGTGATTCGGACTGGCTTAGAGCGCTATAACACGCTCGTTGCGTCCGGTGATGTTAAGAATGCGAGGGAAATGAACGAGAGTATCCAGCGTTCGATTGAAGAAGCAACGATGCTGGAAGTCCCCATGTTGGAACGCAACCTTGTTTCCCTTTCGACGATTGCATCGATTGGAACGATGGTCGGACTTCTCGGCACGGTTGTCGGCATGATCCGTGCATTCAATGCGATGGCTGTTGCGGGTGGACAACCTGATGCGATCCAGCTTTCACGCGGTATCTCTGAGGCATTGGTCAATACGGCGGGTGGTTTGCTGGCAGGTATCGGTGGAATCATTTCGTACAATTTCTTTGTGACGAAAATTGACAACTTCACCTACATGATCGATGAAGCCAGCTACGCCATCATCCAGTCGTTGTCCAGTCGGGTTACGACGAAATCCAAGTAAAAGGAGATCACTATGCCGAAGCATAAGAAAGCACGCGTTGGCTTTCGGATCGATATGACACCCATGGTGGATGTCGCGATGCTGCTTCTCACGTTTTTCATGCTCGCGACGTCATTCAAACCACCTGAAGAGGTAACAGTGGCGCTGCCGTCTTCTCACTCTGCCTTCAAGGTACCGGATGCAGACGTCATGACAATTACAGTGAATAAAGAAGGAAAAATCTGGCTTGGAGTGGACAATCAGGGTCTTATGGAAGCATTGTTCGGAAAGCCGGCACGTTACAAGATGGCGGTTCAAATTGACAGGAAGGAAGACTTGGGAAATCTGATGATTCAAGCGCGTATCAAGAATCCACGTCTCCGGACGGTCGTCAAAGGAGATAAAGACGCACCGTTTGGTCCTGTCGAAGACGTGATGGGTGTGTTACAGAAAACGCAGATCACCAGGTTTAATCTTGTCACAGAATTCGACAAATCGTAAGGAAAGCGAATAATTCACGAGATGTAGTCTCGTACCAGAGTCGTAAACAAGGAGCTAATCATGGCTGCCGTAGAAACTGGCCAACCAAGGGCCCACGGAAAACAAAAAAAGAAGAAAAGAAGAGTAGGCGTCCGCATCGACATGACACCTATGGTCGATGTTGTCTTGTTATTGTTGACGTTTTTCATGCTGACCACAGCATTTATGAAACCGCAGGCAATGGAAATCAATCTGCCTCCCGACTCAAAAATAAGCGTTGAGGTCCCGGAATCGAGCCTTCTCACTCTGAGGGTTTCTACTGACTTCACGATCTTTTGGAGCGTTGGGTCCGATCCAAAACTTCAGAAGATCAAATTTGCCGATTTGCGATCATTTCTGGTTGATCGGAACAAATCGAATCCAAAGTTGATCACGCTGCTAAAGGTCGACCGTGAGGCGACATTCAAGAGCATGGTTGATATCATGGATACTATAGTCAATACGGCGAAGGTGGAGCGTTTCAGTATTACGCCGATGACAGATGCAGACAAGAAACTCATGGCAAAAGCAGGATAGGAGGTACCTATGTCCCGAAAAGAAAAAGAAATAGAAACGACAAAAGAAGGAGATGGAACGAAAGACGCGACAAGTTTTGTTCCTTACAAAACCAGAGGATATGGCGCCCCTGAGCTGAAGCAGTTCTACCAGCAGTTCATGTTCAGGGGAGTAGTTGTTGGCGTAGTGATCGTAAGCGCAGTGGTCGGTCTCTATTACGTGCCTCAATTGCTTGCCAGCGAGGAAGAGCCCATTCACACCATTCGCCTTATGAAATACACGGATCTGGGTCCGCCTCCCTCGATTACGCAGACGGCGGCAGCGCCATCGGTTGCGATGGCATCGACCGCAGTGAAGCCGAGCATTGGTATTCCTGTTCCCGTGCCGGATGCCGAAGTAAATCCGGAACAAACGTTTGCCACTCAACAAGAGTTGAGCCAGGCGGCGAGCCCGGTATCCGAAGGAACCGGCACTGGAGGAGGAGTCGCGATCCAGCCGGATCTCAACATCGATGAGCCGCCACCGGATTTCGTTCCGTACGAGAAGGAGCCGACCGTGGTAAAGAAAGTCGAGCCAAAATATCCGGAGATTGCTCTGCGTGCAGGTCTCGAAGGAAACGTCTTCCTGAAAGTCTGGGTCACGAAGGAAGGCAAAGTGAGGGAAGCGGTCATTATCAAGAGCGACGCCGAAATATTCAATCAAAATGCTAAAGATGCCGCGATTCAATGGGTGTTCACTCCAGCCGTAATGCAAAAAGGCCCTGTCGCAGTCTGGGTATCGATACCGTTTCGATTCAGGTTGACAGGAAAATAATCAGTAATTGCCGGGCGCGGAATACTCGCGGTGAGTCTTCCGCGCTCATCAAGATTCCACCGGGTGCGGGGAATGCAGCAAACCAAAACAGTCGAATTCCAGAAAGGAGAATGCCATGAAAGCGTTATGGGATGGTTCTCTCCGCAGTTCTGGGTACGGCGCACGGGAACTGAGACAGTATTATCAGAAGTACATGTCGCGTTCACTGGTGCTGTCGATTGCGCTGCAAATTGGTTGTGTCGCAGCCTTTTACGCGTTTCGGACACCCGAGGACCGGATCGAGCCGCCACGAATCGCTGAAGTGATTCTCCACCGATTCCCGATACCGCCATCGTTGTTCCAAGCCAGCATTTCGTCTTCTGCAATGAGTGGTGCAAAGAGTCAGCGTCGTCCGACGTATGCAATTCCGGTCCCAGTCGCAAATCCTTTAGTTGATTCCAACAATGCAATTGCAACCCTGCAGCAGTTGGGGGAAAATTTTGGTGTCTATAGTGATGTGATAGGTTCTGAAACCGGCTTTGGTCAAATGACTGAATGGAAAGACGACAATGCCGAACCACCTCCATTCAGACCGATTGAAAAGGCTCCTGAAATTGTGAAGAAGATTGAGCCAAGATATCCCGAAATTGCTATTCGTGCTGGAATTGAGGGAACAGTCTTCTTGAATCTCTGGGTAGATAAAACGGGAAAAGTCCGCAAAGCCGTTGTTGTAAGAAGTGAATCTCAGATCCTGAACTCATCAGCGGAAGAGGCGGCGATGCAATGGCTCTTTACTCCGACGATCATGCAACATAATCCAGTATCCGTCTGGGTATCCATCCCATTCAGGTTCAAGCTCAATGGAAAATCGGCTCATTGATTCGCTATGGAGCCAGGCAGCGGCTCAATGAAAACATCAGTGTTGTCCAAATACATCGGATACTCAGTCTCGTTCGTCAGTCTGTGCGTCGGAACAATTTTTCTCCTGGGCCTGTTTATTCAATCTACTCTTCCGGCTCAGTTTCGAATTATGTGCGGCGTCATTTTTCTGCTCTTGGGTATTTATCGGTTTGTCATCACACGTTACAGAATCCGTGAAGATGAAAGAATCGATCCATGAAAACCCTCATCCTGGTTGCTGTCGCTGTTCTTGTCGGCGCGTGTAGTCGCCCAGAAGAGCCTTCGACAACCCGTGGAAAGCTCTTCATGCTGGTGACGGAATCGCAGGTCCCTCTCATGACGAAAGAGGCCGACGAGTACATGGCGGTGTACAACAAGACGGAAATACATATGGCTGGCACGACGACGCGGGAAGCCATCGTAGCGCTTCTCAACGATAGCGTTCGGTGTATTTGTGTCGACAGGCAGTTGAATGCGGAAGAACGCAAAGTGGTGCAGCAATCGGGAATGAATCTTGCGACCATCAACATTGCAAGAGGTGCGCTGGTTCTGATTGTGAGTGATAATAACCCGTTGAAGACAATCAAACTTGCGACCATCCGGTCAATTCTCGATAAGTCAATTGCGACGTGGAAGAATGTACCCGGATCGCATTTGTCCGGACGATTGGAACTGATCCTGTTGGGGAAGAATTCGGGCGTGAATGAATTGCTCCAGCGAGGATTCTTCGACCTCCCAAAGGAAATCGTGCCAACGAAGACAGGGGCCACGGAAAAAGAGATAGTACGATACATCGCCGGGAATCCGCAGGCACTTGGTATTGTTTCCTTCGGAGCGGTTGTCGATCACCCCAAGGGAATCCATAAGCTTGCTGTGCAATCGACGGATTCCACTTCAGAAGGGGAGTTTATCGAGGCGAGTCAATCAAATATCTACGAAAAACTTTACCCGTTGAATTATTCTTTGTATCTTTACATTTCAGAAACGAAATTAGGTGTCGGGTCGGGCTTCAGCACGTTTGTCAAGACATTGCCAGGACAGCAAATCATACAGGATTACGGTCTCGCGCCCGAAATTCAGCCTAGCCGAATCATCCAGCTAAAATCGGAGTGAATCATTGATGAAAAAGAACCTACTCTTTATTGTGGCAGGTCTGATGTTTACAACATTCGCCGCAGCTCAGCCTCAACTTGAACAAGGAAAGGATATGCTGAAACAGGCAAACTACGCTGAGGCAATGAGGTTGTTCAAGAATGTGATCCGATTTGAGCCGAAGAACGATCAAGCGTGGTTCTATCTGAGCAAAGCATTCTACCTTGCGAAAATGCCTGACTCGGCCATTGTCGCAGCCAACAAGGCGAAATCGCTGAATGATGAAAATCCGGATACCTATGTTATCATCGCTCAGTCTCAGCTTGCATTAAAGAACAACAGCGAAGCATTCAACGCGACAAAGGCAGGATTGAAAGCAAAAAAAGACTATGGACCTCTTGTCCGGATGCTTGGACAGATCTATCTTGCCATGGATTCAACCGACGCCGCGACAGTGGCATTTACGAGGGCGCAGGATATCAACACAAACGATCCTGAGGTTTACGAAGGATTGGGCGATGCTTACTCCAAGACTGGCGTTACTGCATTGGCGATCATGAATTATAAGAAGTCCATCGCGCTTGATACGACACAGTCCGATGTATGGTACAAGTTGGCGCGAACGTATCAGAAAGACCGGCAATGGAATGAGTCCGCCCTTGCATTCCAGCAAGTCATTGCGTTGAACCCCAACAGCGATGATGCCCGACTGGAACTCGCGGATATGTACTATCGTGCAGGTCTTTGGCCGTTTGTTGTGAAGTGGCTGAAGCCGTACATTGAGGCACACCCGGATTTCAAAGACATTTCTCAGAAATACCTGAAGGCACTTTACATGAGCCGGATGTACAAAGACGCTATACCGGTCGCGCAAAGACTCCTGAAGAATGATCCCAAATCACCGAACCTCCTGCGTATGCTCGCCTACGCAAGTGTTGAGACCAAAAACTACGGCGCTGGGATTAATTTCTACACGCAGCTTCAAAAGGTCGACACTATGAAGGTGGACGATTGGAGAAAGCTTGCCCTGGCTTACGTTCAAACTAAGAAAGACTCACTCGCAGTTACCGCGATGGAAGAGATTCTGAAGGTGGATTCGACCAATACGGCCGTGAACTTCGAGGTCGCGGTTATCTACATGGGGATGAAACAATGGGCGATAGCAGCCGCGAATTTCGAAAAAAGGTTCAGGGCCGACACGACGAACTTCAGCGCATATTATAACTATGCCGCTTGTAAGTCTGCCTTGGGTGAATTCGAGGATGCAAGCGTAGCCTATATCAAGGCGATCGTGCTGAAGCCAGACTACCTGGGTACATACTTCAATCTGGCCTCCTGCTATATGCAACTCAAAGATTGGAAGGAAGCGGGGGATACGTACGAAGAATTCATAAAGAGAGCAGACACATCCAAGACACGGAACAACAAAGAACTGGCTATTGCCAACAAGTTTGTGGGGTTGGTATATCTCCTGGACAAGAAATACGAGGATGTCGTCAAGTATGAGAAGAAATCAATCGACCTGGATGACAAAGACTCTGACGCACACACTTGGCTTGGACAAGCCTACCACAACCTCCAAACGAATGACAATTACCCCAATGCGCGGGAAGATGCCGTTAAGGAATATAAGACAGCCTTGAAAATAAACAAGAATAACAAGGAAGCAAGAAAACTTCTGGAAATGCTTGAGCCACAGTAATCACTGAAAGGAATCAATGACGAATCAACCGAGTAATCAGCCCAAGAAGGAACAGCCGCCCATGGGTTTCTATTTGTTGATGGGGACTGTGGGAGCCTGTCTTGCTGCAGTCATTCTCTATTTGATTGTATCTTACTTCGCTAAATAGCCAAACAAGAACATACTCACCTCGGGAAGGAAGCACCATGACGAAAATAAAGATTCTCTTGATGCTGTGTATTGCTCCGTTGCTCTGGCAAGGCTGTGCCAAGAAAGTAGTGAAGGCGAATATTGCCGAATGGGATCAGTTTCAGGATCCCTATTTCAAGGTGAGTTTCACCTATCCAAAAGGTTGGTTCGTTGTTAACGAGCCTGGTAAGATTTCAATCTATAACAACCAGGAGGCCTCGCAAAAGTTCTTTGATCCGACTTCAGAGAATCCTGCAGGTGTAAGGATCGTCATTGCACAAGAGAAGGACACGCTGAATTCTACTCTCGATCAGTACACGAAAGACTTCAAGGATGACAAGGTGCAATCGGGATTTGACATCAAAGGGACTGCTGACAAAACCGTGGAAGGACTACGGGCGTTAGAGGTTGTGTACTCCGGATTCTATGATAAGGAAACCAAACTGAGTGGATCCAGGGTCACAACGTGGAAAGATTCATCGTTCTTTACGCTCAACTATGAGGCGTTCAATGATATGTATGAGCCGTACAAAGTTGTCTATGACAGAGCGCTTGCTTCGTTGGTTCTCCCGAGACCCAAGCCAAAGTCCAAAGATCCAAATGCCGATGTCATTCCCACCAAGGAGACCAAATCGATCAAGAATGATGTGCTGGAGATGACTGTCCCCGACAACATGTCGGACATGTATCCCAAGCCAAGTGGGGAAGTAACATTCAATATGAATTTGTCGATCTATCGAAAAGACTGCACGATCGACCTTGATGTCCGACCAGCGAAAAAATTGACGCTTGAAAAAGTGGTCGAACAAAACTCAAAGAAGATCACAAATGTAAAAGGCAAAGGCACGGCAACAATCGGTGGCGAGAAAGCTCAGTTCTTCAATTATTCACTCGCGAAAGATGTCAGGAGTCGCATTTATTTCGTTGTCAAGAATGATAAAATCTACCGAGTAATAATGAATTATTATGCCCCAATGGAGAAGGATTTCCTGCCGGCCTTCGAAAAGGCCATTGCTTCCATACGCTTTAAATAGTATAATTCCATAGGTTGTCAGAGAGGAATGCCGGGGTAGTTCTTGCCTCGGCTTCCTCATTTTGTTGTACTTTTCCAGGATCTCACCCGCTTGTCAACTGACCCTAGTCAATCGCCGCATCCCCCTTCGGGAATGGCTGAATACGCAACGAGCCGTCCAAGGGTGTTAGGATGGCTACGAAGCGCCGCAATTCTGGATGGCGATTGGGGCACGAGCGTAGCGTACGTTTTGGGGCTCGGTTTTGCCCTTGCCGGCTATTCGAGCTTTTGGCACTTGCTGGCCATGATGGCTCTAACGTCTCTGGTCGCCGTCAATTACATCACCATTTGTCGAATCTATCCCAACGGCGGCGGCGTTTACAGTTCTGTCTATCACCGCTCCAAATTGCTTGCAGTCATAGGTGCTTTACTCCTTTCTGCAGACTACGTTGTCACGATGGCACTCTCCATCCTCGATTCCTGCCATTATTTCGGTCTTCCGGATCCCGTTCTCTTCGCAATTATCTTTATCATTGGCGTAGCAGTTATCAATTGGTTTGGACCCAAGAACTCCGGGGGGCTGGCCCTCCTGATCTCTGCAGCAACCGTTGTCACCGTTCTTATCATTATCATTGTATCGGCCCCGACAGCTTTTCGTTCTGTCTCGGTTGTTCCGCCGAAAGGCGGATTCTTCACGAACTGGGGAATTTTTATAGGGTTCATTCTCAGCCTCTCTGGAATTGAGGCAATTTCGAACCTTACCGGATTGATGAAGGATCCTTCGAGCGATCCAAAGAAGGCAATTTCGACAGTCCTGGCGAAAGTCATTATTGTCAACATATTCCTTGGCCTTGCGATGCTGGCAATATCTGGCATGATCCCCGGAGACCACAGGGAGGACATGATTCGATTCCTGGGCGAACATTATGTTGGACAATGGTTCGGATGGGTTGTGGCGTTTTCCATAGGAACCCTTCTGATCTCCGCAGGGAACACGGCCCTCAATGATTTGATTTCGATTCAGTTTTTGATGTCTGTCGATCAGGAGTTGCCTACTCCGCTGAGAAAACTCAACAGGCATGGGGTTCCCATCTTGCCTCTCGTATTGACCGCACTGGCACCTATCCTTGTCCTTCTGGTGGTGCGGGATTTCGAAACGCTCTCTCATCTCTATGCCATCGGACTCGTCGGCGCAATGGTTATTAATCTTGGGTCAACATCCACTGACAAGTCCGTGAGCCTGCGTCCTTGGGTCCGAGGGTTCATGATGGTTTCCGCGACTATCTTGTTCTTCATTGAACTGTCAATTGCAGTGAAGAAGACGGAAGCCACCATATTCGCGCTCATTGTTCTCACGATTGGTTTGGCGGCACGGTACATCGCACAGAAGAGGGCTGCGGTCGTCCCAAGGGCCGTGCCGATCACGGCTGCGCCTGCGGTCACTCGAAAAAGGCGCAGACCTCTCATGCCCTCCGCCAAATATCTATTGGCCCTCAAGGACATGAATGAGCGTCTTTTGAAGTTTGCAATTGAAGAGGCACGTCAGCGAAAAGCATTACTCTTTATTCTGAGGGTTAGGGAAATATCAGTCGGTGTGTTACCGGAAAGACTGTCCATGACCACCAATGGAGTCGAGGAACGCGTCGAACAGATGTGTTCGGATGGAGGAATTGATTACCAGATCATCTCCATTCCGAGCAATGAGGTCGGCTACACGATAGCCGAACAAGCTGCCACGTTTGGTGTGGATCGGGTAATTCTTGGGGCAACGAAGAGAAGCGTACTTGAGAACATGCTGCGCGGAAGTGTCATGAGGTCGTTAAGTTCGTACTTGCCTGAGGACGTACAGCTCATTATCTTCGGAGGATAAAATCGTTGTGGATATGCCTGAAAACTCCGCATACTTCTATCCAGCGATGGAGGCTTCCTCATGCAAAGTGATCAAGCGAATGCTCCGGGACTTCTGCGACAGATCGGACTCGTCTCGGCAATTCTCATCGTTGTCAACAACGTCATCGGCTCAGCGATATTCCTGACCCCAAAGAATGTTGCCGCCGCGGTGAACGTGCCCGGCGTTGCCATCGGCGTCTGGATTTTCACCGGCCTCCTCACCCTTGCCGGAGCGCTGACGAACGCAGAGATCGCGAATGAGATCACGGATTCCGGCGGACAGTACGTCTATTTCCGCGTGTTGTTCAAGGACTGGATGGGGTTTCTGTACGGATGGACAGCCTTCATCGTCTATCAAACGGGCACCATCGCTTCTGTCGCGATCGCCTTCGGATTGTATTTCGACCGGCTCGTACCGCTCCCGCATCTGAGTGCATCCCTTGAAGCCTGGAAACTTCCGTTGCTCGGAAACATATTTCCTTTCAAAGACATTGGCGTGAAATTCGCCGCCATCGGTGCCATTTCCGTCCTCACGGCCGTCAACTACTTCGGCGTCCGCTGGGGAGCGTTCGTCTCGGACGTCTTCACCTACATGAAACTTGCCGCCATTGCGGTGATCGTGGGCCTTGCGTTCACGATCGGGCACGGGAGTACGGATCATTTTTTCCCTCTTTGGGGGTCGCCACACAGCGGTTCGTTGCTCGCCTCGTTTGGCGTCGCTATGATCGCGACGTTGTGGGCGTATGAGGGATGGAATAACATCAGCTTCGTCGCCGGCGAAGTCACCAACCCAAAGCGAAACGTACCGCTTGCGCTGATGTTGGGAACGGTCGGCGTCATCTTCGTATACGTCGTCACCAATCTTGCGTATTTGTACATCCTGCCGATCGAAGAGATTGCAAAATCCAATCTCGTCGCTTCCGATGTGATGGAGCGAATCGTGGGACCGATGGGCGGAGCGATGATCGCCGCCGCGGTCATGGTCTCGACATTCGGGACCGTCAACGCCACCGTTCTCACTGCCGCTCGTGTTACGTACGCCATGGCGAAGGATAAACTGTTCTACAAGCCTCTCGGCGACGTCACGCCAAAGTACCACACGCCCGGTAAGTCTCTTATCGTGCAGGGCGTCTGGGCCTCGCTGCTAACACTGTCCGGAACCTATGACCAATTGTTCACCTACGTCATTTTTGCGGGATGGATCTTCTACGCATTGGGCGCTGCCGGCATTTTCCTCCTCAGAAAGAAAATGCCGAACGCGGAACGTTCCTACGGCGTCCCGGGCTATCCGATCGTTCCCTCGCTCTTCATTCTTGTTGCAACCTGGTTTGTCCTCAATACGCTCGTGGAGCAGACAGCCGATTCCATCGTCGGATTGGTTCTGTTGCTTCTTGGCGTGCCAGTCTATCTCTACTACAAGAAGAATCTCACGGCGGAACAGGCAACGGTCTAACATGTTGGACGAAGACCCGGCGGCATGAACTCCGATTCCACACAGAACAGGTCATCGCTTCTCCGGGTACTCGGCCTGCGCGAAGGCATTGCGATCCAGATCGGCTGCATCATTGGCTCCGGAATATTCCTTGTCCCGGCCACTATCGCAGGCCACCTTCATGCGATGGGTCCGATCATGCTGGTGTGGATTGTCGCAGGTATGCTCACGCTGTTCGGCGCTCTTACTTTGGCTGAGCTCAGCGCGGTGTTGCCGCAGGCAGGAGGACCATATGTTTATTTGAGCCACAGCTTCGGTCGGATATGGGGGTTTCTCTTCAGTTGGAATGACTTCTTCATTAACAAGGCTGGCTCTGCGGCTGCAATCGCAGTTGCATTCGCCACCTATCTCGGATATTTTATCCCGGCAATAACTCAACAAAATACGTTCTTCACATTCGGGTCATCGATCTTCGGCAGCCCCGTCGGATTTGGCTGGGTTCAACTCATTGCAATTGCGACGATCGTGCTCGTCACCATCATCAACGTCCGTGGAGTGAAACTTGGCGGATGGGTGATGATTATTTTTACGAGTGCGAAAGTACTTGCTCTTGTCGGATTGATCCTGGCAGCGTTTCTCTCCGGCAAAGGAAGCACGCAGAATTTTCTGCCGTGGTGGCCCGGTCATTGGGGGAGTGAGATGTTTTCGGCCTTTGGGTTGGCCATGATTTCTGCATTATGGGCCTATGATGGATGGATTGATGTCACATTGACCGCAGGAGAATTCAAGAACCCTGAAAGAAATGTCCCGTGGTCACTGCTGATCGGAACCATTGCCGTCATCACGTTGTATCTGCTGGCAAATCTTGCCTATGCTTTCGTAATTCCACTTGATGTCATGTCCACTTCCGGACGGATCGCGGGCGATGTGGCGCAAATAGTACTTGGTCCTGTTGGGGCTTCACTCGTGGTTGTTGGGATTATGTGTTCAGCATTCGGCACGACGAATGGGATGCTTCTTGGCGGTCCGCGATCACTCTATGCGGCTGCGGTCGACGGCACGATCGCGAAGTCTTTAGGCAAAGTGCACCCTCGCTACCGAAGTCCTTACATTGCGATCATCACTATGGGTGTTTGGGGTTCATTGCTGACCTTAAGCGGTACTTATGACCAGATTACTTCGTACGTTGTGTTCGGATCGTGGGGTTTCTATGCCCTGACGGCCTTGAGCGTCATTGTTCTTCGCAAGAAAATGCCGGATGCCGTCCGTCCCTATAAGGCCTGGGGATACCCATACGCAACGCTTCTCTTTGTGGCGATTGCAGGATGGTTCCTTTACAACACGCTGGTCGAAGATACGCGCAATGCGATGATTGGGATTGTTCTTCTTCTCGTCTCGCTGCCGCTCTATTTCTACTGGACACGGAAAAATATTCGGACATAAGAAATTAGGATCATGATCGCTCACGAACTTCTTCTTTGGGTTGGATTCATCATCGGGATTCTGTGCCTTCTGGCACTTGACCTGATCGTGTTTAATCGAAGACCGCATGAGATCAAGATCAAGGAGTCCCTCCTCTGGAGCGCTTTCTGGATCGCACTCTCGCTGCTGTTCAATGCAGGAGTGTACTTCTTCCTCGGACGCGAGTACGCCCTTCAGTTCCTGACCGGCTATCTCATCGAGAAGTCGCTCAGTGTCGACAACCTTTTTGTGTTCCTGCTCATTTTCTCCTATTTCAAGGTCCCGCCCAAGTATCAGCACAAAGTTCTGTTTTGGGGAATCATTGGTGCCTTGATCATGCGGGGTGCGTTGATTGTCGTGGGCGTGTCGCTCATAAAGCAGTTTCACTGGATACTCTACATTTTTGGACTGTTCCTGGTGTTTACAGGCTTGAAGATGGCCTTCCAGCGCGCGGAATCAGAAGTTCACCCTGAGAATAATATCGTCGTGCGTATCTTCCGAAAATTCTTCAAAGTAACCCCGGGATATCACAATGATAAATTCTTTGTCAAGACAGAACAAGGTCGATTTGCCACACTTCTTGTCGTTGTCCTCATCGTCGTTGAAACGACCGACTTGGTTTTCGCGACGGATTCCATCCCCGCGGTATTCGCGATCTCGCAGGATCCCTTTATAGTCTTTACCTCCAACGTCTTTGCGATCCTGGGCTTGCGATCTCTTTATTTTGCGCTGGCTGGATTGATGGATCTATTTCACTATCTGAGGATCGGGCTTTCCATCGTACTGAGTTTCATAGGCGTGAAGATGTTGCTCATGGACATTATGCCCATCCCAATTGGAATCGCGCTTGGGGTTGTTGCATTGGTGCTTGCGATATCAGTACTAGCTTCTGTAATACGAGGGAGACGAATAAAGAGAGAGGGGGGTGGCGAGAAGTAAGAGTAGGCGAATGAAGTGAACACGATCGTTCCCGCCTTGATGTTCGAGGCGGGATTTTTTTTGCCTGGTTCTCATTCCTGAGAACCGGATTGAGGACGGCCCTTGATGTTGGCTGATAGAATGTCCAAATTGGTCCCCGGGGGAGTTGCTTCGCAATAGTCTCTCGCTCAGTGGCACGTCAAATTCCCTCGTTCCGATCGTGGATGTTATGCTGCGTCTCGCAGTCTAACACCCGGATTTGGAGTACAACACTGCGGCGTGCGGTCTAATCATAGTTAGGCGGCAAGCAAATGATACTCAGACGATATCATAGAAAGTTCTTTTGGCCGCTTGGTCTAACGACTCTGGCATTCCTTCCGTTGGCATTCTTCCTGCGCGTTGCTAATGAGCCGAGACTTCGTCAGCATCAAGGAGTGGAAATAAATCTTCCAACCACCTATTTCTGGGATATGGTCAAGAGCAA
>JADGQA010000250.1 GCA_017882185.1 Bacteroidota bacterium
TTCGCGGGCGGTGCTCTTTCGACAACGTACCTTGAGAGAGTCCAGGTGGAGCACATTGTTCCGCTCAAGGATCGTATTCACGGAGAAAACGAACGCGAGGTCAAGGACGTCAATTTCCGGAACATCTTGAACGACGGGAAAGACTATGCGCTGGCAGACGGGGATGCTGTGACGACGTATCCCATCACCGAACCGGCACGTAATCTCGTGACCATCGAAGGTGCGGTCTACCGGCCGGGAAAATACCAGCTCGAGAAGGTCCCGAAGCTTTTTGATCTCATCATGGCGGCTGATAGCCTTCGACCCGAAGCTTACCCCAACAGAGCTGACATTACTCGTACGCATCCTGACAAGTCGCTCGAGGTGATTCATGTCAATATCTCGCGCGCAATGGCAGGTGACGCGTCCGACAATATCCGCCTTGATTCTCTCGACGCCATAAGGATCTATTCAAAATGGGAAATCTCACCCCACAGGAATGTTTCAATCCATGGCCACGTCCTGCATGCCGGTGACTATCCTTACGCAGACAGTCTGACGCTTTTTGACTTGGTATTCAAGGCAGGTGGTTTACAGGATTCGATGTACCGTTCCGAGACATTTTTGCCGCGAGCGGACCTTGTAAGGCTCAACCCTGACGGCATAACGAAGAAGACGATTCCATTCAATCTCGGTTCGTTACTGGATACACTTCCTGGAGCGAACCAACTGCTCCAACCGGATGATGAAGTAGTGATTCATTCGATCGATATGGCGATCGTGAGGAACGACACGATCGAAGTGCGGGGAAAAGTCAAAAGGCCGGGAAAATTCCATCTTACATCGAACATGAATCTCCGGGACGCAATTTATCTTGCCGGCGGTTACACCGAAGATGCATCGATGCTTCAGGCAGAGATTGCGCGCGTTGTTCCGAAAGGCATGGGAGAGGACTCGTTGGTCTACATTCGATTTGCCACTCTCCCGGATTTTACTATAACGCTTGCACAGGACAGGCCCAGGACAGAAGCCGAACGGGCGGCGGAGTTCCAATTGCAGCGGTACGACATTGTTTTTGTGCGGCCAAACCCGGAGTTCAAGTTGCAGGAGTTGGTGACGTTGGATGGGGAATTGCGGCACGCCGGAGATTACGCGTTAAAGTATCCGAATGAGCGTTTATCCAACTTGATTACGCGTGCTGGCGGCGTGAAGAAGACCGCTTTTTTGCTGGGGGGCCGAATGACGCGTGATGGACAACGTGTGAACGTCGATTTTGAGAGGGCACTCAGGAATCCCGGAGGCTCGTATGACATTATATTACACGAAGGAGACATCGTCTCTATTCCCAAATCGCCAAATTCAGTGAAGGTCGTTGGTGAGGTGAACAATCCCGGTATCCTGAGCTTCATCGACGGCGACGATATGTGGAACTATATCGATCGCGCCGGCGGAGTGACGGATAGCGCAAATTACGCCCTCGTGCAATTTCCCAACGGGAATGTGGGGAAACACGGGCTTGGCTTCTTCTCGGGTGATCCGACAGTCTATGACGGATCGACGATCATCATTACGAAGGTGCCACCACCACCACCACGGACCGAAGGCGAGTCGCTTGCCATCACAATCAAGGACATGTTTGCGATTCTTACATCTGCTGTGACGATAATCTACCTGGCAAGCCACTTCACAAAATAGAGTTCATGGAAAGCAGTGTTCCTTTGAATCGGACAGCGGAATTCTATATTGAAATGATCAAAGATGTCGTCCTTGCCGGCTTGTCGAGCGAAGACGTATCGATAGCGTTGTTCGGTTCAATGGCAAACAACAAGGCCCATCGGTCCTCCGATGTCGATGTGGCGGTTCTGCCGAGGGACGGATGGGATCGAAAGAAGATGGTGCTGTTGCGTGAAAGGCTTGAAAATCTTAATGTACCGTACAACGTTGACCTGGTCGATTTTTCCTCCGTTTCCGAGAAATTTCGTCAGATTGCACTGCGGACTGCCATTTGGTGGAGGAGGTAACAAATGGAGTTGCTGGCATCCAAACGAAGTGATGCGGTTCGTGCATTGAAAAGCCTCAGGGATATTTTGACCTCGGAGTATACGACAATAACGCGCGATGCTGCCATTCAACGATTTGAATACACAGTTGAGGCAGTTTGGAAGTATCTTCAATTGTATCTTCGCGAGAAAGAGGGGATTCATAGCTATTCACCGAAGTCCACTTTTCGGGAAGCGAAAAATGCGGGAATCATGGATGAAGTTGATACGGTGCAGACGCTGGAAATGGTCGATGATCGGAATTTGACTTCCCACACGTATCACGAGGAAGTGGCGCAAAAGATCTACGAAAAACTTCCCGTGTACGTTTCTCTGATGGAAAAGTTGATGAAGCAGATGGGCTGATTATGAGTGATGCGGGTGAATCGGTTGCTCATAACGCTTAGCTTACTACTCTTCACTTTCGCGTTTTTTGCGTCCCGTTCTGTTTAGCGGGATTACGTTTCACATTTGACATGATTCTATCCGTATCATGTATCACGTATCACTTTCGCGCTCTTTGCATCCCGCGTTTTTTGCGGGATCACTTTTTTACTATCAATGTTCTGAATAGAAACGGGCTTCGCCCGTCACATTTATGGGCCTCCGGCTCACCATTTACTGTTGACTCTTCACTGTTTACTCTTTACTCAATAACTCCAAACTCATAACTTCGGCCTCCGAACCCAGAACCCATGACAACGGACCAAAAACAACACACGTTGAAAACACTTTTCTGGGACTACGACTTTTCAGAGGAAGAATTGCAGGACCTCCTGCGGGGGAACATTCAACGGGCCGGACATCTTGATAGAACGGGGCTCTACTCGCGTCTCCTTACTTCGTTGAACTGGTATGCAATACTCGATCTTGTAGGAAATGATCATCTGGATGACCTGCTGTCCGAAGCAGTGATCGGCAGAATTCATTCGAACGATCTGAAAAGAAAATATGCCACTGCAAAAAGAGTACTATTCGGATAAACTCTATCCCCTGCAAGATGCGGTCTTGACGGTGATCGCCGCGTGCGACACCGAATTTTACTTGACGGGCGGAACGGTGCTCAGCCGATGGTATCTTCAACATCGTTTTTCGGACGATCTTGATTTCTTTGTGAATGCTGCGGTTAATTTTCCCGACCAGGCTGATCGTGCGCTTGGTGCAATAGAACATGCCGGTCTTGGGATGAGGATCGACAAGAGGGGGGAAGATTTTGCAAGGATTCGGTGCAGCGCACACGGTGCAGAGTTAAGGGTGGATTTTGTGAACGACGTGCCGTATCGTTCAGGCACAACACATTCGGTCGATCAGTTTCCGCGTGTGGACGGATGGTGGAACATCCTTTCCAACAAAATTACCGCAGTGGGACGGAGAGAACCAAAGGATGCGGTTGATATTCTCTTCTTGTGCAGAACATATGAGTTTGAGTGGGAACAAGTGTTTCACGAGGCGATGCAAAAAGCGACGTTCATCGATCCATTGGATATCAGCGTCCTATTGAGCGAATTCCCGAAAGAATTCTTTTCGAGGGTTCAGTGGATTGCCGATTTCTCGTTCGATGATGGATACAGCGACCTTCAAACCATTGCCAAAGACATTTTGCAGAAAAAAACGAACTCGCTTGCAGGAACGAGATAAAAGTGAAGAGTAGGGAGTGTAGAGGCAAAATGCCGGTGAAATGTGAGAAGTGAGAAGTAAAACAGCCCGTGATATGTGGATCGTGAAACGTGGGGAAAGGCAGTAAACGGTGAACGGAGGTAGATCGAGGATTGTTGATGAATGATCGGCCCCATAGCCGGCGGCGTGAGAACGTCAAGGACGAAGTCCTTGTCTAATTGGGAGCATAGATTGTATTGCAGGTCTACGAAATGACTGGATCGTTCCCAGAGGCAGAGCGATATACCCTGCAGTCTCAATTACGCCGGGCAGCAATCTCTGTACCCTCCAATTTGGCTGAGGGACTGACTCGCAGGACGAAAAATGACAAGCTGCACTTCCTGAGCCGGAGGCGTAAAAATGGGGCGAACGTCAGTTCGCTACTCATTGGATGATTCCTTAGGTTCTTTGAGCGAACTGGACACTCAAATCGAGATTGCTTTCAGACTCGGTTACCTGAAAAAAGAAGAATATGAGACCATCGAAGAAGAATTGATAGAGATTCAGAAGCTCTTCAGCGGACTATCACGCAGCCTGAATTGACATGAAAAGTTCTTCAGATCCTTTTTCCACTGTTTACTGTTTGCACTTTAACTACTCACGATCCGGTATTCACATTAACTTTTCACATTCACTCTTGACTGTTTACTCTTTACTCAATAACTCCGAACTCAGAACTCCAAAATCAGAACTCAACCATCCCTGTAGGGGTCTCGAATTGAATGCACAAAACAATCAGAACAATAAAGAGATCTGACGAAGCGGCCGCGAATGCGGCGTTTTGGAGGACAAAGACTCCGGAAGAGCGGATCAGCGCCGTGCAGATATTGCGCGAACAATATATTGCACTGTTCCATAAGGAACGGGAGTATCGTGAAAGTAGAAAAGGATTACGAAGAGTTTATACGGCTGTTAAACGCTCAGAACGTTGAGTACCTTCTTGTCGGGGCGTATGCGGTGGCACATTATGCCGAACCCCGCAACACCGGTGATATTGATTTCTTGATAAATCCGACGAAGGAAAATGCGAAACGGGTGCTCGCTGTTTTGAAGAATTTCGGTTTTGGAAAGCTCACGATTTCTGAAAGAGATCTTCTTGATCCGGAAATGGTGATACAGTTGGGATTTCCACCCGTGCGAATCGATTTGATCACTTCCCTGGGCACGGCGAAATTTGATGATCTGTATGAGAAGAAATCGGCGGTTCGCCTGGGAAGAGTCAAGACGCATGTTGTCTCACTCGATCACCTGATCACTTCGAAGAAAGAAGCTGGCCGACCGAAAGACAAAGCGGATTTGGCCGCACTTCGAAAATCGCAGCGCAAACGGAAGTAAGGTGAACAACCATGGTCTTGGCTTCTTTTCAGGAGATCGAACGGTCGATGATCGGAATTTGACCTCCCACACGTATCACGAAGAAGTTGCGCAGAAGATCTACGAAAAACTTCCCGTGTACGTTTCTCTGATGGAAAAGTTGATGAGGCAGATGGGCTGAATATGAGTGATGCGGGTGAATCGGTTGCTCATAGCTTTTCACTTATTACTTTTCACCATCTAAATATTGCGAGGAGCGAAGCGACGAAGCAATCTCCTTGTCCCATACGGGCGACGCTTGTCATTGCGAGCGCAGCGAAGCAACCTCCGA
>JADGQA010000007.1 GCA_017882185.1 Bacteroidota bacterium
TTGTAATCATCCAAAAGGATTAAAGAGTAATTAATACCGTATACTTGTGACACTAATCACGAGCCTTGCTTGGCGTGGTGAGAAATTTCTCATGAAGTAAACACAACTATCGACAAGGAAGATGTACTCCAATCCAATAGGACTGAGAGGCCGGACACTTATTACTTGAAAACAACAGAGTGATCGGATCCGACTTGCAGGACCATTATTATTAGATAGAATTTCTCTTTTTTGAGAAACGCCTTGGGATGAGATTGTCCGGAGAATCCGCGATTGGGATGTAAGCGGGGCGAGAAAAAAACCCAGCAAAAAAGTAGCGAGACGATCTTTCATGCCGACCTGCAATTGAGAAATCTTGCGATCGTACTCTGGCCTATATTTCAGGGGAATAAAATATGAAGAACCAATGAAAGAGAGTCAAGCAGAATTCTTTGCCCGTGACGATAATCACAAGTTTTGCTTCGCGTGGTAAGAGATTTCACTTGAAGTAAACACGACTAGCGCAGATGAGAATATATTCTTATCCAATCGGACTAAGACCCTGAACATTTAGAGAATCTTAGTATTCGCAAAGTCCTTGAGCGTCCAGTTACGCCCATCAATGTCAGGGAGTTTGAATTCGGGTGCGGTGGCACCCAACGGCAATGTGGGGAAGTCGTCGGGGAAAAATGGCTGGAAGAGAATAGCTATGTTCGTAAGAAAAAATGGAAGGAAAAAATCTATTGCGGTCCATTTGTTCTGGCGGCAGTTTAGATATTATTATTGGCTTCCGATTAAAATCGGGCCAACACCTGAAGGCTGTAATCTGAAAAATGATCTTACGGCACTATCATTTCGGGATGTGAGCCGGCAACAGCGAATTGTCCACCCTCATGACAATAGACTGTGTAGAGATAGTGGCCGTCTACGACAGACTCAGTATCAATACCGCCTGTTTTGTCCTTGTCAATATGGATGTGACGGATGGCGCCAGTAACACCGTGTGCCGGGAAGAAAACATCTATCTTACCCAAAGTCTGATTCTTCCATGTTACCCTAGTCTGATTCTTACCCAAGTTTACAAAGCCTGGGTCTACGATGAAGAGGTTGTCGGAGACTTTCTTTACCACGATTGTCGTCGGATTCGGAACGGACTTTTTCATAACGATCTCCTTCTATGGTGAACGATAATATCACGGATTATTGCCGTAACATTTGATCAACGCTTGATATCGCCTATCGCTTCGCAATTGCTTCAATTCCGGATCTTTCTCAAACTCTTCTCTCAAGATCCCCTTTTTCAATCCTTCCTCCATCCAGGAAATTGCCTCTGCGCGAAGACCGACCATTTCATAGATATCGACTGCTCTCGAGATCACTTCGAGATCTTCGGGAGCAAACGCCATTGCTTGTTTGAGAAGGTTGAGGGCCTCGGCATTCTTCCCCAGCATTGAATAGTAATCTGCGAGCTGGCTCAGAACTGTAGCATCCTTGGGATTGACAGATCGTTGAGCTTCTGCAAGTTCTATTGTTTTTTCGAACCGCGTCCTGGCGGAGTCGCGTTGGCCGGTCCAGTAGTACGCAGAGGCGAGATTTGCCCAGACTCTATAATCACGATCATTGATGGCGAGCGCCTTTTCATAGACTGGAATTGCATCGCTGAATCGTCCTTGTTCGAAATAGAGCGTTGCAAGATTGTTGTACAACCGGTATGTAGGTTCGATGGCGATAGACTTCTTGAACGCTTCTTCTGCCTCATCATAACGCTCAAGTTTGAAATAGGAGGCACCCAACCCATTAAACCCTCCAGCATTGTCCGGAGTCAAATCGACCACTCGCTTGAATTCACCGACGGCTTCAGCGTAACGCTTGCGAAAATAGTAGAAACTTCCAAGATCAAGATGTCCCCCCCAATAACTCGGCTTCAGACCAATCGCCTTCTTGTATGCTTTTTCGGCTTCGTCATATTTTTGCCAGCTCTTGTATGTACTTGCCAGTCCGCGTTGGGCATCGACATTCGATGAGTCCCGTTCAAGGATAGTCTGGTATTCCGAAACAGCCTCTTCATATTTTCCGGTTCCAGTGTAAATCAACGCAAGCGTCATACGAACCTGGGGGAGCTGAGAGTTGAGTTCCGTTGCACGGAGACATGAACCCGTCGCCTTCACAATCCATTGAAGGTCCCTTGTAAGCTCGTATTTGCGCCAATAAGCCTCCCCCAATCCTGCAAAGGCCAACGCAAATGATGAGTCCTCCTTGAGCGCCTTCTCGAACTGCTGTATCGCAAAATCAACATTTCCTTTTCTATGCAAATCGGAGAGATATCCGCGTCCCAGGATATAGAAATCGTTTGCATCTGAGACGTTCGTAGCACCAAGTGATGCCATGTGCAAAGACGTTGGTTCAACGGGCACATCAAGCATTGCCACAAGAATGCTGACTGTTGTGTCTTGAAGCCGAGCGCGCGTCAATCTTCGAGCATCGATCGGTTTAGAACTGAGTTGTCGCAGATTCTGAGCGTCAATCAGGTTCATGATGATGTGTACTTGGTCTGTGTCGCGCTCTACAATTCCTGTTATAACCAGCGTGGCGCCAAATCTCTGGCGTGCCTTTTCGGCAGTCTTTATGGTATCGCCACGAATTTCGATCGATGGAACCACAGACAATGGTGTTCCGCCCCGCGATCGAAGCTGCATCAGTCCATAGGTAACGATCTCTGTGAATCCGTCACAGTACACTTGATTTGTCGGATCGCTCCCGATGTTGGTGAAGGGGAGTACCGCAACGAGTTTTTCGGCAGGGGTAGTCGAAATTCCTACGATCTTTTCCAGCGAATTCCGGACAGGAGGAATTCCGAACAGAACCGATAGGAGGACAAGACCTGCCAAAGCGTATGTAAGCGGAGAACGCCATGACTTCAAAGCCGAAGCCATCGTTCCTTGCGAGGATGTCGTCATCCCAAGCAGATGCTTCAGTTCACGACTCAGCTCAGAGGCTGACTCGTATCGATTTGCCGGATCTTTCTGCAGAAGTCGCATGATGATCTTGTCCAGTCCTGGCTGAATATTGGGATTAAGCTTGGACGGAGGTTTCGGATCCATATTGAGGATCGAGTAGAAGACTGCTGCCTCGTGGTCTGCAACAAAGGGACGCTTGCGGGTGACGAGTTCGTAGAGCACGACTCCAACGGAGAACAAGTCACTCCGATGATCCGTCTCCTCTCCCCTAACCTGCTCAGGGGACATGTATGAAGCAGTTCCAGGAGTATGATGAGTCTTGGTGAGTCGTGTCGTGGCGCCAAGCCTCGCAATCCCGAAATCAAGTATCTTGACCTCTCCGCGTTTCGTGAGGATGATATTTGCGGGCTTGATGTCCCGATGGACGATCCCGGCCTCGTGTGCCCTGATCAGCCCATCGGCGATTTGAATCCCCACCTGGACAATATCATCAGCTTCAATCGGACCGCTTTCGAGTCGCTGTTTCAGTGTCTCCCCTTCGTAGCAATCCATGCAAATGAACATCTGTCCTTCATCAGTTTCGTCGATGTCGTGGATGGTGCAGATGTTATTGTGCTGGAGGGCGGAAGCAGCTTGTGCTTCGTGTATGAAGCGGGCCTTGACATCAGGATCGCGCGAGAATTCGGACGGAAGAAACTTGAGTGCGACGGTGCGCTTGAGTTTCGTATCTTCGGCTTTGTACACTACACCCATGCCACCCTCACCGAGCTTCTCAACGATCTTGTAGTGTGATATCGTCTGCCCAACCATCGTACCCCCAAAAAGCAAAAAGACCTCCGTCATCTTTCGAATCCGGAAGTTTCTCCATCTCATCCAACCTCGCTCTGCCGAACTCGGTTGTTCTGTTTATTGCGCAAAAGGTAGCAAGTTATCGAGCGACTGTCAACGACAGACCAAGTGGAGGCAATCTGCGCATTGTCAAAATCTGGAAGGAACAGCTGACTTCCCCCACTCTATATCGTCTGCAGCTGTATTTGCTATCCTGGAAAAATGAAAAATCCCAACCGATTTTATCGATTGGGATTCTGGTTCGAACACGAAGCGCGATTTGTGCGTCCTGTTGTCTTCGAACGGGATAGCAAGGGTCTGAAGGAATCGCACCCAAATTGCAGAAATCCGTCAATGAGGATGCACAGGCTCAGTTTTCGAGTTTACTGTGTATACCTCGATCTTCAGGATATCCGACAAATCTACCTCCTGCTCGGTTTTCTGAATAAGCGAACTCACCCCTTTCAGCTTCGTACCTTCGAGGAGAACGGTGTCAAAGTACATCGTCACCGTCTCGCCAGATCGTTTCGTGATATGAAGCTCGGTATTCTCGTTTGGATAGAGCCAAATCGATTGCCCCGACTGGTTCGAACAGAGCAATTTCTCGACGGAGCCAGCAATGTCACGATTCGGGACCTGAGCTGAAATGGTGGTCGCGAGCTCCGCAGATTCGCCCTTCTGGCCTGCCCTTAATTGCGCCGCCAGATTATCGGGTGAAAGCACGTAGGAGGATGCGCAGCCCTCCAAGACAATCATTGAGACGATGACCGTGATTGAGAAAATGAACATTCTCATAGGAGCTCCCAATTGTGAATTGCATTTAGTTGTCATCTGATGACCGAAGCCGGACCACGCGTTTTGTGCAGCCATACTATGACAGATGCCCATGAAATAGCACAGTCGACGTTATTCCAAGGATAGAGCCGAGTTACTAGTGGTTCAAATCAGAAGAAGACTTCGCAGGGAAATCGCAATGCCTACCCCTCCGCACTACCGAACTCACTCAACAACATAACTGTCGGTAATCTACAAACCTCCTTTGTGAATCGCAAGCCATAAGCGCACAGTCCGCGATGGTGACAATCATCGATTTAATACATCAACGCGCTGTATCAAAAAAAAATTCCCGGCGAATCGACCTGAAAATGAAAAATCCCAACCGATTTTGTCGATTGGGATTTATCTTTAGACTTAGTAGCGGGGGCCCCGACAGAAATCGTCGGGGTGAACAGAACACGAAGTGCTGTTTGGGCACTGACAAAACGACGACGGCCCGCCTTTCGGCGGGCCGCATCGTTTTGTAGCGGGGGCAGGACTTGAACCTGCAACCTTCGGGTTATGAGCCCGACGAGCTACCAATTGCTCCACCCCGCGATCATTGTTGTAGTCTAATATACCGACTAATTGAGGCTGAGTCAAGAACGAATTTCCCCATGCTGCGGACAATTATCCTTATCTTTCACCCCCAATGGATCTTCAAGAAGAAATTAGTTCCCTCTTTTCCGCCAATGGCATCATCCCTTCAGCCACGGGATTCGAATTCCGTCCTCAACAATTTGAAATGGCCCGGGTGATCGGAGAGTCGCTTGAATCTTCCCAACATCTCATCATCGAAGCTCCCACCGGCGTCGGTAAGAGTATTGCCTATCTTGTTCCGGCAATTCTTTACGCACTTGCCAATAATCGGAAGGCGGTCATTTCTACCTACACAAAGAACCTGCAGGAACAACTCTTCCGAAAAGACATTCCGCTTGTCAAAACGCTTACGGGACGCAAATTTTCCTTCGTACTCTTAAAGGGTAGAAGAAACTACTTATGCACCACTCGACTCAGGAACGCACTGGCTTACCAGAAGTCGTTGTTCGACAAGAAGTCCTCAGAGGACCTCGAGCGGATCCGGGCGTGGGCTTCAGAAACGCCGGATGGAGACCTGGAAAATATCCCGTTTTCGCCGAATCACGATGTGTGGCAGCAGGTTTGTTCCGAGCAAGGGATCTGCAGCCCGAAGCAATGCGGCGGTAGCTGCTTCTACCAGCAGGCGAAAGAACGAGCTCGAACCGCAGATGTTATTGTCGTTAATCACGCCTTGTTTTTCAGCCTCTTCGCCATCCAGGGGTCGGACGAATATTTCCTCTACGAAAACGATTTCGTGATCTTTGACGAGGCACATACACTCGAACAGGTGGCAGGCATCGGAATCGGCAAGAGTCTTTCCCAGGCGCAAGTTCTCTACGCGCTTCATCGTCTCTACAATCCCAAGACAAAAAAAGGACTCCTGGCAAAACGGCGAAAGAAGGACATCAATGATCTCTGCGTTCAAACAGAAGAATCAACCCACTCATTCTTTGATGAGATCAAGAGACTGATGGCCGCGACAAAAGGCAACTCATCATCTCTCAGGATCCGTACTCCACATTTTGTGTTCAACTCCCTCGAGAATCCACTCCAAAAGCTCCAGTCAGCCGTTAAAGATCTTGAATCAGTCGAAAAACTGGAGATTCAGAAAGAGGAATTCGCTGCCGCTCGCAGACTGCTGTGGGAGGCGGAAGTCCTGCTCGATGAATTCATTAGCCAGAAAGACCCTTCGCTTACATATTGGATCGAACAGACACAGGGACGATTCCCCAACATCATCTTGAATGCGGCACCAACGAGCGTCGCAGACAGCGTAGCGCCAAAGCTTTTCAGGGACAATTCCTCGGTCATCCTCACAAGCGCAACTCTTTCCGTAGGCGGTTCGCTGCAGTATTACCAGAATCGTATCGGCGCTCGCGATGCTCGCAAGGTCATTTTGGATACTCCGTTTAATTTCGAACGTCAGATGAGAATTGTCGTCGCGCGCGACATTCCTCCTCCCGATCAAGCCGGTTACGAAAACGATCTGCCTCAATGGATTATCAAATCCATCAGACGCAGTAAAGGCAGGGCGCTCGTCCTCTTCACAAGCTCCAGTCTATTGAGAAAAATGAAAGAAGCCTGTGCCCGTGAAATCGCGGACGAAGGATACACCTTGTTGGTTCAGGATCAGGGTAGCCAACGTCACGCTTTGTTGGAAGAATTCAGGCGTGATATACATTCGGTCCTTTTCGGACTGGATAGCTTTTGGATGGGCATCGATGTACCCGGCGAGGCTCTTGAACACGTCATCATCACGCGGCTTCCCTTCACTGTCCCCGATCAGCCACTGATCGAGGCGAAAATGGATTTGATCAAGGAAAACGGTGGTAATCCATTTATGGAATTTACGCTGCCCGAAGCGGTCTTGAAACTCCGGCAGGGAGTTGGTAGATTGATTCGCAACAAGACCGACCGGGGAACGATAACAATCCTCGATTCACGACTTCTGACGAAACAGTACGGCCAGGTGTTCTTACGGTCTCTGCCCCGCTGTCCCGCAGAGATCGTTTCTTCCAACGGCGATGTGGAAGAAATCAATATGGAGTACTCTTAGACCTCGCCGGCGAAACAACTTCACGTTGTCTTCGTTTACTCTATCGACCAAATCCCCAGACTCTTCTCACAATTCGGATAGAAACATGAAAACACTCATTCAAAACTGCGTGGTCATATTGTCTCTTATCATCGTCGCAGTACCTGTGGCAAGCCAGACCTTCCCGACAAATGATCCCGTCATTAAAGAAATTTGGAAAGAAGCGGTGGACAGTTCACAGCTTGAGGTTCTAGCGCATCAATTGTTCGACGTTATTGGCCCCCGCCTCGTGGGAACACCGCAACTCAGCAAGGCTGGGGATTGGGCTATGGCAAAATACAAAAGCTGGGGCATCGAAGCGAAGAATGAAGCGTGGGGGAAATGGAAGGGGTGGGAGCGCGGGGTTACTCATATCGACCTGCTTGAGCCTCGCGTCCGTACGCTCGAAGGAACCGCCGAGGCATGGTGTCCACCAACGAAGAAAGCAGGAGTAACCGGCGGCGTGATTGTCCTGAACGATGCGACGGAATCTTTGGCATTTCTGAAATGGCTGCCGACCGTCAAAGGAAAGTTCGTGCTTATTTCGCAGCCGCAGCCAACCGGCAGGCCGGACAAAGACTGGGAGGAATTCGCTTTGCCGAAATCGTACGACAGTCTTAAGGCAGAACGCAAGAGGATGACTGATCAGTGGAATGACCGGATCCGGCGCACAGGATTCAAGGCAGACACGTTGCCTGAAGTCCTTGAGGCCTCAGGAGCCGCAGGTGTATTCATATCACGCTGGTCGGGAGGCTTGGGTACCTACCGGGTGTTCGGTACGAGGACAACATCCATACCTGCAGTTGATTTGAGTCTCGAGGATTACAATTTGCTGTATCGGTTTGTTGAATACGGAGACCAGCCTGTGGTTCGGGTCTTTACGGACTCGAAGTTTCTCGGTGAAACACCAACTTCGAACATCATTGGAATGATCCCCGGTACTGAGAAACCGCATGAATACGTGATGCTTTCAGCACATTTCGATTCGTGGGATGCAGCATCCGGGGCGACCGACAATGGAACCGGGACAATCGTGATGATGGAAACAATGCGATTACTTCAGAAATACTATCCTCATCCAAAGCGGACAATTCTCGTGGGGCACTGGAGCAGCGAGGAACAGGGACTCAACGGATCGAAGGCATTCGTTGAGGATCATCCCGAGATTATCAAGAACCTGCAGGCTTTGTTCAATCAAGACAACGGGACCGGCAGGGTCGTTTCGATGTCGGCACAGGGCTTCATCGATGGTGGGGAATCGTTGGCTCGTTGGATATCTCGCATTCCGCAAGAGGTAACAGGAAATATCAAATTGGATTTTCCCGGAATACCAGGGGGAGGTGGGACCGACAATGCCTCGTTTGTCGTTGAGAGCGCGCCAGGATTCGGTCTTGGATCCAACTCGTGGGACTACGGTGCTTATACATGGCACACGAACCGGGACACCTACGACAAACTGGTCTTCGATGATCTTAGGAACAATGTTATCCTGACTGCGTGCCTGGCGTACCTGGCGTCGGAAGACACGACGACGGTCTCGCGCGCGAAGCGGATCATGCCGATCAACGAGAAGACTGGTCAACCACGGCCGTGGCCGCAAATGAAAGGGCCGGAACGAGCTGGAGGGATTAAGAAGTAAACAATGCTACCTTGACAAGGCTTCAGCCCACTGTGGATTTTTCGGGGAGAATCCAAGTTTGCCCGTGCGACTCCAGAGCGATCCGGTCTGGAGTCGCATTCAGGGCTTTCTTGAATCGCTCGATGGGTTCCATCGCAGGCTCGTCGCTCTGTATAAACGTTCCCCAGTGCATTGGAAAAATGTATTTTGCATTCGCCTGATTGGCCATCGCGACGGCCTGTTCCGGATTGCAGTGATTCTGAATCCAGGGATCGTAAGCACCGATTGGCATCATCGCTACCTCAACCGTAATACCCCTTTCCCCGAAAACTCTGAAAAAATCCTGGAGCGACGTGTCACCGCCGAAGAGGATGTATTTGTCATTCTTCTTCAGGAGGTACGCATTGTAACTTCTGCCTGACCAGTTGCCACGTGAACGATCTTCTTCCCACGGCCACCTCCAACCGAAGTGCTTCACCTGAAGCGCTTCGATCTCAATGCCGCAAACCGAGGTCTTTTCACCCCAATCCAGCTCGTGGACTTCTTTTTTTGACAACCCATCGATGACATCCGCGTTATTTTTGGATAGTACGAGAGGAATTTCGGTCTTGAACTGTGCCAATGAAGGTAAATCGAGATGATCCATGTGTGCATGAGAGAGCAGGATCAGATCAATAGGAGGGAGCTCATCGATCGTCAGAGCAGGTTCGACAAGACGCTTGGGACCAATCGATGCCAGGCCGAGGATGTTGAGTCCAATTCTATTGGAGAACACCGGATCAGTTATGATCTTCGTCCCGTAAAAATTAATCAGCACGGTGGAGTGTCCGATCCACGCCGCCGTTATCGTATTGTCACTCCAGGTCGAAGGTTCAGGCTTGAATCTTGGCTTGGTTGTCTCCCCACCGCCGAAAATCAAATCCCAGCGCGATCGCTTCAACTGTCTCTCCTGACCGATGAGGGTACCGGGTACTGCGATCCCGAGCATCGTCAGGAATTTGCGGCGCGTATTCAGCTTAGGCGTTCCTCCTCACGAGTTTCCACATTTGTTCGACAAGAACCTTGATTCCATCGTTCGTCACGGCTGAGATTGGAACAACCTGGATTCTCTGGCCAATTTTTATTTTCTTCACCCGTTTCCTGATCTCCGTATCGGCAATGTCCATCTTTGTGATCGCGACGATGCGTGGCTTGTCGATCAACGATTTGCTGTACTCCCTAAGCTCTCCGAGAAGTATCTCATAGTCTTCCTTGATATTCTGGCTCGTCGACTCGATGAGAAACACCAACACCTTGGTGCGCTCAATATGACGCAGGAACTGGATCCCCAGACCTTTTCCCAGGTGCGCGCCTTCGATGAGGCCGGGAATATCAGCCATCGTGAAATTCTTTCCCTCCCCTACACGCACAATTCCAAGATTTGGAATGAGCGTTGTGAACGGATAATCTGCAATCTTTGGCCTCGCCGCGGACAGTACAGAGATGAGGGTTGATTTCCCAGCATTTGGAAAGCCGACCAATCCCACATCGGCAAGCAATTTCAACTCAAGCAGTAACTCTTGTTTCTCTCCTTTGGTTCCTTGTTCAGCCACACGAGGAGCTTGATTGGTCGAGGTGGCGAATTCCGCGTTTCCTTTTCCTCCTTTTCCGCCCTTGGCAATGATGACTTCTTCGCCATTATTAGTCAGATCTGCAAGCACCTCATTCGTTTCCGCATTCTTGATAATGGTGCCGCACGGAACGCCAAGGTGAATATCTTCGCCATATTTTCCGTACTGGTTCTTCCCCCGGCCATTCTCTCCCCGTTGCGCCTGGTAAATTCGTTGGTACCTGTAATCCAGAAGCGTGTTCAACTGCCGATCGGCGTGAATGATCACACTCCCGCCATTCCCGCCATTTCCTCCATCGGGACCTCCCTTTGGTATGAATTTTTCGCGCCGAAAACTGATGACACCGTTCCCTCCGTCACCAGCCTTTACGCTGATCCTTGCTTCATCAATGAATTGCATAGGTGGAAAACGTCAATAGGAAAGGTTTAATAATTCTGGTCTTTCTTCGACCCGTATCGTTCGTATGTCTTTTCCGTCAACACAATCGCCAGCTTCGATTGCGGACTAACATCCCTGACAAGGAACAAATCATCCAGAATCAGCGACGCTTCTTCCCACGATCCGGCCCGGTCCAGGGCGTCCATGGTAGCCTGGAATTCGTCTTTGTCCTTGTGAAATATCGACTTGAGAATTTTTTTCGCTTCGGATGGTGATAACAGCGATGAGATTTCCGGCAAATCTAAAGCTGCGGCTTCGGTCGGCTTCGTGGAGACAAGCTCAATCTGACTTTCCAAGGCTGGCACCACGGGAACCTGTTCTTCGATTCTGACTGCTTCGTCTTGATTTTTTCCTTCAGTTTCTTCCTCGGGAATCTTCTGAATCGAGACTTTGAGCGGCTGCTCGTTGATGACCCCGGCTTCGTTCGTCTCCACTTGCGCCACCACTCGTTCCACCGGGTGTTCCGAAGTAATGGAACGGACATCTTCGATGATCTCGGCGAGCCGCAACAAATCAATCTCCATTAGTTTGTTGTGATCCCGTTCGTATTCGAGCCTCAACTTGATTTCTGAGAGGTCCTTATCTTCGAAGAAAACAATCGCGGCGTTAATGGGAAGCGTTCTTGGTAGCCCCTTTGCCTGGGATCCGTCTCTAACGGCCTCCACAAATGCGATGATCGCTTTCGTCATATTCGCAAGTTCCCGACTTGAATGACGGGATACAACCTCTCCATCAATTCTTTTCAACAAATCCTTGAATTCTTCGTACGAGATTTCCATCAACCCCCGGTCTGCGAAGAAGCGCTTGAGGAGGACCGAATAGTATTCATAGTCCACGCAATAACTTAGCTTCTGCTCGATGCTCGAGATCGACATATGCCTCTGGTTCTCGAAGAGAAATTCTACAAGGGTAAATTGCGGCCTGCAAAGAAAATTGAAGGTGAAATGTACCGCCTGGTCAAGAAGCGTTTCAAATTCATGCTGATTGAACTGATAATGCACCATCAAGAGCAGGTCTTCCTGATGCTGAAGACTGAGAACTTCCGGAATCGAGTACGGAAATTTCTTCGACCGCGACTCGAGTTGACGTTCGTGCTGTAGATTCCGCTCGACTTCTGTTTTGAAATATGCTTTGATCGCAGGATGGATCCTGGAGCTGAGAATCGCTCGCAGTGTAATTGACTCGCCCTCACCGATCGTGCGGGCATGTACTGCGTTCTTGATCTGCTCTATTTCCGATTCAAAGATATATCCCATGTGCCTGAGTTCTCATTTCCTCAACAAGGTTTGAACCCTGTCGATTTCGCGCTGCGCGGCGGTTTTGAATTCGGTGTCCGTATCCCTGCTATCGATGATCTTCTTGTACATTGCCATCGCGAGATCAAATTTGGACATTTTTTCGTACGATTGGCCAGCCATGTAGTACGAAGTGGAAATCCAATCTGCTTTTCCACGTTTGCTCACAAGGTATGGTACTTTCAAGAATTCAAGAATTGCCTGTTGGTAAATCCCTTTATAGTAGTAAGCCTCGCCCATGTAATACCGAAGCTCGGCTTCTATCGAAGCATTCCCCATCTCCAACAGACTCTGAAGCTGGAGGACCGACTGGTCGTAGTAACCAAGGTCCTGATACAGGACAGCGATGTCGATCTTCTTGTCAACAATATCACTATCGTCTGGATATCGTTCGATGTACGTACGATCCAGTTCCATCGCTGCATCGTACAATTTCAGCTGCTTGAACGTCAAGGCGAGATTATTCATGGCATACTTCAGAAGATCCGGTGAACGGGAAGCGCTGTCAACGATGGTCTTATAGTAATGGGCGGCGGAATCCCACTGTTCCAGGTTGTAGTAGACGTTTCCCAGACTCAGTTTAGCCTGGGGCACTATTGTACTCTTTGGGTAGTAATTGACCACCGAATCGTACAGAGTAATTGCCTCGTGGGGTTTCTCAGTCAGTTCGAGCATTCTTCCTGTCCAGAACAACGCTTCCGGTACGAAACGCGTTTCTTTGTATTGCCGCACGACGTTCTCGAACCTGGCCAGGGCCTTGCCCGAATCATCCTTCCTGAGGAAGTACCGACCACGCTCGAACTCAAATTCCGCAGCATAGCCTTCGCTCTTCGGATGTTCTTTGAGAAACGCCGATGATCGTTTGTCAGCCTCTTTTATATTATCCAACCTGAAGTAGCAAACAACGATGCGCGCCTGGAGATATTCTCGCAGACTGTCCTTCTTGGCCTGTTGTGCCACCTCGCCATACCGGGCAATTGCATCGACATAGTGCCCGTCGTTGAACAACAATTCAGCTGCTTCAAGTGCAAGTCGGGTCGCCTCGTCCGACGAGGTCGGTGTATGTCGTATCGCCTCCTGCAGGAATTTTCCCGCAAGCTCGGTGTTGTTCTCGCCTCGTGCGATGGAAGCCAGGGAATAGTACACTTGTCCGAGCTTGTCGGATTCCGTCACTCTGCTGACATATTGCGAATAGTATCGTTTTGCTTCCGCGCTGTTACCGAGTTTCTCGTACGAATATCCTATTTTGTACAACAGATCAGTCGGAATCTCGACGTAGGCGAAATAGTCAGACTGAATCTGAAGGATCTGTCTCTTGTACGAATCCACCGCCCTGGAATAGTTACCTGCAGTGAAGTATGCATCACCGCGCTTGCGGTCAAGGTCGGTCGCAAAGGCGGTGTAGTAATATTTCTTTTCCAGAAGGTCATAAAGACTGTTCGCCCGATCTGCTTTTCCCATCCCCGATTCGTACTGTGCGAGAGTAGAAGCGGCTTCAGCACTTCTCTGATGAATTGGATATCGATCAAGGAAAGCATTGAGGACAACGGCGGCCGAATCCTGATCAGCCAGGCCCATCAATGCTTTGCCGAATTGAAAGAGAGCTTCGGGAGCACTTTCGCTCTGAGGGCTTTGATCGACAATCAATTTGAATGCCAATGTTGCATCTTCTTGATCTTTCGCCGTCAAATACGCGTTACCGAGCATAAGAAGAGCGCGATCCTTGTAACGGCCGAAGGGAGCGCTTGAAAGGAGGTTGGCCCCAAGTTTTCTCAATCCTGCTGCGGTTGGCGTCAGCTGGATTTTCAGATTGAGCTGTGCCAACGCCGCATCTGCTGTATACGAATGCTCAGGATACTTCGTCAATAGCGAATCGTAAGCTGCAATTGCGCTGGCCGCATCTTTCGTCGCTGATTCATCGTCTTTTGATCGACGATCCCTGAGATTCAAGTTTTCGAACGATCGTGCAAGATTGAACCAGGCTTCCGGCCGACGATCGCTTTCGAGTCCGGTGGTGAGCGCAAATCGGTATTGAGCCGCAGCCTGACGAAAATCCAGAAGCTCGTGGAAGTATATCTCCGCCAACCGAAAGGCAAGGTCACCCTTGGATTGTTGGGCGATGACGTCTCCGACAAGTAACGCAAGCTTCTCAAGGCCGGATTCTTTGTTCTTGAAATCGAACAATCTGATGTATCGGGCTTCCGACCGTGCGCGATCAGTCAGATCACTGCTGGGAAACCTTTTTTCCAGACTTTCAAGGTTCCTGATGGATTCATCTAACTGACCTGAAAATCGCAGGGCAATCCCAAGCCCGTACAAAGCATCATCGCCATAGGCACTTTGCGGAAATTTTTTGAGAATCTCTTCGTACAGACCGATTGCTTTGTGGTAGTCTTTCAATTCGTCGGTGCAGACGCCGGCAGATTCGAACATAATCCGAGGAAGGTTTGCATCTTCAGGATACTTTGTCCTGTACTCATCCGCAAGTCTCACTGATTCGAGATAATCCTTTTCGCTGGTCGCACCTTTCATACCCCCTATCAGAACTTTTCGTCTTTCGATGATTGAAATGGTGTCACTGACAGCACGACTGTAATACTCGGCCATCTTCCTTGTATTCTTCGTCCGTTCCGCCATCTCGCCGGCTCTGAACCACGCCTCTCCACTTCGCGCGGCAATAATACCTCCAGCCACCTCAAAATACTGGAGGGATTTGTGAAAATCCCCATTGAGCGAACTGGCTTCGCCAAGGTCCATAAGCGCATCCTGATAGACCTGACGCGGAGTCCGCACCGAGTCGCCAACGAGCGTTTTCCAAGCGCTTACTGCGCCTGCGAAATCTCCAGCTTCCTTTTTCAGCGATCCCAGCAGCAATAAGGATTGGAAGTAGGCTGGTGACGACCTGTAATTGGCGATAATTTCGTTGAGCATTGTCTCTGCTTCCCTGAAGCGTTCAAGCTTCCAAAGAGCGTCAGCCGACAACAGGAGTGCCTGTGGTCGAAGGACGGGGTCTTTTGTTGCTTCGACCACTTTCTTGCACTCGGTCCGGGCCCCTTCATAATCCTTATCTATCATCAGAAGTGAGGCATACTGCAAATGCCCCGGAAGGATGACATCCGGATCAGAGTACTCCTGGGTCAGAATCCGCAACACTCTTTTCGCTTCTTCCCGATCACCCGCTTTCTGATAATTTTCGGCAGCCTTCAATAATGCGCCCGGCGCTTGTTTGCTTTTGGGATTGAAGGTCTTGACACGTTCAAATGCAAGGGCAGCCTCGTGCAGATTGTTCAGCGCCAGATAGACTTCTGCGACATTCATCCACGCATCGGGAGCTTTTATATTGTCCGGGTAGGCAAGTGCAAAATTCTGAAAGGAGTACCGGGCATCGTCAAATTTCTTGAGCTTCAGCTGCGTCAGACCGATGTAGTAGCGGGCCTCGATACTCTGGGTAGAATTCGGAAACAGGTTGGTGAATTGCTTGAACTGTTCAAGCGCAAGGTCATACATTTTGTCATTATAGAGGCTGACGGCGAGCTTGAAATCAGAGTTTTCTTTGGAATCTTGCGCGAGAAGTGTACAGGGGAGCAATAGAAGTACAACAAGAACTACAGGAAATCCCTTTCTCATAAATGAAATGTACCACATTAAGGCCCGACTATCAAGATAACCCAATCGATCCCAGAGCGCACTCCACGTGCAACATCTGGCGAGATCTCCCAACAACCACGATTGTATACGATCTTCGTCTCTCTGGTCACGTCACACTGACGGTCTACAAAATTCTAGGACTAGAGGTGGCCATTCTCGTAGACTGTCTGCAACCGCGGGGGAGACATTCGACAAAGTTGGACGCGTGTGCGTTACCGAGCGGGATCTATGTCTATCGAGTGAGAAATGGCATCTCTGTAAAAAGCGGAAAAATGACTCTGGTGCGTTAGATTCTCGAATTCTCGCAAATCAGATCGCCAGAATCCCTTCCGAACAAAAAAAGGCGATTCTTGATTCAAGAATCGCCTTCTTCGTCATCTCGCGGAGAAACAATGTCCGCAGAACAGCCTATTTTTCGACCAGGTTGGCCCTAAGGTATTCCCTGTTCATACGGGCGATGTGCGTGACCTTGATCTCTTTCGGACATTCGGCCTCACACGCATAATTGTTTGAGCAGTTGCCGAACCCTTCTTTGTCCATCTGGTCCACCATTGCCAGGACACGTTGCGTGCGTTCTGCTTTGCCCTGAGGGAGCAACGCAAGCTGAGAGACTTTTGCGGCAACAAAGAGCATCGCTGAGGAATTGGGACAAGCTGCAACACACGCACCGCAACCAATGCACGACGCTGCATCCATCGCGTCTTCGGCAACCGGCTTCGGCACAAGAACCGCATTCCCATCCGGAACACCGCCCGTCTTTGCAGAGGTATAGCCACCAGCCTGCATGATCCTTTCGAACGCTGTCCGATCTACCACGAGATCCTTGATTATGGGGAACGCATTTGCTCTCCACGGCTCAACAACAATAACTTCGCCGTCCTTGAAGCCGCGCATATGCAGTTGGCACGTCGCAATGCCGCGACCCGGGCCATGAGCTCTTCCGTTGATCATCAAACCGCAACTGCCACAAATCCCCTCGCGACAATCGTGGTCGAATGCGATCGGATCTTCTCCCTTCTTGACGAGGTCGTTGTTCACCACGTCGAGCATTTCCAGGAAGGACATGTGGGTAGAAACGTTTTTCGCCTCGTACGTGACGAGTCTTCCCGTGTCATTCGGATTCCGTTGGCGCCATACTTTGAGGGTGATGTTCATTACTTATAACTCCTTTGAGATGGAATGACGTACTCAAACTTCAATGGTTCTTTGTTGAGAATTGGTTTCTTGTTCGGGCCTGCATATTCCCACGCCGCGACATACGAGAACGCCTTGTCATTGCGTTTGGCTTCTCCTTCTTCGGTCTGGTATTCCTCGCGGAAGTGACCGCCGCATGACTCTTCGCGATGGAGCGCATCAAGTGCCATCAGTTCGCTCAGCTCGAAGTAATCGGCTACCCGTCCAGCCTTCTCCAGCTCGGCATTCAGTTCATTGCCGCTACCGACGACATTTACGTCCCGCCAGAATTCCCCGCGCAATTTTGGTATCATTTCGAGTGCCTTCTTCAGTCCCGCCTTGTTCCGAGCCATACCAACATAGTCCCACAGGATCTTGCCGAGCGCGATGTGGAATTCATCCACCGTTCTCTTCCCCTTGATTGAAAGGAATTTCTTGATCATCTCGGTGATCTTTGTCTCTGATTGCTGGAACGCCGTGTGTTTGGTATCGACCGGTTTGAATTTCGTTCCGCCCAAATAATTACCCATCGTGTACGGCAACACGAAATATCCGTCAGCCAAACCCTGCATGAGTGCGCTTGCACCGAGCCTGTTTGCACCGTGATCCGAAAAATTCGCTTCCCCGATCACGAACAACCCCGGCACCGTGGCCATGAGATCGTAGTCAACCCAAAGCCCGCCCATTGTGTAATGGACCGCCGGATAGATTCTCATCGGAACCTCATAGGGATCCTCTGCTGTGATCAACTTGTACATATCGCACAGATTCCCGTAGCGTTCTGCTATCACGTTCTTTCCGAGGCGCTTGATCGCATCTGCCAAATCAAGGTAGACAGCGAGTTTGGTCTCTCCAACACCCATCCCTTTATCGCATATTTCCTTTGCTCGTCGCGATGCGACATCGCGGGGGACCAGGTTTCCAAACGAAGGATACATTCGTTCCAAATAATAATCGCGCTCACTCTCGGGAATATCGTTCGCCTTACGAGTATCCCCCTTTTTCTTCGGAACCCAGATGCGTCCATCGTTGCGCAGACTTTCGCTCATGAGGGTAAGCTTCGATTGATAACTTCCTGTCAAAGGAATGCAGGTCGGATGAATCTGAGTGAAGCAAGGATTCCCGAACAATGCACCTTTCTTGTGGGCGCGCCAGATCGCGGTCGCATTGCTCGCTTTCGCGTTCGTGGAAAGATAGAACGCGTTGCTATATCCGCCTGTCGCCAGCACGACTGCATCAGCGGCATACGATTCCATCCTTCCATTAACAAGGTTTCGGGCGACAATCCCGCGCGCTTGTCCCTCAATCACCACAAGGTCAAGCATTTCCCGGCGTGCATAGAGCTTCACCGTGCCTGCCTTGATCTGACGACTCAATGCCGAGTACGCGCCGAGAAGAAGTTGTTGGCCCGTTTGGCCACGGGCGTAGAACGTACGTGCCAGTTGGGCTCCGCCGAATGACCGATTGTCGAGGTAACCCGCATAATCACGAGCAAAAGGAACGCCTTGAGCGACGCATTGATCAATGATGGATCCGCTCACTTCCGCAAGACGATACACATTCCCTTCTCTGGAGCGATAATCACCCCCCTTGATGGTGTCGTAGAAGAGGCGATAGACGCTGTCGCCGTCATTGGAATAGTTCTTCGGGGCGTTGATGCCGCCCTGGGCCGCTATGCTGTGGGCACGTCTCGGCGATTCGTGATACGTGAAGACGTGGACATTGTATCCGAGCTCTCCAAGGGAGGCTGCGGCAGATGCTCCTGCAAGCCCGCTCCCAACGACGATAATATTGTACTTACGTCGGTTCGAAGGATTGACGAGCTTATAGTTGAATTTCTGTTTGGTCCACTTTTGTTCAATTGGTCCAGCGGGAATTTTTGCGTTAAGTTTCATGGTCAGTTAACTCCGATAGTCATCGCAGATGGTCCGAGTTTATGAATCAATAGGAAATAGAGAGGCATGCAGGCAAATCCAAGGGGAATGATGAGCCAGAATATCATGCCGAATAACTCCACCAACGTGGAGTATTTCTTGTTCAGAAGGCCAAGCGTCTGGAAGCCGGATTGGAATCCGTGTTTCAGATGATAGCCCAGAAGAATGAGTGCAAGAATGTAGAAACCATCGTACAACGGACTTTGAAACGCTTGCGCCACGAGGTCATATAAAGGGACCTTCGTGTCTGTAATGCGCGATGGGACAAAGAAAGAATTCAAGTGAATAACAAGGAATATGAATACGAAGCTCCCTGTCCAAATAGTAATCCGAGAAGCCAGGGGCGTATTGTCCTTCAATCGGAATTCGACATAGTTGTGTGAGCGAGAGGTCCTGTTTTTCCACCACACTACAACCCCGAGGAATATGTGCAAAACAAAGCCCACGAGGAGAAAAATCTCGACGAACCGAATTACAGGGTTACCCAATAAGAATTCTGTATACGCTTCGTAGGCTCTTCCTCCGTCTTCTTTGAACAAAAGCAGGTTCCCGACAAAATGTTCCATGAGGAACGTACACAGGAACAGTCCCGTCAGGCTCATCAGAATTTTCTTGCCGATCGAAGATTTATAGAATGTAATGAGTTTACTCATAGAGATTCCGGCTAGTAGTCAGTGAATATGCGATTTCGATTGGGATTCTTTGCAATGTGGAAAGAGAACAGATGGGTCCGCGTGAAATGACTCCTTGGGTAAGTACCGAATTGTCACACACAAATTTTATGAACAATTTGCTGAAAAATCAATCGGCCGGGGGAGGCTAGTTCGCAACACTTTCGCCGATAAAACGACGTATCGAAATCAGGCTGCCGATGACACCGAGCAGACATCCAACGCCCACAATGATTCCATAGTAATACGGATCGATTCGAACAAAATCGGATAACTGGATTGAAACCCATCGGCCAAGATACCCAAATATGACAAAGACCACTCCCGCGGAAGCACATCCTCCTATGAATCCCTGAACGAGTCCTTCGATGAAGAAGGGTGTTCGGATGAAACCGCGCGTTGCTCCGATAAGCTTCATCGTCCGAATAATCGTGCGCTTGGAATAGATGGCCAGACGAATTGTGTTTGCTACGAGGAAGACCGATGATATGGTGACGAAGACTCCAATGCCAAACATCAGCCACAAAAGTCCAACCGCTCGCTTGTCGAGCATTTCGAGCAAATCTTTTCTGTAAATAACATCTTCAACGCCGGCAATTGACCGAACAGAATCGTAGACCGCGGAGGCCGCCTTGAGCGTCCTGAATCCAGTCTTCAAAGAAATCTTGACCGAAGGGGGCAGAGGATTGAAATTCAAAACGCTGTAAATATCCTCGCCAAATTGATCTTTGAAGATCGCCGCGGCCTCTTCTTTGGAAACGTACTTGGTTTCACGGACACCGTTGAGGGAAGCGATCCTGCCCCTTACGCCTGCAACTGCTTCCAGAGAGAGATCACCCTGAAGAAACGCTTCCATCTCGACTTTTTCACGAAGCAATTCGACAACATTGTTGGCATTGATCAGAAGAATCGTAAAACAACTGAGGAGGAGGAGAGATATGCAAATGGTGATGATGGCCGAGGCCATCGAGAGCTTCGCCCGCTGGAACCCCGAGAATCCTTCTTTGACAAGATAGCGGACCTGCATAGTTTTGGTCTACAATACTACGGAAGAAATGATGTACCTGTCGATTTCAAGATACGAACTTGTTGAAGACGAATCAAAACTAATTGTCAAATGTCCACTCGACCGCAGGCTTTCAAACATTAAGAATGACCCTAGTAGTTGGACTCATCCTGCCACCGCAAAATCCTCCACGGACTCTTCGGCTGGGGGCGTTCAAGTGAGAAACTCGCATAACCGTCGACTCGCTCTATGTCGGTCGGATTGAATGTGAAAGTCAAATTGAAATTCCGAGTAACACTCGCATGGGTTCCCGACGAGTCAGTTGACAAGGCGGCGATGTTGTTCCACACCAAATCCAGACGCTCCACATTCTGAAACATTACAGAGGTCGTCCTCATGTCTTCATCCCTCCCCCAGGAAACGTCGACACCGCGGTCGTAGTCACGATAAATGAAGGTGAAACCCGAACCGATTAGCTGACCGTAAATGCTCGTATCCCGGACTGTGTACGCGTACTTGAAATTTTGAAACACGCCGTCGATGGTTGTCTGGTCAATGGAATTTGTCGTCAGTGAGTTATCAAGCCCTGGCGCGAACGGATTGCAGGAGACTAGCACTGCAATCAAGGGAACAATGGTCAGAATTGGCTTTATCGTTGAACCGGTCATCTGAGAATCAATATCTTAAGTGTTTGACAGGGCAGCCTGTCTCTAATACCTGCAACAGTCAGACTCTCCCTTGGAGTCATTGAGCAAACGCCCCTTTCAAATCGCTCCAGCTCGTATCGTTTTGAGCGTTTCTCAAATCTGTCCAGCGCCATATGTTCCACGTGCTACTCACCGGGTCCTTGATAAGAAAGAATTGAGCCCGGCCTTGAAATACCTTCGGAATGTTTGCCTGCGTGTGCGGTACCGTCAATTGGTAGTCGGCATCATATTGAGCGGAATCGGACTGGATGCTGGTCGGGTTGAGCGTAAAGCTCAGGGAGGCTGTCGAGCCCGGTGCGATTTTCGATCGCATATTGTCAAAGTATTGTTGCTCAGATTGTCTTGTCCAGTTGATAAAGACGCCGATGTACTGCGAGCGCGCTTGCGGAGACGGTTCAAACACAAAAGTCCGGCCGGATGTTGTCGAATCCGAGAACGACTTCAGATAGTTGACCGTATTCAGATCCGAAAACGCGTTCTGCATGTTGTCGAACACATCCGACGCATTGATGGGAGGTTTGTAGTTGGAACTTGTCTGCGCCGGCGATTCAGGGGTTCGGGTTTCGAAGATGTTGCAGGATGACAGGAGAAGGGTCGTCAGCAGCACGGCCAATGTAGAGTGTCTTGTCTCCACGCGTCAGAGCGTAATCCTTCCTTCAAGCGCCCGCGAAAGCGTTGCTTCATCCGCAAACTCAAGATCCGAGCCAACCGGTAGACCTCGGGCGATGCGCGTCACCTTCACAGTCAGAGGTTTCAACAGTTTCGAAAGGTAGAGTGTGGTGGCTTCGCCTTCGACATTGGGATTCATCGCGAGGATGACTTCTTCTACCGAGTCGCTCATCCGTTGCAGCAATTCTTTCACGCGCAGATCCTCGGGGCCGACTCCATCGAGAGGTGAGAGCGCCCCTCCCAACACGTGATAGAGTCCCTTAAACTCGTGAGTCTTTTCGATCGCCAAGACATCGTTTGGTTCTTCGACGACACAAATGGAAGTCTGTTCCCGCTTTGGATTGGAGCAAATGCCGCATGGGTCTGTCTCCGTAATGTTCGAACAGATAGAGCAATAGCGAACCTTGTCTTTGACATCGACCAGTGCTTTTGCAAATGCCACCACCTCATCCCTGCTCAATTTGAGCACATAAAGAGCCAGCCGATGCGCGGTCTTTCGACCGATGCCGGGAAGCTGAGCAAACTGCTCGGCGAGATGTTCAATGGATTCTGCGGTATAAAACATAGTTTGGTAAGCGTTCCGAGATTTCAAACCGGATGTTTCCGGAAGAATCTCGAAAATTTCTCCAGGCTACATGCCGGGAAGATTAAGGCCGGGGATATTGGGAAGCATTCCGTTCGTGGCTTTTTGCATCTCTTCCTGCGCCATCGCTGCTGCGCGCTCCAACGCCTGATTTACTGCGGCAACGACCAGATCTTCGAGCATATCTTTCTCTTCCGGATTAACGACTTCTTTTTCAATATCAATCTTGAGTATTTGTTGTTTCCCATTCGCTGAGACCTTCACCATTCCCCCACCTGCCTCCGCCGTCACCGTCTTGGCCTCCAATTCCGCCTGGACCTGGGCGACTCGCTCCTGCATCTTCTGAACCTGCTTCATCATCGATTGCATGTTTGGAACACCGCCTTTGAACATGTCAAGCTCCTCGTTGTCATCAATTGTTGTTTGAATATATCCGGAAAAGGAGGGAAAGTCAACGCAACAGGTTCCTTGACTTTCGGACAATTTGCCGATATATTACTTGGAGAAGCTCGTGAGGAATTTGCTCGCGAGCTTTTGTACTGTCTGGAACCGCACCTTAGTTTATGAGTTGTTTGATTCCGCGATAGCTCAATGGTAGAGTCCCGCAAAACAACTGCGGGATTTCGATCCGCCACTTTCGGTGTCGGTTCTCAACATGCGGCTATTGCACCGTTCTTCACAAATGATTCCGCGATAGCTCAATGGTAGAGCATGCGGCTGTTAACCGCAGGGTTGTAGGTTCGAGTCCTACTCGCGGAGCCAAAGATATTCCGGGGAAGGTTATTGCCGGAATGTTCCGATGCTCGTAGTGAGAGGGTTGTCCCGTCAGATTTCACGTTGCAGCGGGACTCGTGAAACGCAAAAAACCCGAGGAACTCACCTCGGGTTTTCTTGTTTTAATTATGATGAGGTTTGCTCCGATAACGTAAGAACGGCTTATCAGCCAGAAAAACCAGGTGTCTCGAACACCTGGTTTTGTTTTTTTGGCATCATGCTATGATGAAGCAATTCACCCAATGAAACTGAAAATTCAGATTGTCTACGCGAAGAACATAAGATGAAGATTTTCATCCTTTATTTCAATTACCTGCTTCCGGTTCTCTATTGGATCACGGTATGGAGTTATGCGAAGGCCTTTTTCCGGAATTCCGCCTTCGCGAAGAAGGTAAAGACGCCTCTACTTGTATTTACGGTCGGCTCTCACACGTTGTATCTCATTGCGAGGACCATTTATTTTGGACATCCTCCCATTACGAATATTTACGAAATCCTTTCCGTTCTTGCCTTCACGACAGCACTCTCTTATCTGACGATTGAATACATAACGAAAGTGAAAAGCACAGGCTATTTTGTGCTCGTCATTTCTTTTTTCTTCCAGCTGCTCTCCACCGTGCTCATCCAGGATCTGGCTAACGCGAACCCTATCCTACGCAGCAACTTGCTGGGATTCCACGTCGCGAGCGCGCTTCTGGGATATTCGGCATTTGCGCTTTCAGCCGTCTATGGCTTTCTCTATATCATGTTATATCATCACATCAAGTCCAATCGATTCGGCGTGATTTATGATAACCTTCCGGACCTGGAGAAACTCGAAAGGATGGCTACCGTTTCTGTGGTCATCGGCTTTGTACTCCTGACGGTGGCTATCATTGTCGGTGTCGTTTGGCTGCCGAGAGCGTTCGAACACTACTCATATTTTGATCCAAAGCTTGTCGGCACGATCGTCATCTGGCTCACGTATGGCATCGGATTACTGGCAAAGAGATCGATCGGATGGCAGGGCAGAAAACTCATGGTTCTTTCGATTGTTGGTTTTGTCGTGACGATGCTTTCACTGACGGTCGTCAACCTGTTCTTGAGCGGATTTCACAATTTCTATTAGAATGCGAAAGCACCGGAGTTCTCGAGAACCGATATGAATCTGGCTCTTATAGGGATCAATCACAGGACGGCACTCCTGGACGTGCGAGAAAAGCTATGGTTCTCGGACGCCGAGCTTCCCCATGCCCTTGCACAACTGAAAGACCAGTTCTTTACGGAATGTTTCATTGTCTCCACGTGCAACCGTACGGAATTGTACGGAATCGTCGATGTCCAGAAGATCCCCGGCAACGCCAGTGCGAATCTCAAAGGCGCCTGCGATGTCCTCGTGGGCCTCAAATCCGCTTCCCAGAGCGTAATGCCGCAACATTTGTATCAGTTCTACGGTTGCAAGGCCGCAGCGCATCTGTTCAAGGTTGCGAGCGGCATCGACTCCATGGTGATCGGGGATATCCAAATTCTGAATCAGATCAAGAGCCACTACAACCTTGCATCCGCCGAACGCACCATCGGAGTGTTCCTTAATCGACTTGTTCAGACTGCACTGCGTGTCGGAAAACGCGCGCGAACAGAAACAACGATCTGTGAAGGCGCAGTGTCTGTAGGTTATGCAGCTGTCGAACTCGCGAACAAGATTTTTTCGAACCTGTCGGAGAAAAGAGCACTATTGGTTGGAGCCGGAGAAACCGGCGAGCTGGCGGCAAAAAACCTTGTCGGTCGTGGTATTGCATCACTATCTATTGCAAACCGAACCCGTGCAAAGGCGGAAGAGCTTGTCCAGGATCTCGGAGGGAATGTCGTTGAATTCGATCAATTAGAACCCTCACTACTCGACATCGATGTGCTGATCACGTCTGTCAGCAGCCCACAGTATATTCTGACGCCCGACCAGCTTCGACGTGTTATGAAAGCCAGGTCCAACGCTCCCCTGCTTGTCATCGACATTGGTGTCCCTCGAAACGTGCATCCGGATGTGAACAAGCTCGAGAACGTTTTCCTCCACGACGTGGATTCACTTTCCAGGATCGTCGATCAGAATCTCACGCGGCGCAAATCAGAAATTGCCGCTGTCAATAAAATTATCCTGGAGGAGCTCATCGGCATGCGTCATTGGCTCGAGTCGCTCCAGGTGAGTCCCACCATAAGCGATCTTCGGGAGTTCTTCGAATCCGTTCGTTCAGATGAAGTTAAGAAACATATCAACCGGTTTTCAGAGCAAGACCGGGAATTGGTCGATCTCGTGACAAAGCGCATCGTCAACAAGCTGCTGCATTTGCCGACAACAAATCTCAAGAATGGAAACGGTGAAAGTGCCGAAGAAAGTCACAAGAAGATCCACATCATCAGAGGACTCTTCGGCCTCCACAAGAACGAGCCCGTTCAGAACAAGCCAGAGCAGGACCGAAATCTGTGAGCGACCAGTCCACCATGATCATTGGCACACGGGGAAGCGAGCTCGCACTATGGCAAACGCGTTGGGTGCAACAACAGCTGACGAAACTGCACCCTTCAATACGAATTGAACTCAAGGTCATCAAGACACAAGGTGACAAGATGCTTGATGCTCCTCTTTCAAAAATCGGCGACAAAGGACTCTTCACAAAGGAACTTGAACGAGCTCTTCTCGATCGTCGCATTGATGTGGCTGTTCATAGTCTGAAAGACATGCCGACTCACACCGAAGATGGCTTGATCATCACCGCTATTTGCGAGCGGGAGGATGTGAGTGATGTGTTCATAGCACATCCGAATAAAAAGTATAGAGGCCTCGCAAACGTTCCGAAGAATGGAACAATTGCTACCGGAAGCCTGAGGCGAAGATGTCAGCTCCTCCAAATGCGGCCTGATCTTACGATTGCAGAGATACGTGGAAATCTCGGAACGCGAGTCGAGAAGTTGAAGGTGTCCAATTGGGATGGCATGCTTTTGGCAAAAGCAGGAATAACTCGCCTGGGACGCTCAGAATTAATTACCGAGGTTCTTTCACCCACCAGTTTCTTGCCGGCCGTGGGTCAGGGAGCTCTCGCGATCGAAACACGTTCAAGCGACGAACGTATTCTGCCGCTCGTACATCCCCTTGACCATATTCTGACACGCCAGGCAACGCAGGGCGAACGTGCCCTACTTCGACGGCTTGAAGGAGGGTGTCAAATTCCGATTGGGGCATACGGGAGAGTCGAGAATGGTACATTTCGATTGGATGCGATCATCGGAAGTCTTGATGGAAAGCGATCGGTCCGCTCATCGATACAAGGCAGCCCCGATAAATCGGAGCAATTGGGTGTTTCGTTGGCTGAGAAGCTTCTATCGGATGGCGGAGAAACCATCCTTGATGAGATTCGTCAGGAGAATGCGTGACGAATCCAAAGGATAAACCCGGAAGTGTGGTTGCTACAGAATTGCCGCTTCACGGAAAGACAATTCTCGTCACTCGACCGAAAGATCAGGCAGAAGAATTTGCTCACCTCCTGAACGAACAAGGCGCAAAAGTTGTTTTCATTCCCACCATTCAGATTATATCGCCAGAGTCCTGGAAAGCTTGTGATACTGCGATTGACGACATCGGTACATTCGACGCGTTTATCTTCACAAGTGCGAATGCTGTTCAGGCGTTCTTCGGACGCTTGCTCCTTCAAGGGAGCGACTCTGCCGGAAAAGTGCTTGGCAAGAAAGACTTCTACGTTGTAGGTACGAAAACCGGTGAGGCACTGGTTGCAGAAGGAATCACACCAATCTCCCTTCCAGGCGTGACGAGTGGAAAACAATTGGCAGAGGCGTTGCTCCGATTACCACTCCGTGGAAAACGGTTCTTGTTTCCTCAGGGAAATTTGGCAAACGAGGCACTTACGGAAATGTTGCGATCGAATGGAACCGATATCATTGAAATAACGGTATACGACACCATCGTACCCCGAGACGCTGATCCGAAATCAATCCGTGAGAAATTCGAGAAGGACCCAATTGATGTCGTTTCCTTTTTCAGTCCTTCGAGCGTAAAGAACCTCATCACTCTGGTTCCTTCTGAGTTGGTCTCGTCGAGGATCGTCGCGGTGATTGGTACAAGCACGGAGGCAGCCGCAAGAGAAGCTGGATTGCCGGTCCACATCATTGCGCCGAGACCGACCTCAGCTGATATGGTTGAGGCAATCGTTCGATACCACAGACAATAAATGATAGCAGTTTATGATCCAGTCAGAGCCAGCAAATAACTTGTTCCTGAAGGCGTGCAGACGTGAAGAAGTGGATCGGACGCCGGTCTGGTTCATGCGCCAGGCAGGTAGGTATCTTCCAGAATACCGTGCAATCCGCGCGAAAGCCGATTTCCTGACGCTCTGCAAGACGCCAGACCTGGCCGCAGAAGTGACCGTCCAACCGGTCGACCTCATCGGTGTGGACGCAGCAATAATATTTTCCGACATCCTGGTTGTTCCGGAAGCGATGGGGATGCAACTCGTCGTGGAAGAGGGAAAAGGAGGGCCGCGCTTTCCCTCTCCTGTTCGATCAAAGTCGGACATAGACAAGCTTTCAGTGCAAAACGCATGCTCATCGTTAGGATATGTTTTCGATGCAATTCGGCTTGCACGGAAACGGTTGAACAACAAAGTGCCGCTCATTGGGTTTGCCGGTGCACCGTGGACGATAGCATCCTACATGGTGGAAGGGCGCAATCCGAGAGACTTTCGGCATATCAAAGAACTCATCTACTCTAATCCGCACGAAGCTCATGCGTTGCTGGATAAACTATCGACGGTTGTGACTTCGTATTTGAGCGCACAAATCGAAGCTGGGGCACAGGCTATACAGATATTTGACACGTGGGGGGGCGTTCTTGGGCAGGAAGAGTTTGAAGAGTTTTCGTTGCGCTATATTCACAGGATTATTTCGTCCGTCAAACGCAACAACGCTCCTATCATTGTGTTCTGTAAGAATTGCGGCCACTCGCTCGAGAAGATTGCCAATTCAGGTGCCGATGTCGTCGGACTTGACTGGACAACGGACATCGGCAAAGCAAGAGAAATGGTGGGGAGTTTCGTCGCGCTCCAGGGAAACCTCGACCCAACGATTTTGTTTTCGACACCGGAAAGAATTGAGTCGGGCGTAAAAACCGTCCTCAAGAAATTTGGAAAGGGCAATGGCCACATTTTCAATCTCGGCCATGGGATATTGCCCGAGACTCCGGTTGAAAACGTTAAAACGTTCGTCAATGCCGTCAAGAAATTCAGCACTGCGTTTCACTAATGGAGAGATTGGAGAAGGCGACAATGAATCAATTTGAGTCTGTTGATATCGGGCTGCTTCGGAAGTACAGCGCTCCCGGGCCTCGGTATACGAGTTATCCCACTGCGCCTTCGTTCACGCCCTCCTTCGGTGCACCAGAATATCGAAAGGCCATCGAGGAATCGAACAGGGCTGACGGTAATTCGCCGATTTCTCTTTATTTCCATTTTCCCTATTGCGATACACTCTGCTATTTTTGCGGATGTACGATGTTAGTCACGCACAGCAGAGAACAAATCCGCGAGTACAACCAGTATCTGATGCGTGAAGTCAGCATGATTGCGCCGTTGATTTCGAAAAATCGGAAGGTCGTTCAGCTTCATTGGGGAGGCGGTACTCCATCCTACCTGAGCCCGGATGAAATCAAAGAGGTCGGTACTTTCATCCACGACCATTTCAATTACGATAAGGACATTGAAGCCGGTGTGGAAATAGATCCTCGGGGATTGACCTACGATCACATGAAGGCCCTTCGCGAGATCGGCTTCAACCGGATCAGTATGGGTGTGCAGGATTTCGACATCCGCGTACAGGAAGCGGTAAATCGTATTCAACCGGAATCGATCACGCGCGACGCCGTCGACTGGAGCCGCGATCTTGGATTCCATAGCATCAATCTGGATTTGATTTATGGCCTGCCATATCAAACGCTCGCATCATTTGAGAAAACTGTAAATACCGTGATTAATATTGCTCCTGACAGGATCGCTGTTTTCAACTATGCGCACGTGCCGTGGTTGAAACCCCATCAGAAGATGATTCACGGCGAAGATCTTCCCGAAACGGACCTGAAGCTTGAAATCTTCAAGATGACAACCGAGATGCTTCTGAACGCCGGATATTGGAGTGTTGGGATGGATCATTTTGCCAAGCAGACCGATGAGCTTGCGATAGCACAGCGGAATGGAACGCTCTATCGCAACTTCCAGGGGTATTCCACAAAAGCGGGATGCGATCTCTACGGATTCGGAATGTCCGCAATCGGCCATTTCAAAGAGACGTATCAACAGAACGTGAAGAATGTTCGTGAATATTATGAGGTTCTTAAAAAGGATACTCTTGCGACACACGTCGGTTATCGAATGACGGCGGACGATCACATCCGCAAAGAGGTTATCATGCGAATCATGTGCGATATGGAACTCAAGAAAAGTGAAATCGAAAAGAGGTTCGGTATTGATTTCGATGGGTATTTCAAAGAGAGCTTTCCAAAACTCGAGACGTTTGTCGAAGATGGGCTCGTGACGTTGCACCCGGACAAGATCGTCGTCAACGGTATGGGAAGGTTGGTGATCCGTAACATCGCGATGTGCTTTGACGCCTATCTCGATCAGATGATCAAGGAAAAACCGATTTTCTCGAAAACTGTCTAGCGATGAGCGCCCCATCGAAATCCTCCGCTTCACGCGCAGTGGTACTACTTCAGCTGGGCGGGCCAGACTCTCTTGATGCCGTTCAGCCATTCTTGCATAATCTGTTTGTCGATCCGGATATTATTGATCTGCCCGGGGCATTTCTATTTCGAAGAGCGCTAGCCCGATTCATTTCGACTCGTCGGGCACCCAAAGTTCAGGAATTGTACAGAAACATCGGCGGACGCTCCCCCATTCTCTTGGAGACACAGAAGCAGGCAGAAAGCCTGAAGGAATTGCTGTCGAAGAAGGGTCAGGATGTCCCCGTTGAAATTGCGATGCGGTATTGGCATCCTTTCACAGAAGAAACAATTAAGAAACTGTTGTCAGCAGGAATCCAAGAGGCCGTACTCCTCCCGTTGTACCCGCATTATTCGAAAGCGACGACCGGATCGAGCCTCCGCGAATGGGATCGACTGGCGAACGATCTTGGCGCTCGGCACATCTCAACGAAGATTGTCGAGCCATACTTCGACCACCCGTTGTATATCCGTTCTCTCGTAGAACGAGTCGAACAAGCGATTCAGCGTGTGCCACCAGACCAGAAATCAAAAGTACATCTGGTATTCAGCGCTCACGGGACTCCAATGAAGCTCGTGCGGGACGGCGATCCATATTCACAACAGATTCGACGCACGTATGAGTTGGTCGTGGAACAGGGCAGGTTTGGCCTCCCTCACCATCTCTGTTTTCAAAGCAAGGTAGGTCCGCAAAAATGGCTCGAGCCTTCACTTACACAGACGATTGATTCACTCGGCGATCAGGGTGTCAGTCATATGATCGTCAACCCGTTAGCTTTTGTCACAGACCATATTGAAACACTTTATGAAATCAATATTGAAGCCAGGCACCAGGCGCACGAGCGTGGGATAACCTATTTCGATATGACTGCTCCTTTGACATCAAGCGCGCTATTTATTGAATGTCTTGGCGATCTCGTGCTAAACAAGTTTGCCGATTAAACCATGAAATCGCGTCCATCTGTTCTCATCATCGGGGGAGGAATCAGCGGACTCGCCACTGCCTGGTGGCTTCACAAAGCTTCCGTCGATGTGACGGTTCTCGAACGCGATCGCCATCTTGGCGGAACGATGCAAACCGTCCACGATCACGGTTGGCTTGTTGAAACCGGCCCAAACAGTGCCCTGGAGACCACTTCCCTATTCAAGACTCTCTTTAACGATCTTAAGTTGACCGACGAGGTCGTGTACGCAGGCGATGTCGGAAATAACCGCTACATCCTGCGCGATGGATCGCTTCATGCATTGCCGATGACTCCTCCGGCCTTCTTTAAGTCCAAACTCTGGACTTTGCCCGGAAAGCTGCGTCTCCTCAAGGAGCCGTTCGTTGGACGAGCGGATGCAGAAGAGACAGTTGCTCAATTCGTCGAAAGACGATTAGGAAGAGAATTTCTCGATTACGCCATCAATCCATTTGTCGCAGGAGTCTACGCCGGAAATCCCGAGCAACTTAGTGTTCGTGCCGCATTCCCGAAATTGTACGCACTTGAAGAGGAATATGGCGGGCTGATCAAAGGCCAAATCCTGGGAAGTCGAGAGCGAAAGAAAAGGGCGGAGCAATCGAAGGATCGCGCGCGGATGTTTGCGTTCAAAAGCGGAATGCAGACTTTCCCAGAGACACTCGGGGATGCGCTTGGGACAAACGTAATCACTGGATCAACAGCCGAACGGATAAGAAGGATCGGCAAGCGCGATCGTAAGACGTATGAGATCAAAGGAATGAGGAAGGGAAGGCCATTCAAACTCCTGGCAGATGCGGTTATTACAGCAATTCCTTCATACTTGACCGCCCCATTGATTGCACCTCTTGATAATGTCGTTGCGGAGTCACTGAAAAACATTTACTATCCTCCTGTTGTAGAAGTGTTCCTTGGATTCAAGACATCCGACATTCGAATGCCTCTTGATGGGTTTGGTTTCTTAGTACCGGCGAAGGAGCACCGAAAGATCCTCGGCACAATTTGGTCCTCGAGCCTTTTTCCGGGCAGAGCACCGCAAGGTTTTGCGGCGCTGACGACCTTCGTGGGGGGTTCAAGACAGCCTGAACTGACAGAGGAAAGTGATGAACGAATTGTTGGTATTGTGTCGGAAGAACTGTCTTCAATCATGGGTGTGAGCGGCAAACCTGTATTCCGTCGAATTGCCCGCTGGCAACACGCGATCCCGCAGTACAATCTGGGGCATCTTTCGATCATCGAGCAGGTCGAACGATTTGAACAGAGGCACCCCGGAATGTTTGTCTCTGGCAATTTCCGCGGCGGCATTTCCGTTGGCGATTGCATCATCAATTCCGACAAGACTGCTCGCCGCGTTCAGAATTTTCTCGAGAATCATCAACCTTTTGATTGACATTGGAAAGGAGTTCAACCATGGTAATCGAAGAAACAAAAACATCTCTGGGTTCTTACCAGAAGAGTGATACGGATACTTTCAAACGATTGCGGCGGCTCCGGATGACGGAGTCATTTCGTTCGATGGTGCGGGAAACCGAACTCTCCCCTAATGATTTCATTTATCCGCTGTTCGTAGTTCCAGGAAAGGGTGTACGAAAGGAAGTGAAATCCATGCCGGGGGTCTTCCAACTTTCCGTGGATGAAACTGTAAAGGAATGCCGGGAAGTTCGGTCTCTCAAAATTCCTGCGATCATTCTCTTTGGAATCCCTGAGCATAAAGACGAAGTCGGCAGCGAAGCCTATGATCCAAACGGGATTGTCCAGCAAGCAATCCGCGCAATCAAGAAGGATATCCCTGAGCTCACAGTTATCACTGACGTATGTCTGTGTGAATACACGTCGCACGGACACTGCGGCATTGTACGGGGCGAAGAAATAGTCAACGACGAATCAATCGAACTTCTTGCGAAGGAGGCACTCACACACGCAGAGGCAGGAGCCGACATGGTTGCCCCCTCGGACATGTTCGATGGAAGGGTCTCTGCTATTCGAAGAATTCTTGATGAAAACAAGTTTCTGAAACTGCCAATCATGTCCTATGCAGCAAAATATGCATCAGGATTCTACGGTCCTTTCCGGGATGCTGCTGAGAGTACTCCGAAATTTGGCGATCGACGTTCCCACCAGATGGATCCGGCAAATTCGAACGAGGCTCTTCGAGAAGTTGAACAGGACATACTTGAGGGAGCAGATATTGTTATGGTGAAACCCGCTCTTTCATACCTTGACGTCATTCGACGGGTGAAAGACCGATTTTCAATGCCCACCGCAGCCTATAACGTAAGCGGTGAATACTCCATGATCAAAGCAGCAGCCCGTAATGGCTGGATCGACGAGCAGCGCGTGATGATGGAGGTCCTGACGAGCATCAAGCGGGCCGGTGCAGATCTCATTCTTACCTATTTCGCCAAGGACGCTGCACGAGTTCTTAAGCAGGCTGCGTGATAAGGATTTTCGAAATTCAAATATGAAGACAAAGAAGTCTGACGACCTTTTTGGCCGTGCAAGTCAGAGAATTCCCGGAGGAGTAAATTCGCCGGTTCGAGCTTTCAAATCTGTCGGCCGCAACCCTATTTTTATTGCTCGTGCGAGCGGGTCGAAGCTCTGGGATGTCGATGGGAACGAGTTTATCGATTACGTAGGCTCGTGGGGACCGATGATTCTCGGCCACGGACACGAGAAAGTGCTTGAGGCGATACGTCGCACGGCCGCGGATGGCACCAGCTTTGGAGCAGCCACAGCCCGCGAGGTTGAAATGGCGGAGCTAATTGCTTTGCTGGTCCCTTCCATCGAGATGGTGCGAATGGTGAATTCCGGGACCGAGGCAACGATGAGTGCAATTCGACTCGCGCGCGCCTTCACAGGTCGGGAAAAAATTGTCAAGTTTGAAGGATGCTACCACGGCCACGCGGATTCGTTTCTGATAAAGGCCGGGTCGGGAGCAATGACGCTCGGGATTCCCGACAGTCCCGGCGTCACGCGTTCGACAGGGAATGATACTCTCACGGCACAATTCAATAACCTAGGTTCAGTCGAGCAAATCGTCGACACCTACCCCAAACAAATTGCTTGTGTCATTGTCGAGCCGATCGTGGGAAACATGGGATGTGTCCCCCCGATCAAGGGTTTCCTGGAAGGAATACGGAGCCTTTGCACGAAACACGGGATCGTATTAATTTTCGATGAAGTCATGACGGGATTCCGTGTCGCTCCAGGCGGCGCGCAGCAACTATACAAAATTGACCCTGACCTCACCACACTCGGCAAAGTGATCGGCGGTGGATTGCCCGTCGGTGCCTACGGTGGGAAGAAAGAAATCATGAAAATGATCGCACCTTCGGGACCCGTTTATCAAGCTGGTACGCTATCCGGCAATCCGTTGGCGATGGCAGCTGGACTTGCGACTTTGCGGATACTGACGGAGACACCGGGTATTTACACGAAGCTGGAGGAAATGTCTTCGCGACTTGAGAATGGATTCAAACGAATCATTGAACGGCGTAAGTTGCCAATGACTCAGAATCGCGTAGGATCGATGTTCACGTTGTTCTTCACATCAACAGATGTAATTGACTATGCAACCGCCAAATCGTCTGATACGAAAAAGTTTTCAAAGTATTTCGGCGAGATGTTAGAACGAGGAATTTATATAGCGCCGTCTCAATTTGAAGCAGCTTTCATTTCTAGTGCGCACACGACAAGCGATATAGACAAGACTATCGCGGCAGCAGATGAATCCCTTAGTTGACTGATATGATTGGTGGTGGCCGAAAGGCAATCAGCCTTTCGAATCTCCCACCTCAGTGACTGTCGGCTGAAGCCAACTCCTCTCATCCTGCGCTATTAAGACCTCTGCGGATTCCGGTCCCCAAGTGTTAGCCTGATAGTTCGGAAAATCAATCGGCGCGGCTCCCTCCCAAGCCTCAAGTACAGGCGTGATAATCGACCATGCAGCTTCTACCTGATCGTCACGCATGAAGAGAGTAGCATCTCCACGAATCACATCCAGGAGCAGCGTTTCGTAAGCATCTGGAGAGGAATCACCAAACGATTCACGATAACTGAAGCGCATATCAACCGGTCGGAGTCGGATCGCTGGTCCAGGTTGTTTTGCCTGGAAATGAACGGATATCCCTGCGAGTGCGCTGCCGGTCAACACAAAGTTTATCCTTCCCTAATTGCGCTGCGATTGTTTCGACCATTTTGGGCGGCACGGCAAAGTAGAATATCTGGTTTGCTTTGGCATTCCATTCTTTGTCAAGCGCGCACAGCCGTTCAGAGAGTCCTGCAAAGGCACTCGGCGCATTAAAGTCGGCATTAATGAATTGCAGATGGCTTGCGAACGAGTCCCATTTACTTTTGTCTGCTAAACCCCGTCGCGAAAATTGTTTGACCCCGTCCCGCAGATGTTCACGGAATTGATCGTCACTGAGGGGTTTCATGTCCACACCAATGACCGTAAAGCGTTCATTCATCCATTTATCTGAATAGAGATCGAAGAGGGCCTAGACTAACTTCCGTCACGTGAGATCGCCGCCTGCACCGGTGATGACGATGGCGGTAGGTTCGTGTGATGCATAGGATTCCATAGAAATCGGTTATTCCTCTCTCCATTCGGTATGAAAGACACCCGCAGCGTCCACCCGTTCGTAGGAATGAGCGCCAAAGAAATCCCGCTGTGCCTGAATAAGATTCGCTGGAAGCCACGGGCTCCGGTAGCCGTCCATATACGAAAGTGAAACTGACAGCCCGGGTATGGGAATTGCAAGTTCAACCGCCACCTGAACCACAATACGCAGGTGTTGCTGACGATCGAAGATGTCTTCGACAATCCCAGTATCGAGAAGGAGACTTCGAAGATCCGGTTTCGCCTCGTACGCAATACGTATGTTTTCCAGCATCGCAGCACGGATGATACAGCCCCCCTGCCAGATACGGGCAATGTCTTCGAGTTTGAGATTGTATTTGTAAGTGTCCGATGCAACGCGGAGCAAACTCATCCCCTGGGAATACGTTATGAGCATTGCCGCATACAAGGCGTTCCGAATCTGTTCAATAAATGTTTCCTGGTCGCCCTGGAACGCTCGTCCCACGTTGTCGTTAATACGGCTTGCAGTGACACGGGAGTCTTTCAGATCGGATAACTGCCGCATCATGACCGCCAAATCCACCGTGGGCAATGGAACTCCCAGCGTCATTGCTTCCTGCGATGTCCAGAGCCCGGTCCCTTTCTGTCTTGCCTCGTCCAAAATAACATCAACGAGGTTCTTGCCTGTGCGATCATCTTTTTGGGAAAATATCGCGGCGGTGATTTCGACAAGGTAACTACTAAGCTCTGTTCGGTTCCACTGCTCGTAGATTGAATGTAGTCTGTCATCCGAGAGCCCCATCGATTGTTTCATGAGGTGAAAGCTCTCAGCAATCAGCTGCATCACTCCGTATTCAATTCCGTTGTGTACCATTTTCACGTAGTGGCCGGCCGATCCTGGTCCGAGGTACGCGACGCAGGGTTTTTGCCCGACCTTGGCGGCGATCGCTTCGAAAATCGGCTTCACTCGTTCGTATGCCTCTTTCGGACCCCCCGGCATGATACTGGGTCCGTTGCGTGCCCCGTGTTCACCGCCGGAGATTCCCACACCCATGAAACTCAAGTCTTTTTTCTTTAATTCAGATGAACGACGTTCGGTGTCTCGAAAATATGAATTTCCGCCGTCGATGATCAGGTCTCCCGGATTCAGCAACGACTCAAGATCATGAATAACACTATCGACAGGAGAACCGGCCGGCACAAGAAGCATCAAGACCCGCGGCCGGCGGAGATGTCGGACAAGATCCTTCAAATTGTCAGCAGCAAATATGGAGCGAGCCTCCGTCTCTTTTTGCAAATTCTGCACCTTTGCAGAATCTTTGTCATACCCAGCGACTGAGTATCCATGGTCTGCCATATTCAGGAGCAGATTGCGGCCCATCACTCCCAGGCCAATCATACCAAGTTCGCATTTTGCTTCCTTCGTCATTCAATCCCTTCTACGGACCCAATCGTTCCGTTATTTCAATGCAAGCCCAAATGAATCGAGTTTCGCCAGCGTAGTGTCATAGCCGGTGTGACGGATACCTTTGATGCCCAGCATCTGTGCGACCTCCACAAACATCGCGCGATCCTCGAGATAAAGAACCTGAGACGGCGGCACTTGTGCAATATCCAGAGCAACGCGGAAGATGTCAGCATCGGGCTTCCGAAAATGGACGAAACTGGAGACAACAAAGAAATCGATGAAATCGCCCAACTTGAACTTTTCAACCCGGTACGTGGTGAGTTCCCGGCCTTCGTTGCTTACGGCCACCACCTTCAATCGATAGCGGCTCTTGAGTTTGCGGACCAACTCGATCATCTCAGGAAAAGGTTTGGACTGTTGAAACATGAAATTCTTGAAATCATCCGAGGAAAACGTCCTCTTCTCATAGAACACGACCCGGTTAAGGTATTCGTCGAGACTCAATTTCCCTTCTTCATACGTATCAAACGTCAGATGATGCCTCTCATTCATTTCCTCGTAATCCAGGTTGTAGGTTTCAGCTGCAAGCTTGCGCATACCGTGGTCCCAGCCATTGGTTAGGAGAACGCCACCAATGTCCAGGAAGAGTGTCGTGATTGACGGCCCAGTCAAGCAGCACCTTTGGGCGTATACACGGAAGCTTTCTGGTCGAGTGCTTTCATCAAGAGATCATAAGCCTTTACAAACTTTTCAACGCCCTCTTTCTCAAGCTGTTGCGTCACTTCGTCGAGATCAATCCCAACTTTCTTGAGTCGATCCAGCGTCGATTGCGCATCTGATACATCCTCCGCGAGTGTTAGCTGTGGATTTCCGTGGTCTCGATATGCGTTGAGAGTCTCCAGGGGGACGGTATTGATGGTGTCGGCGCCAATGAGAGGCTCAACATATTTCACGTCGGAATACTTCGGATTCTTGGTACTCGTGCTCGCCCAGAGCA
>JADGQA010000064.1 GCA_017882185.1 Bacteroidota bacterium
GGGGAACTTGACAATATGCCGACGGTGTTATATATTTCGACTGTTTGACTGAAACAGTCGAACAGTATGGAGGTTGAAGCTATGACCGAACAATTATCTGGCGAAAAACAGGCTGTCATTCTTGATGCAGCCCGTAAACGCTTCGCATACTATGGATTCTCAAAAGTGACAATGGATGAAATCGCTGCAGACGTTGGGCTCGGCAAAGCCTCCCTCTACTACTATTTTCCCACAAAAGAGAATCTATTCGAAGAGGTAGTCAAGCAAGAGAAGAACCAGTTCTTGGCCGATCTCCAATCGATGATCGGAAAAAAGTTGTCCCCTTGCGATATGTTGCGACAGTACGCCCAACGAAGGATCCAACACTTTCGAGAACTAGCCAATCTTCGGGCGCTTCAATTCCAACAGACTCCGGAAACACGGGGATCGTTGCTTCGGCTATTCAAGGAATTTCAGGGACAAGAGATTGGACTTATAGAACAGATCCTGGAGATTGGGAAAAAGGCAGGAGACTTTTCGATATCAAATCCGCAACAGTCTGCTGAAGTGATTATCCAGATGTTTTACGGTCCTCGCGCCTGGTTGCTCTTGAAGCGTGAAAACAAATTGGACGACGAAACGTACCGTATTTTGGAACAATCGACAAAAGAGATCGCCGAAATAATTTTGAACGGAATCAAGAAAGGGAACTAGGAGGAAGACTTTTCTATGGACACGCACGATAACAAGACGAACAGTCTCGAGGATGCGAAACTAAAGATATCAAATCCTCCCGCGAACGGGTCAGGCGATGAGGACATCGAGGACGTAGCACTCTTTCGAAAGAAACGAGTGATCATCCCTCTGCTCGCCTTCTTAACCATCGCCGCCGTCGGTGGAATCTACTGGTATATGGGCCTGCAGGATTTTGTCACTACCGATGACGCATTTGTCAGTGCTAACAGCGTCGCTGTCAGCACCAAAGTCCTCGGCAGGATTACGTACCTCGGCACCGACGAAGGGGATACCGTCACTACTGGTCAAGTATTGGTCAAGCTTGACGACAACAATTTACGCGCGCAGGAAGAATCTGCAAAGGCGGGACTGGAGTTGGCGCAAAAGAGCATTCCTCTTTCGCAAGTCGAACTGAATCGCGCCCAAGATGATTTCAACCGCTCCAGCGTTCAATACAAAGGCGGAATTGTCACGAAGGAACAATACGACCACGCGCAGAAAGCTCTGGAAGCAGCACGGGCACAACTCTCGATAGCTCTTTCGAAAATCTCAGCTGCCCGCGCTCAGCTCGGCGTTGTTGAAGCAGATCTTCAGAACACCGTTATCAAATCGCCGATGAATGGTGTGATAGCTAAGCGCTGGGTTTTGTCCGGAGATGTTGTGCAAGCAGGGCAACCGGTGTTTACCCTCTACGATCTCAAAAATATTTGGGTGACCGCTAACCTGGAAGAGACGAAACTTGGACACTTGCGCGTAGGTGATCCGGTAGTAATTGATGTCGATGCATATCCCGGCGTGAAGTTCAACGGCAAAGTCTTTCAGATTGGGACGTTCACAGCTTCGGAGTTTTCTCTTATTCCGCCAAACAATGCATCCGGCAATTTCACGAAAGTCACTCAGCGAGTTCCTGTGAAAATCTCGATTGTTGATCCATCGAGGTCAACTTCGGCCGATCCTCTGCTCAGACCGGGGATGTCTGTGGAGGTTTCTGTAAAAATAAAGTAGTAATCGATAGGAACAGACTGATATTCCTGAAGAAGATTCGATGAGCGATTTGGCTGACAAAATAAATAACAATCTGACAAATAGCGGATCATTTGGATTACCGCACCACGAGCATCCATCATACAAATGGTGGGTTCTGGCAAACGTCATGATTGGCACTTTTATGGCGGTGCTTGACGCAACCATTGTAGACGTATCGCTCGCGAAGATCATGGCTACCTTTGGAATAGGCGTGGACGACGTGAAGTGGGTTGCAACAGCCTATCTCCTCGTCTTCGCGGTCGTGCTGCCAACCTCCGGTTGGATCGCGGACCATTTCGGCTACAAAAGAACGTACACTTTAGGTCTGAGCCTCTTCACGCTTGGCTCACTTCTTTGTTCACTTGCGTGGAATGAAAATGCCCTCGTAGTGTTCCGGATCGTTCAGGGTGCCGGGGCTGGATTCATCATGCCGGTCGGGATGGCCATCGTAACCAGAGAATTCCCACCCGAAAAACGTGGCGTGGCTCTCGGATTCTGGGCAATTGCGGCTGCGGCATCGGTATCACTCGGTCCTACGCTAGGCGGATATCTCATCGACAATTTTTCGTGGCACTCGATATTCGACATCAATGTCCCGGTTGGCGTTGTCGGAGTTTTTGCGACAATCGTCATTCAGCGCGAGTACAAAACCACCAAGACACGATCGTTTGATTTCGTGGGATTCATATCGGTGACAACGTTTCTCACATTTCTTCTGCTGGCTCTTTCCGACGGCAATGCGGAGTGGAACACCGGCGGTTGGACGTCTCCATTCATTGTGTCTTGTTTCGCATTGTCCATCGTCGGTTTTGTCGTCTTCATGGTGGTTGAGCTGAATATCCGCGATCCGTTAATAGACCTTAGCTTGCTGAAGAATTTCAACTTCGGAATGGCAAACCTCGTCCTTTTCATATTCGGCATGGGGATGTTCGGCAGCACGTTCTTGCTCCCGCTCTATTTGCAGAATGGTCTGGGATATACGGCCTATCAAGCCGGATCACTGTTTCTTCCCGTCGGAATCATTATGGCGGTCATGGCTCCCATTGCAGGACAATTGTCGGACAAAGTGAATCCAAAAATCCCCGCCCTCATTGGAATCATTATCTTGTCGGCGAGTCTCTTTGTGAACCGCACTCTTTCCCTGTTTTCAGAAACGTCCACGATCATGGTATCGCTGTACTTGCGTGGCTTTGGGATGGCGCTCATATTCACTCCGCTCAGTGCGCTGGCACTTACTGACATCCCAAGGGAGAGAATGGCGCAGGCATCGGGACTTTTCAACGTCCTCAGACAGATTGGCGGAAGCTTCGGCGTTGCCCTCATGGGAACGCTCCTCACACAGCGGACCGCCTATCACTTAACGGTCTATGGGGAATCACTCAACCAGAGGTCTCCTATTGCACAGCAGGCGTTGGGGGCATTGAAGCTCTTTTCCCAACATGCAGTGGGAGGAGCGTCGACAATATCTTCGATGCGTGCGCAAGTCCTTGTTGGTTACCATCTCGCTCAACAGGCATTCGTCTCAGCCGTTGACGACGATTTCCTGGTCGCTGCTGCCATAACTATACTGTGCGTTATTCCAATCTTGCTCCTGAAATACAAAAAGAAAGGCAAGGCTCCGGGTCCAAAAGTGGTCGCAATGGAATAGCAAAGAATGAAGATGAATTTGGTGAATCTAAACGGAGAACGATTGACTATGAACACGATATCAAGGGCCCGAGCAATCCTGAGCCTCGTCTGCCTAATTTTCGCAGGATCGGGTCTCGCTCCTGCGCAAGCTACTACCGGCGATTCATTGACGGTTGATGATGCCGTCCGGATGGTTTTGGCAACGAATCCCGCAGTCCAGCAGGCGGTCCACGCAGTTGATGCATCAAGTGCACGGGTTGCTGTGAACGAAAGCTCACTTTATCCGGAAGCCGCTGTCTCTCTCAACTATGCCAGAATTGGCCCCGTTGCCGCCTTCAGTTTTCCCGGTTTTGGAACTCTCAGTCTCTTCCCCGCGAACAACTACGATGAACACATCGCTGCGAGCGCAACAGTGTTCGATTTTGACAAGCGCGGGAAGGCAGTTGATCTTGCCTTGGCCCAGGTTCAGGGCGTAAAAGACAAGCTCAATCTTACACGGCAAGGGCTCGCCTATCAGACAATTCAAACGTTCTATAGCATTCTGTTCTTGCGACAAAGCATTCAGGTGCAGGATGAGGAAATTGCCACACTCAACGAACATCTTGCGACAACCAGAAAGAAAGTCGAGTCAGGGTCAGCCACCAATTTCGACGCACTGACAACGGAGGTTCGAGTTGCCGCAGCACAGAACCAAAGAATCAACCTCGTGAATTCTCTATCGACCAGCGAGATCTCACTCAGACGCCTCCTCGGAATTCCCCGTGACTCCCCGTTGAACCTGGTAGGCCAATTCACGGAGACGCCGGTCGCTTTCAACCTTGATTCGCTGGAGGCTGCCGCGCTTCGCGATCGCATAGAAATGAAAGCCGCCGACGATCAGATTGCTGCCGCTCAAGCGCAGTACCAAGTTGCCTCCACCTTGTACAACCCATCTCTCAATGTGGCTCTTGCCTATGGTTTCAAGAATGGCTATGAGCCAAACATTTATGTCTGGAGAGGAAACTACGCGGCGGCGCTGCAACTTCAAATGCCATTGTCTGGTGTCGTTCCATTTTTTGGCGGATACCGAAAATCCAGTATGCAAGAGGAGGCCACAGCAACGACGAAGGGGGCCGAATCCTACAAGAACCAGGTTGCGCAACAAATTGCCGCAGATGTTCAAAAGGCAATTACGGACTTGCACTCAGGGCTGGACAGGCTGCAGACTGCGGACATCACCGTTCAGCAGGCTGAGAGCGCACTGAGCCTGGCGAAGGGGCGCTACGTAGCCGGTACCTTGACAAATCTTGATCTCTTGGATGCTGAAACATCTCTTGCGCAAGCGAAACTGATGCGCCTTGAGGCGCTCTACCGTTATGTTATCGGAAGATACGAATTGGAGCAAGCAATAGGAGCAAGAACGTGGTGAGGTCAGCTTCCAGTATATCCCAGAGAGGAATCAATCTTCGATTGTAGCAGAATGGCCCTCAACCGAGGGCCATTGTCGTTCAATGAGTGCAAGTTGGAGATTCCAGAACGAATTAATCGTTGTCTTCCTTCCCTTCTTTGCCCTTTCTCTTCTTCATTTCCTTACTCTTCAGGATCTTGCCCGAAGATTCAATAGATGCTTCGTACATCTTCTTGCCGCTCTTCAACGCAACATCGTACTGAAGAGTTGATCCGTGAGTCGTCCTCTCGGCCTTTGTTATTGAGTATTCCTTGAATTGTTTCTGTAAGGCATCTTTCACAACCTGCGGAAGCGTTTTGGCATTGATGGTTTCCTCGATTTCGTACGCATCCCCTTCGGGTGTGTACAAAAGATCACGGTGCATCTTCCCATCAATGCTTTCGACTTCGTAGTACGTCTTCCCATTCTCCACCTCTTTCGAAAGTCCTTTGATTTTTGCGTGTGGATAGGATTTTTCGAATGCAGATTTTACAGCGTCTGGCAAGTCTTTGTGAGTGATCTTCGTTTCCTGGGAAAGCGTGGAATTCGATATTCCTAAGAACATCACGGCAACCGCCAGCACAACGGAAGACCTGAACGCGAATCTCATAATGACCTCCCTGAAAGTAGTGAACGTACGAGTTGTTCCGGTTTCTTCGTTGGACAAGATACAACACCTGGATGAAATGGCGATGAAAATCCGGTCGGTTGTTGGAAGGCCGAGAAAACTTATTGGCTGATCGGACCCGGTAATGCAATCGTGAAGGTGGAACCTTCCCCTATCTTGCTTCGAACCGACACGCTTCCTTTATGGACTTCGAGGATTCTGCGGACGATGGCGAGCCCCAGGCCACTGCCATCGTGTTGCGATCGGCTTGATGCCGCGCGGTGAAAGCGCTCAAAGACGTGCTCGACTTCTTCCGGTGCGATTCCCTCCCCGTGGTCGCACACAGTCACCTCAACATCGCGGCCATTACTTCGACTAATGATATCTACGGTTCCCCCATTTTTCGAGTACTTGATGGCATTGTCGAGGAGGTTAAGAATTGCGCTACGAAGCTTGTCTTCATCCCCGTGAATCTCGGCCACGTCGTGGACTGTCAATGCCAGCGTAACTCTCTTCGTGTCCGCAATCGGCTTCATTCTTTTGACGCAATCCGCCAGCAATTCGTCGAGCCTCACAGTCTGTAATTTCATGGTCAAGCTTGCGGAGTCGAGTTTCGCGAGCAACAGCAGGTCGTCCGATAATTTCTTCAGTCGATCGACCTCATCCAACGCTGCCTCGATACTCTCGTTCGAAGCGACTTCGGCAATTTCTTTCTGGGCATACTCCAGCTCCGAACGGATAATGGCAAGTGGTGTCCGGATTTCGTGGGAAGCGTCAGCAATGAACTGCTTCTGACTCTTGAACGCCTGTTCTATCCGTTCCATCATCGTGTTCAATGTCGAGGCAAGAGCGAATACCTCATCGTGAGTTTCTGGCGAAGCGACTCGTTCACTCAGGTTCGACGCGGAGATTCTCTCCGCCGTCTGCACCATTGCCGAGAGCGGTCGGAATGCGGTTGTCACGATGCCGTACACCGCGCCGGCGGAAATGGCCAATGCAACGGGTACACCAAAGAGGAATAGCAACTGTAACAGCTTAAGTGCGGCTTCCACTTCGGTCAACGGAACCACAATCTGAACCGAATAACGATCGCGGTCTTCGGCTTCAACACGCGCCCAGAGCGAACGATAGCGATCGTTGGCGATTGCGACGTCTTCGAACGTGAATTGACGGGGGTTGATTGCATCCCACGGTTTGAACGGTTGTCCAGTAAGAATTGAATCGGCAAAAATCACCTGCCCCTGTTGATCTGACAATCGCAGAAACGAACCCGCAAGTCCTTCCGCCCTTAGATCCCGGAAATCCGCCGCATCCGGGAATCGCTTTTCGTAGTATTGTTCCTCGACTTCTCCACGAATTTTTTCGGCATATCCTTCCAGGCGTGCATCCAGCCTTCCAAAATAAGCGCTCTTGGCTTTCTGATAGATGACAATACTGAAGCCTACGAATACAAGGCCCAGCACTATCGTCGTTGCCAGAACAATCTTCGCCTTGATGCTGAATTTACTCAAGGATATGTCCTACGGTTTCTCATCGGAAAATATGTAACCGGCCCCCCGCATGGTGTGAATGAGTGAAGTCTTAAAGCCCTTATCGACTTTTTGCCGCAGGAACCTGACAAAGGACTCGATGACATTGCTCCTCGGTTCAAAATTCATATCCCACAAATGTTCGGATATTGTCTCTCGGGAAATGATTTTTCCAGAATTCATCATAAACAATTCCAACAGCGCAAATTCCTTGGCCGTCAGTGAGATCTCTTTTCCCTCACGCCATGCCTTGTGGACAGTCACATCGAGTTTCAATCCGAATTGTTCGATGATCGTCGTCCGCACTTCAGTTCTTCTCCTGACAAGTGAACGAATCCGCGCAAGCAATTCCCCAAGGTGAAACGGTTTGACAAGGTAGTCATCGGCGCCGCTGTCGAGGCCACGAATCTTGTCCTCGACATCATCAAGCGCAGTCAACATGAGAATTGGCGTAAGGACTTTCGCCTGTCGTATATGCTGACACGTCACCCAACCATCTTGTCTCGGCAAGAGAACATCCAGAAGAATCACGTCGTATTCATTTACCTTGGCCATTTCCTCTCCTCGTAGACCGTCTGGACCAATGTCGACGGCGTAGCTTTCTGCCCTGAGGTTCTTTGCAACCGAGGCAGCGAGCTTCGGGTCGTCTTCGATCAACAGGATTCTCATCGGCTCAATTCTACAAAGAAAAGATGAAAATAGTGTGAAAAAGAACAGCCTGCAGTAGCTCGAACATCATCTCGCGGAGGAATTACGCTAATCGAATTGACATCGACGAAAAGGAATTCTATTATTGTCCCTGGGGTACGAGCTACCACAATATCTCTTCGCTCGATTACATTCCTTAGTGGAAAGGAAACCACATGGCCGCAACGAAGATTAAGCTTCTCAGTCGATTGGAAGTGGCTGAAGGGACTATGGCATTTCTGTTCGAGAGGCCCGAGGGTTTTGAATTCAAGGCGGGTCAATCCGGCGATTTTACTCTGCTCAATCCTCCAGAGACCGATGCTGAGGGGAACACAAGAGCGTTCTCGATCGCGAGTCCTCCCCACGAACAGGAACTCATGATTGCCACGAGAATGCGGAACACAGCCTTCAAGCGTGTGCTCAAGACTATGTCAATCGGCACACAGATAAGTCTTGAAGGCCCTTTTGGATCCCTGACTCTGCACAACAACGTCGAACGACCAGGAGTATTCCTCGCCGGCGGGATCGGGATTACTCCATTTCGAAGCATGGTATTCCGCGCCGCGAAAGAGAGAACGCCGCAGCGTTTGTATTTGTTCTATTCCAACCGCTCTCCAGAAGCCACAGCATTCCTTGAGGAACTGATCGATCTGGAGAAACACAATTCGAATCTTAAGTTGATTGCCACGATGGATGAAGTGGGCAAGTCTCATCGAGGATGGAACGGTGAGATGGGTTTCATCAACAAGGCCATGCTTACAAAGTATCTCAAAACGCTGGAAGGCCCGATCTTCTATATTGCCGGCCCCCCGGCCATGGTAACAGCAATGCAGAAGATGTTGAACGAGGCAGGCGTCAACGACGACGATATCCGCATCGAAGCATTCTCAGGTTATGCTTGATTGCCGATTCAACCCCGACAAGGGGGTAAAAGCCTACTTTCCTTCCAGACCGGTGCATTGAATTTTACAGGTCAACCTCGCGCGGATCACTTTCTTTTGGTGTGACTTTCCATTCTTGCTCCGCGGAATCAAAGTCTGCGATCTTTTCAAGGGGAAGCTTGATGTACTTTCCGATGCCAGATGCTCCGATTTCACCATCAGGGAGAAGAATCTCCCCTGTTCCCTCAAAGAACCGCCTCGACTCGTTTGTGATGCGACCAATGACTCGAAGTTCTTTGTCCAATGGAATAGCCTTCTTGAACTTGGTTGTGAACTCCACTGTGACTCCCCACATGCTGTCTTCGTAATTCATCATGATCGCACGGCCAATAGTCTCGTCCAGCAGTGCCGTCGTGATTCCCCCGTGCAAACGACCGGGATAGCCTTGGTGTACTTCCAGAGGGGTGAACAGGCACACAAGCTCTCTGTTTTCAAGCTCATAGAACGCCGCCTTGAGTCCGTACGGATTCTTCAGTCCGCAGACGAGACACATCTTGCTGTTTTGCTGTTTGTGCTTGACTGTATGTCGCAACAGATTTCTCCTTCTGGATATGATTTAGTTTCAGCCGTGCAGTTAAGCCCTTAGCTCACAAGACTCGACCATTCCACTCGGTATTCGCCCCACTTCAGCCCAATTTCATCCTATTCTAACACTCGGTTTCGTCTGATCGGAGAAAGCGATGGATTTCCCATTCTCGCACGCACTATTGCTCGCGGAGTTTTGGGAAATAGAACCAGACAAGCACTGCGGAAACTAGTGCAAGAATTCCGTTCATAATGACGGTCTGCGAAAGACCCATTCGATCTGCCATCCAGCCCGTCCACAACGCCCCAAGCGGCATGAATCCGAAGAATATCCACGTGTACGTTCCCATCACGCGACCCCTGAGCCGTTCAGGCGTCATCGTTTGGATCATCGCGTTCGCCAAATTCATGATAAGAATGGTTCCTATCCCTATGCCGATCAAGAGCAGCAAGGATATCGGCAGCCAGCGAAACAACGCAAATACGATGAGAAGAATCGAAGACAGGAAAGCTCCGAACATGAGAAGTTTCCCTCTATAGGCAAAATTTCCCAACGAGGCAATCGCGAGCGCACCGATCAAGGATCCGACACCGCGTGCGGAATATAGGAAACCGTTCGTCGTCGCATCTCCTCCAAGAACACTCACGGACCATGCCGGCAAGAGCGTGCTCATGGAGAACACCAACAGTTGATTGATTGCTATCACAATAAACAATATACGGATGATCTGGTGGTTGATGACGTGACGAAGACCCTCTTTGAGTTCACGAATGACTGATTCACGGTTCAGTTGGACTTTCAAAGGATCAAACTTCATCATCCGGAGTGCAACGATGACGGCAATGAAGGAAATGCCGTTGATCGTAAAACACCATCCTGGACCAAATGCAGCGTAAGTAATGCCGGCAACAGCGGGCCCTGCAGCAAGGGCGGAGTTGAACATGGTCGCGTTCAATGCAATCGCGTTGGTCAGATCTTCCTTGTCCACCATTTCACTCACAAATGCCTGTCGCGCAGGAGCATCAAAAGCGTTTGCCGTTCCAAGTAGAAATGACAGAACGAGGATATGCCATGGCTGCACGAGATTGAGAAATGTCATTGCCGCCAGAATGAAGGCGAAGATCATCATCGAAATCTGTGTTACGATGAGGAGAGTCCGACGGGGCACGCGATCAGCGACAACGCCTCCATACAGCGTCAGGACCCAAGCGGGAATCCCGGATGCAAATCCCACATAGCCGAGGTACGCAGCCGAATGGGTAAGCTCATAGACAAGGAATCCTTGCGCGGTGGTCTGCATCCATGTGCCGAACAAGGACACGATTTGACCCTGAAACCATAGCCTGTAATTCGGATGCCTGAGTGCAGCAAATGTCTTCCGACTTCTTGACATGTTGCCTGCCTGCAAAGCGTGCTGTTGAGTTATTTCGTGGTCAAGATGAGGCATTGTGGAACTTTTGTCATGCTACTGAGACACAAAATAGGTATAGTTTGTTTCAAGTCCCAGAAGAATACAGGAAGGGTCTTGTCTTTGAAATTGATGGCAAGCATCTAACAAAAACTAAGGCCATCGAATTTTGTGAAACAAAAATCCCTACCGGCACGCACTCCCGTTTGGGTTTTGTGCTGCAAGTAGGGATCTTGTTGAAATGAATCAACCAGGATTTCTCAGTCCCGGGAATAGAATATTGGGATTCCTTGCGCCTTGCCGACGCTCAATGTATTCGAGGGGGCGATCCGCAATTTGGTATCACCGGTAATTCCATATCCTCGCACGATCCTGCGGCGGAACGTACATTGCACCCGTTTTTCCGCAATTGAAAGCCTCGTAAAACTCCTGTAAATCGGTAAGGGGGCCGTTCGTTCGAAATTCCGAAGGAGAGTGAGGGTCAGTTCTGACCTGCAAACGTATCTGCTCGGGCCGTACATTTCGTCGCCAAACCTGTGCCCAGGAGAGAAAGAACCGTTGTTCGGGAGTAAATCCGTCGATAACATCAATGGTTTTGCCCCGGAGCGAATTTTCGAGCGCAGTGTAGGCAATGGAGAGTCCTGCCAAATCCCCGATATTTTCTCCGAGAGTCAGCTTGCCATTGACGTGCAGGCTGTCGACCGCGACGTAGCCATCGAATTGCTTTGCCAGCACCGCTGTGCGAGCGTCGAACTTCCTACGAGTTTCGGGCGACCACCAAGCCCTGAGATTTCCTTCACCGTCAAACTTGCTCCCTTCGTCATCGAAGCCGTGAGAAATCTCGTGGCCGATGACGGCGCCCATTCCGCCATAATTGACGGCGTCATCTGCCTTGAAATCGAAGAACGGTGGTTGAAGGATCCCGGCCGGAAAGACAATTTCGTTCCGACTCGAATTATAGTACGCATTCACGGTAGGAGGTGTCATCCCCCATTCCGTCTTATCGACTGGCTTGCCGATTTTGTGAATGATGTACTGTACGCCGAATTCAATCGCGTGGCGCACATTTTCGAAGTATGATTTGCGATCGATCGACAGGGAAGAATAATCCCGCCATTTGTCCGGGTATCCGATTTTCACACCAAATGCTCCGAGCTTTTTCAGTGCCGCCTGTTTTGTGGCGTCATCCATCCAATCCAGGTGTTGTATGTGATCACGCATTGCTTCTTTGAGTCGGTTGACCATCTCCATCGCACGCGTCTTTGCTTCAGGAGGGAACGTTTTCGCAACATAGAGTTGTCCTAGAGCCTCTCCCATATGACGGTCGATCACATTCTTTACCCGTTTCCATCGCGGCAGAAGTTCTTCCACACCGGTGAGCTGGACACCATGGAACTTGAAATCCTCCTCCACAAAAGAAGAGCTCAGGTAAGGGGCCGCCGTGGCCAACACCCGCCAGCGAAGGTAGTCTTTCCAGCTGGACACGGGAACATCGTTCATCATAGCATTGATTTCCTTGAAGAACTCCGGTTGACCAACGTTCACATCGCCGGGATTGGACCAGCCGACATCTACAAAGAACTTCTTCCACCCAAATGCGGGTGCCAATGATGCCAACTCCTCCTGGGTCATTTTGTTGTAATTTTTGTCCGGATCCCTTCGTTCTACACGTGTGCGGGATACCTTTGCAAGCCTGGTCTCAATTCCCATGACTGTTGCAGCTGATTGAGTAGCCGATGCCTGATCATTGCCGATGAGTTTGAACATCGCTGCGATATGGGATACATATTCCTCGCGCAGTTTCTTCGACCGGGCATCGTCGGCAACATAGTAATCGCGATCAGGCATCGCAAGTCCACCTTGGCTGAGCTGTCCAATAACCTCAGTGCTGTTTTTCAAATCTTGAACTGAGCTGAATCCGAAAAGTCCTCCAGCTCCATTTGAATGAAGGCGTGCCACTTCGACCTGAATACCTACAACGTCTGTCAGAGCGTCTATACGCCTTAGATCCTCCGCAATCGGTTGCCAGCCCAAGGCCTCAATTGTTGTTGAGTCCATACCTGTGGCATAGAAATCACCAATTTTCTTCCGATTACTTCCATCGGTCGCCGTTTGATCCTTTGCAGCACTTTCGAGAATGTCATGCAGTACATCGTTATTGCGTTCTGCGAGTTCCGTGAAGCTGCCCCAGGAGCTAAATGCCGGTGGAATCAGGTTGTTCTTAAGCCAGGTTCCGTTGGCGTAACGATAGAAGTCGTCGCACGGACGCATTGTGGGATCCATATTCTTAGGGTCAATTGGTTTCGACTGCTCCTTCAAGTCCTGCCCTATCGCCGCGAATGTGGCGAAAAAACACAACGTCAGGATTTTCACGACTGTCTTACTCCCCATAAGATACCTCCGCATTTTGGTTGGACATTAAAAATCTTTACGATTCAAATTGCGAAATTACACTTGAAACATCAACATTTTTTTTCAACGATGGAATTTCCGTTATCCACTTCAAGTGCATTTGTCCATTGGTCGTAGAGAATAGTCTCCGTCAAGAGTGAAAGTATCCAATGATGCCATGAACTGTGCACATTTGGATGCTGAGCCAATCAACCAATCGGAAGATTGAGCATAGTCGACAAGACACGGTGAGCGATCGCGTGGACTTCGTACTTACACAGATTGTCGTCACCGTACCACCACATCATCGTTCTGTATTTCGTGATTATTATTTCCGTATTACTGTGGATCACGCGTGATTGTCCACGACTCAAACTGTATCGGAATGACTACGAGCTTCCTTGTCCTTGCCGGCTAGTTCCTGCCCGATGAAGGAATTCTCTCCAAAGGATACAGCTGGCACCGCCTTTTGACTGATTTCGAAATCTGCCGGTATCAAACCAAGGCAAGATTGACCAAAATGCGGCATACGAAGTTGGTCGTACCACAATGGTACACTGACATTTTCGAACACCCCCTATGGTTCAAATTCATAGAATATCGAGCTAAGCATCACTCTCTCACATTGATCCACCATTCTCATTGTGAGACGCGAAAGCCCTGGGATTTTGCGATTCTATCCAAAATACGACGTTTCTCTGGCTGGCACGAAGATTGAAATAAGGATATCAGAATGAGAAAACAAACACAAATTAACCCAACAAGGAGTAGTAAAATGAAAAAGATGATGATGGTCCTCGCAGCAGTCGCAGTTTGCACGGTTCTTATTGAATCGGCAAGTGCGCAAGACAATGCAACGCAGAACCTCACTCTCGCAGTGAACGCGGTCTACAAAATAGCGACTTCCGGCAATCCGGGAGCATTGACGATCACCACAGGAACGGCGGGAACAGATGCTCTTACAGCGGTCTCGGACAACTCGACAACGTATAGCATCACACAGAATTTCGCGAGCACTGTAAAGATCACGGCGAATCTTGATGCAGCACTTCCGGCCGGTTACGGACTTTCGATCAATCTCGGCAGCTCGAAGGGCACAAGTGCTGGAACAGTCGATATTTCGAATGCAACATCTGGTTCAGCACTCAACGTCGTGACCGCAATCAATAAGGGTGCAGATGCGGGCCAGGCAATTGGCTACTCGTTCTCAGCACTCGCTTCAGCTGGAACGCTCTCCTCGACTTCCAAGACTGTTACACTGACACTCACCAACTAGCAGCCAGAAGACTCTCAAGACTCCGCGATGACCTGAAAAGGTCATCGCGGTTTTTTTGTTCCTCCTCCGAGAACTTGTCTCCCCAATTTTGGAATTGACGAAGTCGTTGATCAACTCATTCAACCTGCAAGGTTCCTGCATACTTCAGCTCGCGCACTCCTTGAATTTTGAGTAGAATTCCTTTAGGTTAGCAAACAGCATTTGGTTCCAGGAACACTAGCGCAGTTAGCCAAATGTTTCAATCCTCACGTATCAAACGACACCAGCAGCTTCCGAATAATTTGATCCGAATCATAACTCTCTTTGCACTTTCAATCATTCTTGCCTGCCAACTCTTTGGCCAGGCAAAAGACTACTTCTTTTTTCGTCCATACACGTATGGATCCGATGCCCTTTTCAACCCCGTTTCCCTACTAGCGAACGGCGGTTTCGACTCGTTTCAGATTATAGCCGACCGCTCCGGTACGTGGAAAGAGATGTACTGGAACCGGTCGGCAGCCAACATCTGGAGAAATGTCACGTCTCCGCTGCCAGTCATCAACAGCTTCGGTTGGAGCCGTTTCCTGCGTCAGGAGGTCTTTCCTCTGAGCCTCAACAAGGACGATGCACAGTATGCTCCAAATTACGCTCTCCACCTCATAGGCGGCGGCATGGTCTACCGCAAGATCTCCGAATGGTATGATTACAACGGCTTCCCAGCCCCCTTTGTATTCGGTGTGGCGACACGGGTAGCGTACGAATTCGTCAATGAAATGGCAGAAAATGGACCCGACTATTATCTAAATGAGGACTGTCTTCCAGACATACTGATCTTTCAACCTTTGGGGATTCTTCTTTTCAGCTTTGACGACATTTCGGAATTCTTCTCATCGACCTTAAACTTGAATGACTGGTCATACCCTGTGGCTCTCACCTTTGCACCTTTTGCTGTACGCAATGCCGGACAGAATTACGTTATGAAACTCGCCTTGAACCACACACGCTCAACCAGCTTGTTTTTTCATTTTGGTGACTTTGCGATTCTTGGCCTATCGGCTAAGGCTAATGGCGAGGACGCGATTTCCATCGGTGCAGGCTTGACATCTACGGGAGTAAAAGATCTTCCCTTCCACAACGAGGTCCATTCTAATACTGTGATTACCGGTGGCATGGCCGGAATATATTACGACCGAAACAACTCTCTCTTGGCCTCGGTTGTCTGGTCCCAGAACAAGAAGAACCTGTTCAGGCTAAACCTATATCCTGGCTTATTGTCAAGTTCCGCAATATCCCCCGGATTTTTTCTCACGGTGGGCGATCACGGTACGATGATCGTGGGATTGACGGCACACATACTCCCAATTGGGCTGGGCGCTTACAAACCTCGGTAAGACTCAACCCACCAGAATTCTCTTCCAAGGTTCCACAATTCCCATTTTCCCCAGTTACGGAAGGAAGGCAACATATTCACCTCGACCCCCTTACTCTGCCACCGCCGCCTCTTCACCAGTGCACTACCTCAGCAACGAAATCAGTCGTAATTCTAGACACGTAGTTGCACTCTACCTTAGACAACTTAAAACAAAAACGCCCCAGAAATTGGGGCGTTTTTGTTTCGCTGCTGCATTGAAATAGAAAGCCGAGACGCCGTCAAATGGCAAACACGGCTGTCGGCGCTAACGTTGCTGTTCGAGCATTTTGACGTATTCGATGACGTATTCTATATCCAACTTGTTCATTCTGCCTCCCCACGCCGGCATAAGCGGTGACTTATTGACTCCCTTTCCCCCCACCATGATCGTCGCCAACAATGTTGCATCATCGATCCCTGCCATAGCACGTGGATCTGTGAAATCTCGCGGTTTCGGATCAAGGTTGTAGGCA
>JADGQA010000251.1 GCA_017882185.1 Bacteroidota bacterium
GTTCTCCATCGAATAGAATGAGGCTGTCACCGCACCGAGAGGACGTATCGCCAGCCCTAACGTCTTGCCATCAATCATTCTCTGAAGCACGGGATTCGAAATCGTGATAAGGTTCTTGCCGCCTCGCACTTCGTTTACGTCGACATCGATGATCATTTGGGAATTGAGAGCCCTGTTCAAGGGCTTCCGCTGGCAAAATGAATCATAGGTGACGTTTTTCTGGTTCCACGCGGGATCGCCGCCGACAATCTCGGTTATTCGCACCATCCCAAAGTCTTTTTGGTAGTCCGGTGAACGCTGAAGAGAATTTGTCGTCAGCTCAAGCAATCCTGATCCCGCAACTTTCCTTCCTACAAATGCACCCAGATCCCAGCGCATAATCACGTACTGGGTGCCACTTACACTCAGCAGATCCGCATCAATGGAATCGTCCCTGGCGGACCAGTCATTGAAGTTCATATCCGGATACTCTGCATCGATTGTGCAATCGTGCATCACGTGAAGACGGTGCAAAAACGTAGATGGATCCGGTATTGGGGGGTGATACGGAACCTGAACTCCTTTGTCCGGACCGGCAGTATCGGTGTTGACTATATCGACCTTAAAGTAATCCAAATCCACCCTGTATTTTTCCAGCCCCCAATCCATCAGGGCAAGCTGGCCATAGACGCTATCGCCAGGAACGGCATCGAATCCGTGTGTCGTCATGCTGATGGTATGCCAATTTGTTGTATCGGGGATGTCAAACTCCATGAGATGAGTGTGGAAATTGGTAGTCCTCTGCGTATTGAGATGGAGGTTCACGCGTTTCGGGGCATCGCTGACCTTGATCCGGGCTTCGATTCGAAGTGCAGAGCGTGGATCGCGCAGAAGCTTCAGATCCATGTCCTTTGACACTCTTCGCTTGATGAGCGCCCACCAAATTCCCCGCTTGTCTTTCGTAGCATCAACGTTGATTGACGCACGTCCATTGCCAGACTCGGAAAAATCCATTACAGCAGACCCATCTCCGGTATAGTACGTCCAACCATTCACGCCGCGCAAATCTTTCTGAAGCTGCTTGCCATTAAAATCATCGAGGAATTGAGCGCGGAGCGGGCAACCGAGGCACAGACTCAGAGCACACAATACGAGAATGCTGTCTCCAGCCTGCGATACTTTACCTAGCATTATCGTTCCTTCTCGATTGTGGATTTACCAGCCGATAGCTCACAAACGCAAGACTTCTGCTATCGGGCGACCAGGATGGTACGTTGATCGTTCCCTGTCCTCCAAACAGCCTGGCGAGAATTTGAATCTGTCCTCCTCCTACCGGCATAATCCGCAGCATCACGCCCTTGTTTGCCGGGTGCCCCTTCACATCCTTTTCGTAGGAAAGGAACACAATCCATTTGCCGTCGGGTGATGGATGTGCAAACCAGTTATTGTAGTCGTCAGACGTAACCTGTTCCTGTGTGCTGCTGTCGGGTTTCATGCGCCATATCTGCATCAATCCCGTTCGTTCTGAGTTGAAATAGATGTATTCGCCGTCGGGAGAGTAATCCGGGCCATCGTCCAGGCCGGGAGCAGACGTCAATCTCATTTCGTTCCCTCCTCCAACCGGGATGGTATACACATCGAACTCGCCGTTCCTTTCTGCGCAATATGCAACCGTTTTCCCATCGGGCGACCAGCCATGCCAGTATGACGGTGCGAAAGGTGTGACGAGACGCGGAACACCACCTTCTATCGGAACAATGTATATTCGCGACTTCCCATCTTTGGACTGGTCGCTTATCGCTAGTTCTTTTCCGTCTGGAGAAATGCCGTGGTCGTTGTTACAGCGAGCTGCGAAATCGGTGTTCATGAGGACAGGCTCCCTACTACCTATATCGAGTCTGTAAATTTTCCCATCGCGGTTGAATAGGAGGTACTTGCCGTCACGAGACCAGTTGGGAGCTTCAATGAGTCCGCGTGTATGATACACGACACGCCTGTCCATCGACGCAATGTCAATCGTTTCCATCGTGCTTTCGACGGTTTGCTCTGCGGAATTTGTCTGCTTGCCGCTCGTGATTTCGACCTTTGAGAACACGGCGGTTTCGACGGCGTTGCTATCGTGCGCGCAAACGCCCAGTCCGACGAAAAACGGATCTGTCAGCTTTAGTCTGAATGAGCCGCCGGATGGAAGAAACGACTCGCCCTCGTTCGCAATCGACATCGAAACATAGTCGCCCACCTTTTCGATACGAAGTCTTCCCGGGGCTGAGATATTCGATTGGATTTCCCGCGTCGGACCGCCGCGATCCTCGCGATATTGGAGGGAGGTCAAACCATTCCCGTGGAGAACAGCGTCGGCGTACGGTGCGTCCGGATCCAGACTCTGACGTATGAGAAGGCACGCTTTGCGATGTGGGTTACCCCCGGTGCCGATCCACTTAATATCGGCAGCAAGGGAGACATCACCGGACATTTGTTTCCGAACAAACTGAAATTCATCGCTGCCGAACCACATGTTCGTTCCACTCCCCGTCACGCGGTACGTTCCGTGCGTTGAATCATACTCGACCGAGCCCGACTTCAGAACTACGGCAATGTCACTGTGCTTTTCGAAGAGCCCGAGCGTTGGCTGTTGGGGGAGGACAGCGCCAAATGGAATCAGCAATGCGAGACACAGAAGTAACATGAAAGGGGAAAAAGAGCTTTCCATTGTATTGTCTTTCAGTGTTGGGATAGTTGTCGAATTGGATGCGTGGGGCTATGTTGTCGGCCGTCCTTATTTGCCCAACAACGGTGCGAAAATGAATTGCATTCCACGCACGTATCCTTCCGGTTTCGAGCTCGCGTGATAAGCATCGTCAAGGACACGAAACTCATATCGGAAGTGGTCATAATTCCGCTTTTTGAGGACTTCTCCGAAGAATTTGATCCCCTCAATGAACGTTGGATCGTCCGCGAATTCCTTTTCGGCACCTGTCATGTACAGCGACACGGGAAGATCGTGTCGTTGAGCATGGAATTGTCCCTCCGTCATGAGAAGATATCCTTGATCCCATAGAGCTGCCTGGCTGATTGAGATGTAGGCGTTGAACAACTCTGGTTTCGTAAACATCGCGTACAAAACGAAGAGCCCTCCCAGGGAACTCCCTCCCAGCGCCCTGAAGCTCGGATCGACGCGATAGTTCTTCTCTACAAAGGGAATGAATTCGTTTTCTACGACTTTGAGAAAATCGGAGGCGCCGCCAGATCCAGGAACCTGTTTCATCTCGGTTGGAGTATAGTCATGCGTGCGTAGTTTTCCGTAATCGAGATTGTTCCCCTTGTACGAGAAACCAACAAGGAAGCATTCCTCAATTGTCTTGTCGAATATTTGATCTCCATAGATCATCGCCAGCAAAGGAAAGTCATAGAACCCATCGCAGAAGTAAACAACGGGGTAGTGTTTTGCAGTATCCTTTCCGTAACTGTAGGGCAAATTGACGAGGAGATCATAATCCTGACCGGTGATTTTGGAATGAACATCCCGAATCTGCGTTCCCCGCATCTCAAACCATCGGATTTTCTCCTGGGAGATTTGCCCATCGGCACTCGAATACAGAAAAGCGATACAAAGAACGGCTGTGACCACCTTCAGCATGCTTTGCACGTTCATTCTCCTTGATGATAGGAAGCTATTGAAATGATTAATTTGCGTTCGGTGAAAACGGTTTCAGTGTCCACACGCAAGCATCAGTCAGTTGACGGCCAGAGGAATTAGCCCGTACTTCGACATGATTCTCCCCGAGGCGCAACGTAACATCTGGCCATATAACGATGCAGTCTGCTGTCGCTGATTTCTTGCCTCTTGAGATTCCATTAATGAACAGCTGAACCTCGGGGGCATTCGAATAGACTTTCACCTCCGTGTTGGCAACTGTTCGTACAGTGAACCTGCCGCTCGTGATATACAGCGTCGGCTCCACGGACCAATTCGCTTTATAGAAGTAGAATGCATCCTTTTTGACTTTTCGGTCGTAGGTCACCAAGCCTTTGTCATTCCGACCGGGGATGGCCCCCTCGTGTCGCGAATTGCTTGTGAAGTCGAACATATTCCAGACGAATGTGCCCCAGACGAATGGCCGCGCCTTCATGGCAGCCCAGGCGGCTTCGTGGACAAGTGCCTGCCATTCTTCTGGATGCCACTGACCGTCTGTCTTCGGTTGATTAGGGTTCTGTTCGTGATGTTCTACGTTAGCCCCTGCACCATATTCGCTCACACAAAAGCCCCCGCTTCGGCTCATGGAACGTCCACGATCGAGTACTTTCCCGAAAGTTTCTTTAGTCCCCCACGACGGGTACCATCCAGCGTAGATATTCCATCCAAGCAAATCGGGAATCTTGTTCATTTGCGGTAATCGCTCCGTGGCAGTGGCCGCAATCGTGGGCCGGGTCGGATCCTCGCCGTGAGCAACGATGTTCAGATCCTCCAACTCGCGGTGGGGATCAGGTCTGCCTGGCCAGAGCTCATTGAAGAGACTCCAGACAAATATCGAAGGATGGTTAACATTTTGGCGAATGAGGTCGAGCAGTTGGTTTCTTGAAGTTTCCTCGAATTCTGGAGTGGGATTTATTTCATTCACCTGGGGAAGCTCTGCCCAGACAAGCATACCTGCTGTATCACACAGACCATAGAAATAGTCGCTGTGCTGGTAGTGTGCGCAGCGTACAACGGTGCACCCAAGTTCTTTGATGAGTCCAATGTCTTCCATCATGTCGCCTTCAGAAATCGCCCAACCTTTGTCCGGCCTATCCTGATGACGATTGACGCCGTGGAGGTGATACGGTTTGTCGTTTAGAATGAATCCTCGATCAGGATCAATACGGTAGAATCGCACGCCCAGCGGTTGCTCGACGGCGTCGATGAGACTGCCGTCCTCGGAACGCAACTCCACCACAGCCTTGTAGAGATAAGGATCTTCACGGCCATTCCACAAATGAGGCTGCGGAACTTCAACATGCGATGAAAAAGGAGCGGTGACGCCTGTAACAACCTGTATTTGTTGGTCGGCGGCCGCAATGCGCTTGCCGGAGGCATCGAAGACAGCCGTGGTCAATATGAGTTGCTCATTCCGTTTTGTTCCATTTGAAATCCAGGGCTTTATGTCGAGAAGGGCACGATCTCTGGTGACGCTTGTTTGATACCATGCCACTCCCGGTGATCCGTGATCGATGAGGGTAAAACAGATATTGTTCATTTCAATTAAATGGACAGGCCGGTACAACCCACCGAATACGTTGAAGTCGCCGCTCAACGGGGCTATATCGGGTTCCGGAG
>JADGQA010000252.1 GCA_017882185.1 Bacteroidota bacterium
TGGTTCTCTCATTGGCGAGTTATCCGTTTGCCTATACCTTTGCTTCGCTATCATCGCGGAACCCTGAATCCGGCGGCATTTATTCGTTTGCCAAGGAAAGTTTTGGTCTGCCGGTTGCAGTGGTGACCGGGTGGTTGTTCGCGTTCTGGTATATCACCGGCGGGCCGGCGGCGACGTTGATTGCCGCATCCTACCTGGCGTACGCATTTCCGATGGGCAGACTTGGAGTCTTTCTCGTTGCCGGATGCGTCATTATTCTCGCTTTCTTCATAAACTACCGCGGAATTGTGTTCAGCAACAAAATTCAAGTCGCAGTTGTCGTTGCCATCGTGATACTACTTCTTGCGGCTGTTGTGTTGTCCAGCGGTTCTATAGCAATGCGCAATTTTTCGCCCTTCTTTCCAAACGGCTTCCTGTCTGTTGGAACTGCCGCCGCCCTCATTTTTTGGTCCTTTCTGGGATATGAAAATGTATCGAACGTTGCAGAGGAATTTGAAAATCCGAAGCGCGATTTCCAGCGAAGCATCGTCCTGAGTGTTGTCCTCATCAGCGGATTGTACATCGCAGTTGCTGTGGTGACTGTTGGCACCCTTGCGTATGAATCCGGAGGGAGTGTCGCTCCGTTCGCAGCGATATTCTCCAACGTCCTCGGGAGTCACGGAGCAATCGGCACCGCGGTGCTTGCCGTGGTTATTATCTTTGCCACCGTGAATGCTTACACGGCTGGAATGTCACGAGTCATTCTTGCAGTAGCGAGAGACGGTGGTTTACCAAAGGGTCTGGACTACCTCGACAGCAAGAGCGGAACCCCCACCCGAAGCCTCATGATGCTTTCGGGGTTTTCGATGCTCATGCTCATCATTTACTATTTCTTCGACGTCAACCTGCAAACGGCGTTGCTCATCCCCAGCGGGGCGGCAGTTCTCATCTACATCATTGGTTCATCAGCGGGAATAAAGTTGTTAAAGGAACAGAATGCAAAACGGGTGCTTCCCTGGATCTCATTGATTATGTCTGTTGTCGTCCTTCCGTTCGTCGGAGTCCTTGCTTTGGCTTCAGTCTTGATTGGCCTGCTTGCATTCGTGTATATCCGGGTCAGAAAATCTTAGCGAACGCACTGACATCGTTTGATGCCGGGAGACACCGTGGTTGCCTCTCAATCACATTCCTTTCCATCGCAAGCCTCTTCCGCCGTTCGATTGCTTCTCCCCCCACTTTTGGCTACTTTTGTCCGTCCCTGACTGTCCGATTTTCTCGCGATAGTCGGGGTGAGGTGTTTTTAGCTGCCCACATGCTTGCACGCATTGAGAAATTTGGTGATTTGAGATTGGGTGATTGAACGTTGGAAGACCAAAAACTGAAAGCCTCGGACGCTTGCGGACGTGCACGGAGGATTTGCGAAATGCCAATTGCGAATTCAGGAAATAACTTAACGTGTAGATGATTGAGTCGATCAAAAAATCCATTTACGCATCTCAGCCTTTTGAACAATTGAAGGCGAAGCTCAATGAGCGAGAGATTCGCTTGCGTGGTATCAGCGGATCGCTTTTGGCATTTGTGGGGTCGTACGTCCTCGAACAACGACGTTCACAGGTACTTCTCCTCGTCTCAGACGAAGATATGGCCGAGAAACTCCGCGATGACTGCGCATTCCTCCTCGGCGATCAGAATGTCTGCCTTTTCGCGTCCAACCTCGATCATCACGCAAAAGTGCTGGATATGACGACGTCGATCGCCCAGATTGAGACTCTTCAAAGGCTTTCCCGGAATGAACAGGTGCTCATCGTCGCCTCTGCAGCAGCTCTTGCAGGTCCGATTCCATCCCCGCAGACATTCTTGGATCGATCGTTCAAGCTCGAAACCTCGAAAGATTATCCATTTGCAGACCTGTTGGAACGGCTCTCCACGCTTGGTTTCGAACGCAAGGAGTTCGTGGAGGAATACGGGGATTTCGCGGTTCGAGGAGGAATCCTCGATATATTCCCCTTCGTTGGTGATAACCCGATCCGCGTAGAATTCTGGGGAGACACCGTCGACTCCATCCGGGAATTCGACGCGCTCTCCCAGCGATCAATTCGTGACCTTCAGACAGCGAATATTGTCGCGAGCCTGAACAACGGTTCCGATGAAACAATCGCACCCCCCTCCTTCATCACAGACTTTCTGTCAGCTGCCGCCATTGTGTTCATCGACGAACCGGATCTGATCACGAAGGAATTGGACGAGCGCACGAAAGAGCTCAACGAACCCGTGGGTCTGTCCAACTCCGTTTTCCATCGTCTCGACAAGTTCTCAAGGATTATTCATTCAACACTTGCATCTCCGGTTTCAATTCAATTTGACTCGCACCCCCAACCAGCAACGAACGGGAGTGTCAAACACCTCCTCGAACATGTAACTCGACTGTTCTCCAGGAATGTCGACGTGTACATCACATGCGACACCAAAGGAGAGGCGTCGAGGATTCAAGAATTGATCGAGGAAGAGCTGACATCGCCGGACACCCCTGAGCCCACCAATGGTTCTGAATCCTCTGCGTTGAGCGAAGAAGTATTCGAACATTCACCAGATCCATCCGGAACACTTCGCAATTGGCAATCAGGTCTTTCGAAGTTCTTGTTGACAGAAACGGTTCATTCGGGATTCGTGTATTCCGCCGCCGGAATTGCACTCTTTACCGAACACGAGATTTTCGGCCGGCTCAAGCGCCGGGGCATCCAACGGAGAAGGGCATTCAAGGGTTTCAGCCCGAAAGAAATCCAGCAACTCAGACGCGGAGATTTTGTCGTTCACGTTGACTACGGTATCGGCAGATTTGCAGGTCTTCACAAGATCAAGATCCGGAGCGTCGAACAGGAAGTGATGAAAGTTGAGTATGCGGAAAAGGATACTCTCTACGTCAATCTCAACTTTGTCAACCGTGTCCAGAAATATTCCTCACAAGAAGGACATGTTCCCACACTGACAAAGCTCGGCAGTCCGGATTGGGAACGACTGAAGGGCCGCGCGCGGAAGAAGATCAAAGACATTGCGAGAGACCTGATCAAGCTCTACGCAAGAAGAAAGCACGAACAGGGCTTCGCCTTCGCACCCGACACGCACTGGCAAAAAGAAATGGAAGCCTCGTTCATGTACGAAGATACAGCGGATCAGGCATCGGCGACCATCGATGTAAAGAAGGATATGGAGAGTTCCTCTCCCATGGATCGCCTGATTTGCGGCGACGTGGGATTCGGCAAGACGGAAGTTGCCGTCAGAGCGGCTTTCAAGGCAGTGATGGACGGAAAACAAGTTGCGGTCCTCGTTCCCACGACAATCCTTGCCCAGCAACATTATAACACGTTCACAGATCGACTCGGTCGATATTCGGTCCGCATCGAATCGCTTTCCAGGTTCAAAGCCAAAAAGGAACAACAGGCGACTCTCAATGCCCTCAAGGAAAGGAAAGTGGATATCCTCATTGGCACGCATCGCATTCTTTCGAAGGATATCGAGTTCAAGGATATCGGTCTCCTGGTTATTGATGAAGAGCATCGTTTCGGAGTCGCTGCAAAGGAAAAGCTTCGCCACCTCCGCGCGACTGTCGACACGTTGACGCTCACTGCGACGCCGATTCCGCGCACGCTTCAGTTTTCACTCATGGGATCGCGCGATCTGTCCATTATCAATACGCCACCCCGCAACAGGCTTCCGATTATCACGGAAATTGCCCCTGTTGACTGGAAACTCATGCGTGAGGCAATTCTCAAGGAACTCCATCGCGGCGGTCAGGTCTACTTTATTCACGACCGAGTGCAGAACATGGACGAAATGCTCGCAATCCTTGAAAAGCATGTACCGGAAGCACGCATTCATTACGCACACGGACAGATGAAGGGACACGAACTCGAAAGAACAATGCTCGATTTCCTTGAGAAAAAATACAACGTGCTTCTTTGCACGAAGATCATCGAGTCCGGCATCGACATCCCGAGCGTCAACACCATCATCATTCATCGGGCCGACAGATTCGGTTTGGCGGAATTATACCAATTGCGGGGACGGGTTGGCCGCTCCAATGTCCAGGCGTACGCCTATCTGCTCACGCCTCCGCTCACAGCGCTTCCAAAACCGACACTCCGCAGGCTCCAGGCAATACAGGAATTCACCGAACTGGGCTCCGGATTCAACCTTGCTATGCGCGATCTCGAAATCCGTGGTGCAGGCAATCTCCTCGGTGCCGAACAATCCGGCATGATCATGCAAATGGGATTCGAAATGTATCAACGAATCGTCGAAGAGGCGGTCCGGGAATTGAAGGAAGAAGAGTTCAAGGAGCTGATTGAGAGCAAGAAGGGGGACGGTCAGAAAGGTTCCGTCGCAGGCCGCGAACAAATCGCTGAGACTATCATCGAAACAGATATTGAGGCGCTGATCCCGGACATCTACATCGAATCCGACGCGGAACGACTCGATATATATCGCCGGCTTTATAGAGCTACGACATTGGAAGAGGTCAATTCGCTGAGGGCAGAACTGAAGGACCGGTTCGGCGAGTATCCGATGGAGGTTGAAAATTTGTTTCTGATGGTGGAGATGAAGATTATATCTTCAGTAATCGGCTTTGTTCGTATCGAACTCAATAACACGGAGATCTCATTGACATTGCCGTCGTCTGAGAACGCCGGATTTTTTGAAACACCCGAAGGGGGTATCTCAATGTTCCAGTCGATCATGGACTTTGCCACGGACAACAAGTTGTATCGACTTCACCTGAAGCAGGAAGGAAAAACACTCAAACTTTTGGGAATTATTGAGAAGCACTCCGACGACCAGTCTCGAATCCAATCAGTCCTTGTGCTTCTTCGGAAACTCCGTGTCCTGTCAGTCAAGAAGGATGCATCCGGCACGTGAAAAACTCATTTGACACGTCACAGCTTGCATTATATCCGGACAGATCGGGAGTGTATCTATTCTACGGCGCAAGCGGCGACCTTCTGTATGTCGGAAAGAGCAAGAGGCTCCGTTCGAGGATTCGTGCCCACTTCGCAGCTCACGAAGAGCGGCGCTTTATGCGAGGGGTGAATAAAATTGAAGTACTGGAAACAGCAGGCGAATTGGGTGCACTGCTGTTGGAATCGAAGTATATCAAAGAGCTTCGTCCCCTGCGCAATATTGCGGCGCGCAGAAGACGCAGAATCATCATTGCGGTCAAGAGGCTGAACAAGCAGGGGTTTGCTCTCGTGACTCTTCAGGCAATCGATTACTGGAGTATCGATGCTTCCACGCCGGTCCTCGGCCT
>JADGQA010000253.1 GCA_017882185.1 Bacteroidota bacterium
GGAGCTCTCGTTCAACTCTTCGAACGCACTCGAAGCGAATTACTGCTGTGGTGGTTGCTGCTTGGCTGCATCAACCTTGTTGGCTTCGTCTTCAAGTTCTTTGTACGTCTGGGTCGCACGGAACCGCGTATAGAGTTCTTCCTCTTTCTTCAACTGAGAAACCATTGCCTGTGAAACGTTGTATTCCATCAGGACGTATGCACGCCACATGCCACCGTCTTGGCGGACATCACGCTGTTTTGACTTTGCACCGCTGAGCTCTGTGCTTGAAACAGTTTTAGAGGCTTGTGTGAATGAAGTCAATAATTGGGAATCTTTGCCTCCTACTTCTTCGCCGAATTTTTTTGTCAGGGTCGAAACTTTTGAACTGATCTGATTAGCAAGATCAGCGCGGCATTGTTGTTCCGCCTTATTGATGGCCATCTGCATATCCTGAGATGTTTCAGTAGAAGTCGCGTAAGCAAATGCTGGATCGGTTGGCGGATTGAGATACCAACTTGGAATATTGCCTGCATCAACTTTGCTAAGATTTGCTTCCTTACTGCTACCGCACGCCATCACGAACAACGCCGCCACCAAGGGTAGGAATTTCACATATTTCATGTTGCACCTCCAGATTGGATGAAGTAATAGTTAGTTATGCTGGTATTCCACTAAGCAAACGTTCGGAATCGACGGTAGGTCCCGGCAAAACAGCAGCCAAGATTGCCAAAATATCGTCTTCCGTTCGATAAAGCGCAAGAGCACTGTTTGCGCTGTGTGATACACGTCTCGCATCCCAAAAATGAGATCAATTCTGGACAGGAACAGCCACCGAATACTTGCAAAGCACATCATTAGGAATGTTCTCACCCACTCTAAGGTTCTGTCTTTGCAGTGGCTTAAGCTGGCCTTTAAGAGATTGCAGCGAATCTTGATGCCTGATCTCTTGCCAGCCGCGGAAGGATTTCAGGGCAGAGTATAACTATCCTTTCAATAATAGTCAAGCTTGAGGGGTTGTTCGTACGACCAACCACGTACCACCACGTCGGTGGAGCTCAAAGTTGGTCCAATACTGTGATCCTTCGACCGACGAGGTTTTGGATCGAGGATTAAGTGTGTTTTCGAAGGATATTTGTTGTTCTCATCCTCAATCCTATCGCGTTGGACGCATCATCTATTGACTCACTGCAGTCAGCTTCTAGTGTGCCACGAAGCGAAAGCACTTATTGGTGTCTATTCCGTCCTGTCGCAACTGATCTATCGGCTCCCGTCGATGGCAAATGTGCCAACCCATTCCTTTAATACATTGGGAGGAATGCTTTCAGGAATCACACCATCTCTGGGTCTAGATAAAAACAGACGGGGGATTTGTGTTTTTTCCGATTAAAGGGTACAATTGCGATGGCAATTCCTGTTATCCGGCCTGTTACTTCTTCAAAGGAGTCCAAATCGATGGAATCCCCTACCGTTGTACAACGAATTCAGAAGTCCAAGACGCTTCAGATTTTCGTTCTCGCGGCTATCGGCGCCATCTTTACTCTCCTTATTCAGGTTGGAGGAGTTCTTGACACCGTTGAACTGAAGACCCTCGATTGGCGATTTCTTGAAGCCTCGCATCCGGAGGAAGCGGATAGCAGCATTGTTCTCATCGCCATCGATCAGAACAGCCTCGAGAACTTTCAGAATCAAAATGTCATTTGGCCGTGGCCACGGGATTTCTACGCACTCGTGGTCGACTATTTACATGCCGCAGGAGCGCGAAGCGTATCATTCGATATTCTGTTCGATCGGCGTGATTTTGATCGAAGAGAATCCGAAGGTGCCGTGACAGATTCAATTTTTGCCGAGTCCATGAAAAATAGCGGGAACGTTCTCCTGGTCACGTATCTTTCAAAGCGACTGAAAGGGGACGAGCCCGGCGGAGTAATTCTTGACAGGCAACTGACTGACGGCACGTTCCCACCCGTAGCCATCCCGCAATTCAACAGGGCAAACGCCCCTTTGCCCGAATTTCAGGATGCGGCAAGAACTGTCGCTGTGACAAACTTCGAAAGTGATCCCGATGGTATTGCCCGCCGAGTCCCCCTTATCTACCAATTCAACAAACGATATATCCCGTACTTCGGACTGGCCAACTACATGGTGGACAAGGACATTCCTCTTTCACAATTGAGCGACGTTGTCCGGACGATTCCGGTCTCCAACGACGGGCATTTCCTCATCTACTGGTATGGCAAAGGGGGAACAGACGGTGTGTTCAAATATTATCCCATTAGCAGGGTTATTACTTCGGCTTTGAAATATAAAGCGGGTGCGGTCCCGACCCTTCCCCTTTCGTTATTCAAGAACAAGGAGGTCATTGTCGGAGGCACAGCACCGGGCTTGCTGGATACAAGGCCCACGCCTTTTACCTCGTTGGAAGTCTATCCAGGAATGGAAATTCATGCAACCATACTTAGCAATTTGCTCAACGAGCATTTCCTGCGGGATTTGCCACTGTGGTTGACATATTCGATGATCGCCGTCCTTTCGCTTCTCAGCGCGGTGATCTTCTTTCGCATACGAAGGCTTTCAGCGGCAATTGTCACGTTTCTGGTTGTCCTCGCCGCCTTCGTCGGTCTCACGTTTCTCTTGTTCTACAATGAGAAGGTATGGTTGCTTATGGTAACACCTTCCGTCGCTCTCATTTCGACATTCGCTTTCTCCGCTTTCTTCAGTTACGCAACCGAGGGAAGGCAAAGACGGGAGCTGCGAAGGGCATTCAATCGTTACTTAAGTCCCGCTGTAGTATCCCAGATTGTTGAGAGCTCCGGAGCCCTGGAATTGGGGGGCAACACTGTTGAAGGGACGGTCTATTTTTCGGATATCAAGGATTTTACGAATATTGCCGAATCCATGCAGCCAAAGGAGCTCGTCGCGTATTTGAACGAATACTTCACTCTTGCCAGCGACCTCATTCTCAAAAGGGATGCGATGCTCGACAAATACATCGGCGATGCCATCATGGCCATTTTTGGCGCTCCAATTCCAAAGCCCGACCATGCCAATCAGGCTTGCCTCACAGCACTTGAGATTCAGCGCTCACTGGAAGCGTTCTACAAGAAGAAATCATCCCAGACCCCGCGTTTTACAACGCGCATAGGACTCAACTCGGGAAAAATGATTGTCGGCAATATCGGCAGCTCAAAACGTCTCGACTATACTGCCATCGGCGACACGGTAAACCTTGCATCGCGCCTTGAAGGAGTGAATAAATTCTTCGGCACAAGGATCATCATCAGCGAACATGTGTACCGACTGGCGAAAGACGCCATCGAAACGCGCGAGCTCGATTTGATCAGGGTGAAGGGAAAGAACGTGCCGATACGCATTTATGAACTCGTTGGGGAGCGTGGTACCTTGAATGAAAACGATCAGGAGTTTCTCGCTTTGTTCCACGAAGCACTGGAATATTATCGGAACAGGCAATTCGACCAGGCGGCACGCCAATTCGAGAATCTTCTTAACGTCAAGCCGGACGACGGTCCGTGCACGACATATGTGGAGCGGAGTAAACTACTCGCCATACAGAAGATGCCGGAACAGTGGGATGGTGTATTTACGTTGACTACAAAATAAATATTAGGAGAAATTCCCATGAAAAGACTTGTAACACTGTTGGTGCTCGTCTTCTTTGCGATTACTCTTCTTGATGGCGAATCGATTTTTACCAAACGGAAAGGCAATGATGTACGCGAAGGTCCAGGTTCATACTATGATCTGATCATTTCCCTGCCACAGAACACCAAACTGGTCATCATCGAAAAGACCGCGAATTGGGTCAAGGTCCAACTGCCCGATGAAAAAACCGGCTGGATTGCCGCCAACTGTCTTGTGGCTCAACCTGCCGGCAAGAACATGGCACGACTCGAGAATGTCTGGAGTTCGCCCAAAGCCTCCAAAGCCGGCATTGCCGCTGCCATCAAAGGATTTGGTGACAAGTACGGAAAAACCGATCCGGGGAACGTGGATAAGGTCCTGGCTTATTCCGGCAAGGGATTCGCTGGTCGCGATCTGGCGGCATTCAACAACGAAATCCGTCAGTACAACTCCAAGAACAGAGGCAGAGTGCGGCTCGGGGACCTTGACCTAGGTGTTCCTGACTACGATGTTTCGCTGCCCGAACGACAAATCGGCGTTGGTATCGCTGCCCGATTGGTCTCCCGTGGCTTGCTCGACAACCAGGATCTCAGGAGGTATGTGAATCTGATCTGCGCAACGATTACGGAAAACTCGGAGATCTACGATGAAGATTTCACGGTCTTTGTGCTTGACGACAGCAAAGTAAATGCCTTTGCTCTCCCGGGTGGCTATATATTTATCACGAAAGGTATCGTCCAGATGTGCCACGATGAATCGGAACTGGCGGGAGTTATCGCGCATGAAATCGGTCACGTAATCCGACGACACGGCCTTGAGGAAATTAGCAAACGTGCGGCGAATATTGCTGCGGACAAGGCATTCGACGAACTCGATCAGGAGGTAGGTCAAACAGACGATGAAAAGGATCTTGAAGATATGATCGAATCGACGTATGACAAAGTGCTCCATCCACGGCTTATCAAGTATGAGCTTGAAGCCGACAAAGTTGGCGCAGTGCTGTCAGCGAATGCTGGCTATGACCCATTTGGCCTCGTCCGGATGTGCGGGCGCATGGCGAGCATTCCGAAGGACCAGGGAGATATTTTCGACGCTACCTTTATGGCGCCGAACGGCTTTGTCGAGCGATCCGATGCGATTGTCAAGTTTGCCAACGATGAGTTCAAGACAAGCAGTGCGGGTGCGACCATGCAAAATCGGTTTGAACAACATCGCATTCAATGACCGCGCAATCCTGTCAGGTTTTGCAGCCTGCGAGCTGCCCGAAAACTGACAGGATTATGAGCCCACCCCATGCCAATCAGAATATTCGTAACCGGCGGTACGTTTGACAAAGAATACAACGAAATCGACGGCAAACTTTTCTTCAAAGACACTCATCTTCCCGAAATGCTCAGACTGGGGCGGTGCAGGGTCAATGTCGATATTCGGACTTTGATGCTGATCGACAGCCTCGAGATGACAGACGATGATCGACAGAGCATTCTCCAGCAGTGCAAGAAAGCCAAGGAAAATAAGATTGTCATCACTCACGGTACCGATACTATGGAGAGCACCGCAAAAGCGCTCGGTGCAGTAATCAAGGATAAGACTGTGGTTCTTACCGGAGCGATGGTGCCGTACAAGTTCGGCAGCTCAGACGGATTGTTCAATCTCG
>JADGQA010000254.1 GCA_017882185.1 Bacteroidota bacterium
TGAAATGAGTGAATTGTAGGTGACGATGTTGGGCTGGATGCCTTCATCGCGCATCGTCTTCAGCCAATTTTTGGCATCTTGGTGGTTAGAAGTCTTTGAAATGAGTGAATTGTAGGTGACGATGTTGGGCTGGATGCCTTCATCGCGCATCGTCTTCAGCCAATTTTTGGCATCTTGGTGGTTAGAAGCCTTTGAAATAAGTGTATTATAGGTAACAGTGTTGGGCTGGATGCCTTCATCGCGTATCGTCTTCATCCAATCTTTGGCATTCGCGTAGTTCTCAGCCTTGGAGATCAATGTATTGAAGGTGAATATGTCCGGAGACAACCCTATCGCTCGGACTTTGTGCAAAATATCAACCGCGCTCGAGTAACGATGGACACCTGCCATGAGGCGGTTCCATGTTGACAGCATGCGCTTCAGTCTTTTCGTTTCCGTGGAACCCAGCTTTGCAGCCTCTTGGGATAGATGCTCCTTGCTTCTCTCAGCAACTTCTTCGGCCAACTTCCCGCCACCAATAGCGTCGAGAGCGTAGACAAAATATCCGGCAGCCTCAGATTCTGCAGCAACCTCCGGTTTAATGTCACCCAGTACGTGCATCTGGAAATTCTCTTCAGCCTTATTTGGAGGATATTCTATTGAACGATTCCCCAGGTCCACAGGAAAGGTTTCAAAGTCTCTGAAGACCCATTCGCGCACAGTCTCGCTAATGAGTATCTCCGAAGGTAAACAGTATCCAGCAGCGCGTGTGGCCCTTCTGGCGCTATCACCCACCCAATCCGAACCACCATCTGGTAGTGTAACTTGCATATCCCTCCCAGAACATATTGTTAGCCGCAGCGGGGGAATCTTCTCGACAGCAAATCCAGTGCTCCGACTCATTTCAGCTTGGAATCTCTTGGCCATTATAGTTGCTAGGCAGCACAGTGCCAAAAGATTCTCTGTTTCTTCTGTCATTAGAAGCCAGCCGTCACCTGTGAACTTTAGCAATATTCCGTTCAGGTCTAACTTTTCCAAATGTGGTCTTATTTGCTCAACAAGCGCAAGGTTGAACCTATCGAGGCTTTTAGACGTGATTTGGAGACTGGCCCCTGTTGAGCCGATTAAATCAATCGCGAGGCAAAAAACTAGGCGCGCTACTCGCCCAGGTTTTTCATCAATCTCAGGTGCAGGTTTCACTCTCTGGATCCTCTTGTTGTCGGCAGGACTCAATTCCATCTAGCTCCCTGAAAAACCCACCACGAGTATCGATTCATTTTGTGAACCACCAACAAAAACGAAAAACCCGCATCTCTGCGCTCAAAGCACGAATCTGCGGGTTTGCAAAAAAAACTCCTCCTCCACTCGGTCAGTCCCCCCGGACAAACCCTTTCACGACTGCGATCCGCCACAATGTAGAAGAAAAACTATCGATGGGCAATAGTGTGATTTGCAGTTATCGGAAAAACAGAAAGGCCCAAGCCGGGGGTGTGGATGATGGGCTGACTGAATTGCAAATCGGGGGAGGTTATTTATCAGAGAACTCCGTCAACGAAAACAAATTCCCGTCCGGATCTTTGAACCAGGCGACCTTGGCTTTGCTCGGCGCCGTCCAGATCCCGTTTTTGTCCTGATTCATTCCTTCGTACCGTTCGAACTGAATGCCGCGATTTGACAGCGTTTCCACTTCTTGCATGATGTTGCCAACCTTCCAGCCAAGGACTGTATATACATGAGGATTGACGTGATCAACCTTCTGAATCCTGAGCATGGTTCCATTTGCTTCAAAGACGAGAGCAAATTGATCACCGCTCACGAACGTTAAACCGAGTTTTTCTTCATAGAACTGTCGCGCTTTCGTGGCATTGCTCGTTGCAACAAAGCCGATCAGATCGGATTTCTTAAGCATACAAGTATCCTCCTTTTCCAAACGATGGTTGGCGGCGTAACTTCTGAGCTGGCTTCGTGGCGAACAACGTCCCAGGCTTGGCCGGGATTGTTTCAAATTAAATGATGCAAGAGAGAATCGAAGTAAATCTTCAAGAATTTTCCCGTGAGAAGTTATTTAAATCCAGAACGGATTGCAACCTTTGATCCGGAACACAATGCTTGCCTATCCCAAGGGCACTATTCGCCGCATCCCACTAGTCCTATTTTTTGCTTGACAGGCGGCTCCGGATCATTTATATTTAACCATATGGTTAAGTATTCATCCAATCAACTTGATGGCATCTTCGCTGCACTTTCCGACCCGACCCGGCGGGCGATCATCCGGCGGCTGGCCTCCGAGGGAGCGACGGTGACAGAACTTGCCGAACCGTTCGCAATGTCCATGCCGGCGATTTCGAAACACCTTCGAGTTCTTCAAGACGCAGGACTCGTATCGCGTACGAAGGACGGCCGGATTCACCGTCTCCAGCTTGAAGCCGACGCGCTGAAAGAAGCCATCGGATGGCTTGAACAGTACCGGCAATTCTGGGAAATCAAGCTCGCCGCTCTCGAACAATTCGTCACCAAACCAAAGAAACAATAGGGATCTTCATGACATCTTCCAATAAGGCCGGCGATATTAAGCTATTCCTGCAACAGACCATTGCTGCTCCTGTCGACCGTGTGTTTAGTGCGTGGACTGAGCCGGAGTCCATTAAAGGTTGGTTCGCTCCACCGGACACGGAAACCCCTCTTGCCGAAGTGGACCTTCGTGTCGGCGGGAAGTATCGCATTGGCTTCAAAGAAAAGGGGACGGATATTGTGCGAGTGGTCTCCGGTGTCTATCGCGAGATTCGCCCGCCACATCATCTCGTCTTCACATGGTGCTGGGAAGACGATCCCACCAGACATGAAACCGTTGTCACGGTTGAGTTACGGGAAACGGGGGGAAATACCGAGCTCAGACTCACGCACACGCATTTCCTAAGTGAAGGCGCTCGGGACCACCACAAAGCAGGCTGGATCGGTTGCGTCAACAGCCTTATCAAAGGCCTGCAAACGAAATAAAGGATTGTTCAATGTTGTGCTCATTACTCACTAACTCTGGAGGTGCCGCTTGAAATACTTCATCACTTGAATCCTCGCCGCTATCCCGACTTTGATCGCACGAACTATCGTGATTGCATGGAAACGCAACACACGGATTGCCCGGATTCCCAGGATACGATCCGTCAACAGAAGCAGGATGAAGATAGAAGAGAAAGGAAAAGATTATGCCGAAGACAATCGTACACAAAGTGGTATTCAAGAATACAAACACAAGAGATCTCTACGACCTCTACATGAATTCGAAGAAGCACTCGGAAGTAACGGGGGCACCTGCAAAAATATCCGCGAAAGAAGGAACAAAGTATTCTGCACACGGCGGCCATATTACGGGCAGAAACCTTCACCTGGTAAAGGACAAGCTTATCGTTCAATCGTGGAGAGCAAGAGACTGGAAACGCGACGACATTGACTCCACGTTTGTCATACACCTGGAACAGAAGGGGAACGACGCCATCCTCCGCGCGACGCACGCGAATATTCCTGACAAGCACGTCGTAGGAATCGACAAAGGCTGGCAAACGTATTACTGGAACCCGTGGAAGCGCCATCTCGCACAGAAACGACACCGCCATGGTCGGGGAAGGTAAATTAATGTCGTATCACCGAGATTTCCGACTCACGTTGATGCGGCCCGGCAGGCAGCCGGTTCGGAACATTCGGCTACAAGTATTTCTAGGAACAAGCAGGGCAACGTCATTGCGAGCACGTTCAAAGAATGTGCTCCCAATGATTGACAATTCCCTTTAAACCCAAGAACAATAACTGTCACCTGAAACTATTCATTGGCGGCGAGGTGACAGTCATTTCGACTGGATTTTCAGCAACCACCCTTTCCCCGGTGGCACAGGAATCTTTTCGCCGACCCGGAATGTGCGTTCATTCTGAAAGTTTTTCACTGCCGGAGCTTTAATCGTTACCTTCGAGGAATCGAAACCGAGTGATTTCCAATCAATGGAGAGAGAACACAACGCCGTGTCCTGTGCCCAGCTTGCCACCGAAATGAGTGCCGCCCCCGGCTTTACATACGCTGTCGACAGAATCTGCGGATTATCTGTTCTTACCGGGCAATTCGTCGACCAATACCCAAACATTGTGGTACCCTGCATACCAAACTCATCCCACAGTTTCCAGAGTGGCGTCGGATCGCCGGACCACGGTAGACGATTCGTCATTCCATAGATCATACCTCGCCACGGATTGCCCCCCTTTTCCAGCATTTCTCCCATCAACCCAAACGGGATTCCGGAAATCTCCGTAAGCCAGTAGTCCGGTTTCGATTCGTAATCGAAATACTCGCCGAACCAGAGTCGATCGATGTACGGGAAATGTTCCATATACAATAATGCGCTGTTGACGTACCCGTCGCGGGGATTGAATTGGTTTGCCGAATGAAGATCGATCAACGCCCCCGGACGGTTCCTGTCGAGGACCTTGCGCACTCTTTTCATCGTCGTCCGGTCGAAGGCGACGTCGTCGATATATATTCCGTCGATGCCAACGTTCCGTGCAAGCCAACTGAGCCCTTCGACATAGTAATTGTGCCAGCGCGAGACTCCGCTGTTGATCAACGCCGCATCCTTCAGTTCCGGGACAAACCATGCAGCGATATAGTTTGAATCGAGATGCTCCTGCAGCCATGAAAATCCGCCGCCGGGGCCGTACGAGAGTACTTCGTCACCCAGACTTCTCAGCGCAGGCAATTCGGGCGCATGATCCGAAAGCTCCCGGACCGTGTAGTAGATCTTCACTTTCATTCCCAGCGCGTGCGCGGAATCGACGTATGCTTTCATTGCTTTCGGCCGCAGGAACGGATAATTGAGATATGGGTTGATCTCTGTGGCGTGATGAACGTTGATCGTGTTGGCGCCGAGCGCAGTAATCTCTTTGACATTCTGATATTTGTGATAGTACCGCGTCGCCCATTGCGCGTCGGTGTCGATAAGCTTGAACGGCGTTAGAAGCAGTGACCAATAAAAATGTAGCTTTTCACCGGCCTTGATTTTCCTTGGACCGCTGTATGATTTCAACACAATTGACAGCCTGTCGTTCGAATCATATTGGAAACCTCCTTTGCCGTCGTTGTACCACGATGGTGGCATAGTGAGTGGCTTCGACTGGTAGAAATTTGTGTTCAGCGGTCTTACATAATTCTCATCGCGGAAACTGCACTCCAGGCCGGCATTCACATCGCCAATCCAGAACGC
>JADGQA010000065.1 GCA_017882185.1 Bacteroidota bacterium
TCCACTGAGGTAGTCAAAAACTTCTTTGTAACCAACGGTATTCAGCGCATTGAGACTCTGATCAAATCCTTGATCCAGTAAATGTTTGGTTTCCGCAATCAATCCTCGAGAGAACATCAATTCAACCCTCTTATTGATCCTCTCATAAAGGTGAGTCCTTCCCCATTCAAGACCAAATTGGACAGTCTCAAATGGCGAAGCCGCCGATTGTTCCCTGTGAAATTCCGAAAGAGGCTTTCCTGTTATTTGATATACTTCCAACGCACGGATGATTCGTCTTGGCTTGCTGGCCTCCATCACAGAGGCACTCCTAGGATCAATTTTCGACAAATCAGTCAATAGCGCTTCTGGACCTTCCTCCCTCATTCGTTCCTCCAACCGACTGCGCACTTCAGAATCTTGCCCGGGTCCATCGAAGAATCCATCAATTACCGCTTTGACATAAAGCCCTGATCCACCTGTGAGAATCGCCTGCTTGCCTCTGGCAACAATCTCAACAATCTTGCTCCTCGCCTCATTGCCGAATGCGCCTGCGTTGTAGTCTTGTGTGGGATCCAGAATGTCAACAAAATGATGAGGGACTCTCCTCCGATCTTCTTTCGTCGGCTTCGAAGTACCGATGTCGAGAAACTTGTAAATTTGGCGGGAGTCCGCGGACACGATTTCTCCGTTGAGGCGAATCGCCAATAAAAGAGCCAGTTCAGATTTCCCTGAGGCCGTGGGGCCAACAATAGCCAGCAATCTCGTCATGGGTAGAAGCAACGTTGCGGGAGCAGACTAATTTCCCCAGCCTTTTTTGCCGATGAGTGGCACGAATTTGAAACCTCGGTCCTCACGAACATGGAACTGCTGACCTTCTCTGGTGATGATTCGGAGAGATTGGACATCGAGATCGCCAACAGGAATGACGAGACGTCCGCCGTCAGCAAGTTGTTGCACCAGAGCGTCCGGGACCTCGGGGGCAGCCGCTGTGACGATGATGCCGTCGTACGGCGCGGACTCGGACCAGCCGACCGTTCCGTCCCCACAGCGAGTCGCAACCCGATAACCGAGTCTCTCAAGAAGTTTTCGCGCCTGCAAATGAAGATCCATGTGGCGTTCGATCGTGAAAACACGACATCCCATTTCAGCAAGGATTGCGGCCTGATATCCTGACCCCGTTCCAACTTCGAGCACCTTCGAATCATAACCCACCTTCAGTTCCTGTGTCATAAAGGCGACCGTGTAGGGTTGCGAAATCGTTTGGGTCTTCGCAATCGGCAGAGCAGTGTCTTCGTACGCTCTATTCAAGAAAGGTTCCAACACGAAAAGATGCCTCTCGACCTTTGCCATCGCGTCGAGCACACTTGTATCGGTAATTCCCTTTTCCCTCAAGAGAACAACCATGTCTTTTCGTTCTTCCTCAATTCGTCCCATCAATAATCCCGAAAAAGAACTTTTATGAAATTCATCGTCGTTTTCCAGTTTGTCATATGACTCTGTTCGCCGCTGTAAATAGTCTCAATGGGAGCAAACTCAATCTTGAATCCCTGTTTGATTGCTTTGATTAAGAATTCCGTTTCTGCCTCAAATCCAGAAGACTCGATCGTCATATTCAATAGGACGTTCTTTCCTATCAAGCGGAATCCACATTGACTGTCAAGGATATTCGTCCGCGTACGTACTGATACAAGGTACGACGTGATAGCGTTCGAAAGCACGCGATGAATGGGCATTCTTGTACCCGTCCGATTCCGCAAGCCAATCACAATATCTGCACCACCCTGCCGCTTCTTCTGTACCAACCTGGAAATGTCTTCGGGACGATGCTGTAGATCAGCATCAAGCGTGACAACATCTTTGACGTTTGGATCATTTTGGAGAACGTCAAATCCCTTCCTCAGCGCTGCTCCTTTTCCTTGATTCTTTTCCAAACTGATCACTTTGATTCCGCGTCGCTCCGCTATACTCAATGTCTCATCAGTCGACCCGTCATTCACTACTAGCACCTTTTCCGGAGGAACATATCGGGTTAACCTCGCAAGCAGAGTGTCCAAAGTGTTCGCAGCGTTGAACGCAGGTATGAGTACGGTAATTCCGTCGATTCGTTCATCCACGGGGAAAACCTAGACGTTCGATGGATCGTTTTTCAATGCATCTGCCACAAGTGCGACCTTTTTCATCTCTCTGACATCGTGTACTCGGACAATGTTCGCTCCTCGAAGGATTGAGGTCGTAACAGCAGCAGCCGTTCCTTCCAACCGACCTTCGACCGGTGCATCCAGCAGTTTGCCTATGAAAGATTTTCGTGAGGGTCCCACAAGAAGAGGATAGCCCAATTGTGCAAATCGGCGAAGCTTTTTCAATATCTCGAGATTGTGCTGAACTGTTTTTCCAAATCCGATGCCGGGATCGACGAACACTCTGAATATCCCCTCCTTCCGGGCTATGCCCGCCTGCTGTGCAAGGAACCCTGCAACTTCTTCGACGACATCACCATACGACGGTTCTTTCTGCATTGTCTTTGGAGTTCCCTTCATATGCATGAGTACTATGCACGCTTCGAATTCGCGGACCACATTAACCATGTTCGAATCGAACGTCAGGCCGCTGATATCATTCACGATTTGTGCTCCGGCGTTTAGCGCTTTCCCCGCAACCTTTGACTTGTATGTATCGATGGAAATCGGAATGGAGACTGTCTTAGCCAATCGATCGATTACTGGAATTACCCTTCGCAGCTCTTCATCGTCGGTAATAGGCTCAGATCCCGGCCTCGAGGATTCACCTCCAATGTCGATGAAATCAGCGCCTTCATTGGCCATTTGTTGGCCTCGCGCAATCGCACGCTCTACATCAAAGTACACTCCCCCGTCAGAAAATGAATCCGGAGTTACGTTCAGCACTCCCATGATGTGCGTTCTCTGCGAAAGGTCATACGATACGGACCTGAATTTGAAGACGTGGGACACAGATTGTTCGGCAGAAGTTGACATGTACGAGGCTAGCAAAGGAGCTTCACACTCGTTGTTGGCAATGCGGGATCGCTATGGCTCGCTGCACGAATGATAGAATCCACAATTTGGGCAGATGAGTTTGCACTTTCTATTCTCAAGTATTGTTCCACAGTTGACACAATACTGCCAGTAATGGAGCCTATCGTCTTTATTTGAATCGGGCCTAGACACTTGGATTTCGTCGGGCGGCTTATTCTCTTCCACAATCTTAAGTTAACGAATTCATCAAGGGGTGTCAAGCATTGGAACGATGAGCACTAGTGCCAAGCGAGCCTCAAGAGAGCGATCCCCACCGCCTTCACTCCCCAAACCATGTTAAACGGCTCTCGATCGGTCGTCAGGCTCGGCGTGTCCATCGACGAGTGATAATAAAGCGAGTAGTCTATGTAGACTGAGTCCTGAGACCCTTTCCATGCTTTCGTGCGCCATTCCCTTGGCTGAAAAATGGATTTCGGTTCTTGCCACGCGGCAGTGTATACGGTGATCGACGGGATTTCAACGACGGGTACGCCAAGCCGGCCCAGATAATTCGGCAGGAATACATACGAATCTGTCCCGCCCTGTGATGGATTAGTTGTGGCCTCGTGCCAGAATGATTTTTTTCCGACATAATCTTCGCCGATCCTTTGAAGTGTCTTCAGGATCTTGTAGTTGGTCCTTTGATCGTTACCTTCGAAATAAATACAATTGCGGACAGCTCCCGTGCCAATCTCGTCAAAATTGAGGACACCAAGAATGTTCTCCAGTTCATTACTGTTGGTCTTCACAAAGTGTTCGGCAGACGAATATTCACTCCCCCAAATTATGAATCTAATGGATGAATCTGGAATGGAAATCTCCCCGTTGCGTTTCATTGTTGAGAGAATTCGAGCAATTTCAAGCACTCCCGAATCGCCTGATGCGTTGTCATCCGCACCCGGTCCGCCGGAGTCGGAATCTCCGTGTGCGCAGACTATAAAGTACTTTGCGCTCCGTCCAGGTAGCGTCGCAACGACCGTTTTCGACTTTCCCTTCTTGATTCGTGTCTTCGACGAGAACGCGATACGAATTTCTCGATTGAAATCCAGCGTCTTCATCAGGGTGTGCGCACTGGTTCTAGAAATGTCGAACACTGGAATTGGATTACTGTTTCCAGCCGGAAGATTTTCAATGAACGCGGAATTTATGTAGGCCCTGGAATGTGGTTCTGACCATGTGAGCAAACATACGGCGCCTTTTTCAGCAAGCCGACCATAGAGGCTACCAGCACTGTTGAGATCAACAAGTACCGCCGCGCTGTCGACATCAACTTTTGATAGGTCGCCATCGGGCGAGACTCTTACGAGTCGAACTCTTTTTTGGCGGCTGGAGGGTGAGAATCCCGCCAACCAGGAATGGGCAAATACTCCTTTTAGCTTCGCAGGTTGGACAACGTCAAGGCTCCACTGGTCATTCGTAAACGTCATTTTCTCGGGGTCCTCCAGTATTTCTGTTTTTAGACCCATTCGTCTGAACTCCCTCATCATATAGGCCGCGGCTCTGTCTCCAGACCGCGTTCCACCCTGACGATTGCCGAAACCCACGAGATCACGCACTGTCTTCTGCAACCTTTCCTGTGAAACTGAATGAGAGAATACTAATTCGACCTTATGTTGAGAGAAGGCGATGTTGATCGTTAGGAAGGTCAGGAGTAGTGCGAATGATTTTTTCAAGAGCAGAGGATAGCTGGGAGAATTCTTGACCAAAGTAGCAATTTGTGCTGAGATGAGCAAGGCACAAAAGAAAAGGTCGGAGCAACACATCCGACCTTTCAATGGAATGTTAGAGTATGATTTGCTTCTGCTACTTTGCCTGAACGTATTTCTTGAAGCGGTCGTTGATACGTCCCCAGTTCAGGTTCCCAATGAAATTGTCGATATATTTCGCGCGCGCAGGTCCATCCTTGTGATAGTATGCGTGCTCAAAGACATCGCATGAAATGAGCGGCACGCCACCCCAAATAGCTCCGTACTGATGCTCATCAACAAGCACATTGAGCAGCCTTCCTGAATACAATCTGTCAAATACCAACAGGCCCCATCCACTGAGTTTTGCAGAAACAGCCGCGGCCTTGAAATCTGCTTTCCACGCGTCAAACGATCCGAAGTCTTTTTCGATCGCTGCTTTCACATCTTTTCCCTTGTTTGGATCACCATCTCCTCCCATCACCTCCCAATACACATCGTGGAGCAACGCTCCAGAATGATTCCAGGTAAAGCGCCGTTTCAATTCGCCGATGACGCTGTAGTTACCGTTTGCAGTGGCGCGATCCGCAGTTTCGAGACCCTTTTCGATGTTGTTGAGCGCCGTGACATAACCCTTGTGGTGTGTATTATAATGCCAGTCAGTCGTTTCAAGACTCACTACGTTGACCAAAAGCTTTTTCGCCTCATCGTCTGAATACGGACGCGGGTTGAACTTCCATTCGTACGCCATACTGAACTCCTTTAAGCTAAGAACAAATGATTGTGATTTTGTTGTTTACGTTATTGTATGTTCAACATCAGTTTCGCAGCCTCAGACATCATCGATGTACTCCAGATAGGATCGAACACTAATTCCACGAGCACATTCTTAACGCCTTGTATTTGAGAGACCCTACGCTTCACGTCCGCTGCAATCATGGGCCCCATGCCACAACCAGGGGCAGTCAGTGTCATCCGAATATAGATGTTCGCTTCCCCCGCCACCTCTTCTTCGACCTTCAATTCATAGACTAAACCGAGTTCAACAATGTTGACCGGAATTTCGGGATCGTAACATTCCTTCAGAGCTTCCCACACCTTCTCGGCGGGTATCGTTTTTTCAACCGTTGCAGGGGTTCCTACAGAGGATTGTTGACTGTTCAATTCTGATTGTTCCATGGGTCAAACGCCGAATGAATTTCCGCAACCGCACGTCTTATGTGCATTTGGATTGTTGAAGACAAAGCCACGACCGTTGAGACCGTCCGAGAAATCGAGAGTCGTACCATTCAGAAAATTGAGACTTTTCGGATCGACATACACATTCAAGCCTTCGATGGAAAACTCTTTGTCATCCGCGCGTGGCTTTTCGTCAAAAGCGAGTACGTAGCTGAACCCGGAACATCCGCCACCTTTGACACCCAACCGAAGTGCAAAGGTCTCTGGGATATTGTTATCGACCTTCACCTTTCTCACTTGTTCCGCCGCTTTCGACGTTATGAAGATTTCGTCTTTCACCTGCAGCGAATTGTCCAGCATTATTTCTGCCATATCCCTGTTCTCCTCATTGAATGTTTGTTAGAATTCTCTATGGCTTCCTATTCTGTTGAAATCGATTCTGTTCTTCCCTGTAAAGCGCTATGGACCGTGTGCCAAGCGAGAATTGCGCACTTCACTCGAGCAGGAAATTCCGAGACTCCGGCAAACGCGACGAGCCTTCCCAACTCTTCAGAATTCGCTTCTGGGTTCAGTTCGCCGGTGACGAGCAAATGGAATTTATTGAACAATTCTTCAGCTTCTGCCTTGGTCTTTCCCTTCATGATTACACTCATGAGGGAGGCGGATGCCTTGGAAATCGCACATCCCGAGCCTTGAAAAGCTACCTCTTTGACAACATCATCTTCGACCTTCAAATATATCTTATAGTGATCGCCGCAGAGTGGATTGTAACCATCCACGACATTTGTAGCATCAGTCATGACGCGAAAATTGCGTGGACTCTTGTTGTGATCAAGAATTACGTCCTGGTAGAGAGTCTGTAATTCGTTCATTGTTTGAAAACCTCGATGACTTTGTACATGCCGCGTACTAAAGCATCAACCTCCTGGAATGTATTATACATTGCGAACGAAGCTCTTGCCGTCGCTGAAATTCCAAGACGCGCCATGATCGGTTGAGCACAATGGTGACCCGTTCGAATTGCTATCCCTTCCATATCAAGTATCGTTCCAATGTCGTGAGGATGGACACTCTCAAGCACGAACGATAGAACACTTGCCTTATTTTTTGACTTGCCGATAATTGCTACACCATGGATACTCGACAGCTGTGCCGTTGCGTAATCCAGAAGTGAGCTCTCATATTCACCGATGGAAGCGCGATCCAATGAACAAAGGTATTCGACGGCAACGCCGAGCGCAATGCCCCCCGAAATATTCGGCGTCCCTGCCTCAAACTTGTGCGGGATATCATTGTAGATGGTTTTTTCAAAGGAAACGGACTTAATCATGTCCCCACCGCCTTGATATGGCGGCATAGACTCCAGAAGTCTTTTTCGGCCATACAACACCCCTATTCCGGTCGGCCCGTACATCTTGTGGCCCGAGAAGGCATAGAAATCACATTCCAGGTCCCTGACATCAACCACCATATGAGGCACAGCTTGTGCTCCATCGACTAGGACCGGGATCCCTTTGCTATGCGCCATTGCGATCATTTCTTTGATAGGATTGATTGTCCCCAAAGCATTTGACACATGAGTAATGGCAACAATCTTTGTTTTCTGACTCAGAAGACGTCGATAAGCATCAAGGTCAAGGTCACCTTCATCTGTCATCGGCACGACGACGAGTTTCGCTCCCTTTTCTTCGCAGATCATCTGCCATGGAACAATATTCGAATGGTGTTCCAGCGCAGTGATAAGCACCTCATCTCCCATCGCGAAGTTCTTTCGCCCAAAAGATTGCGCAACAAGGTTGATTGCCTCAGTGGTTCCTCTGACGAATATGATCTCCTGTGATTTCTCGGCGTTGATGAATTGTCCAATCTTGGATCTTGAATCCTCATAGGCATCCGTGGCCTTCTGGCTTAGGTGATGCACACCTCTGTGAATATTGGAATTGTACTCCTGGTAGTAGTCAGTCAGCGCATTGATCACCGTTGTGGGTTTCTGACTTGTTGCCGCATTGTCAAGATATACAAGAGGATGTCCGTTGACCGATCTGTCCAGAATCGGAAAGTCATTTCTGATCCGATCTACGTCAAACGTGCGGTGCCGTTCAATTTCTGGAGATATGGTTGGTGAAATAGCCATTGTCATATTCGAGTATTCCGGCCTTCTTCGAGGCGGTGCTGGATGAATTGCCGCAGTCGTTCTCTTAGCGAATCGGAGTGCACACGCTCTACGACGTCACTCGCGAATGCAAAGGTCAGGATATCTCTTGCCGAACGCTCGCTGATACCTCGCGATCTAAGGTAAAACACTTGCTCTTCATCAAGCTGACCTACGGTTGCGCCGTGTGTGCACTTGACATCATCGGCAAATATTTCCAACTGAGGCTTTGTGTTGATCGTTGCATCATCGGAAAGCAAAAGCGTTTTGTTGGTCTGTTTAGCGTCGGTCTTTTGTGCATCCTGACGAACAAAAATCTTTCCATTGAAGACACCCTTTGCTCTTCCATCAAGAATTGACTTGTAGAGCTCATGGCTGGTGCAATTGGGCATTGTGTGATCGATTGTTGTATGGCTATCAATCAGTTGGTCGCCTGTGCCCAGCGACAGGCCATTGAGTGTTGATTCCGCATTCTGATCAGCCAGAACAACAGTGATATTGTTGCGGACAATTTTCCCGCCCAAAGAGATCACGTTATTTGTGTAATTGCTCCCTGCCATTTGATGGATCTGTATTGTTCCGACGTGGTAAGTATTTTCACCTTCCATCTCAAGTTTATCGTGTTCTACCACCGAATTCTCGCCGACGATAATTTCAGAAACAACGTTGTCCAGACAGGCGTTTTCATCCAGCGCGACATAACTTTCCACGATTGTCGCCCTGCTATTTTTTCCAACGACGAAGAGATTTCTCGGGTTTGAGATCAGCGGTCGACCTGAAGAGGCTGTAAGATAGAGACACTCAATGGGATCATCCAGGGCAATACCATCCTCTATCTGAACAAACGCCCCGTCCTGCATAAATGCTGTATTCAGCGCTACGAAGGCGCTAGTTTCGACTGATGCATAGCGTGCCAGGTATTGATTGGCGGTCGGATCGCCGCTTTGCAGAGCTGAAGCAAGGCTTCCGATTTTCATTTGTTTGATCGAGGGTGGGGTATTTGAAAGGTTCTTTGCGAAATGGCCATTGATGAATACCAACCTTATGCTTTTAGCATCCGTCACAAACAAAGGTTCTACCCTAGATTTCGTAATTCCTTCGTCGGCAAAATGCAGTGTCGGATGAAACTGCGTATTCCTGATCGGAGTGATGTTCGTGAAACGCCATTCCTCGTTGTGTGCAGTGGGAAATCCAAGTTCCACAAATCGTGCCAGCGCATGTTTGCGCATCGCATGGATTGGCGACTTTGACTCACCGTTGAGGCTTTTTTCAAGTGAATCAAAATTCTTGAGCAGCCAGTCATATTTCTTTTCTGTAGTCGGCATGGTATCGGCGTTGATGCTCAATTGTGCACAGCTTCTGCTAAATCTGTGACCCAATCATATCCCCTCTCTTCCAATTCCAGTGCAAGTTCCTTCCCACCCGACTTCACGATTCTGCCGTTCACGAGAACATGTACGAAATCAGGAACAATATAATTTAGAAGCCGCTGATAATGGGTTACCACAAGTATTGCATTGTCCTTGCTTCGGAGCTTGTTAACACCGTCCGCCACAATGCGAAGGGCGTCGATATCCAGTCCTGAGTCCGTCTCATCCAGGATCGCCAAGGTAGGCTCCAGAACTGCCATTTGAAAGATTTCATTACGTTTCTTTTCGCCGCCGGAGAAGCCTTCATTGACGGGTCTGTTGAGCAGACTTTGGTCGATATGAAGTACGTTGATTTTTTCTTTAACCAGCTGAAGAAATTCCACAGCGTCGAGTGGATCTTGTCCACGTGCCTTGCGGATTTCATTGAGACCGGCCTTGAGGAAGTAGTTGTTGCTCACACCCGGAATTTCAACAGGGTACTGGAATGCAAGGAATAATCCTTCTCTTGCCCTGTCCTCTGGCGCCATCTCAATCAAGTTCTTCCCTTTGTAGAGGACTTCCCCCTTGCTCACCTGATAGCTTTCGCGTCCAGCAAGAACTCCTGCGAGTGTGCTCTTGCCGGATCCGTTCGGGCCCATTATGGCATGAACTTCACCCGCGTTCACTGAAAGATTGATACCCTTCAGTATCTCTTTGTCACCTACCTTTGCGTGAAGATTGTTAATTGCCAGCATTGATCTTCCTTCTGTTCATAATTGGACTATCCGACACTGCCTTCAAGACTGATACCGAGCAGCTTCTGAGCTTCAACTGCAAACTCCATTGGGAGTTCGCGAAAGACTTCTTTGCAGAATCCATTAACGATCATTGATATGGCATCTTCCGCAGAAAGACCCCGCTGTTTGCAATAGAAAATTTGATCTTCTCCGATTTTCGATGTCGTTGCCTCGTGCTCAACTTTTGAGGATGTGTTTTTGACTTCCAAATAGGGAAATGTGTGAGCCCCACACTTATCACCAAGCAGAAGTGAATCACACTGTGAGAAATTTCTTGCACCTGTCGCATTCTTTTTGACCTCGACAAGGCCGCGATACGAATTCTGCCCTCTCCCCGCAGCAATACCTTTCGAAACTATTGTGCTCTTTGTGTTCTTGCCTATGTGGATCATTTTGGTCCCGGTATCAGCCTGCTGGTAATTATTCGTCACAGCAACGGAATAGAATTCCCCGACAGAATTGTCGCCCTGCAGAATCACGCCTGGATATTTCCACGTTATCGCTGACCCGGTTTCGACCTGAGTCCACGAAATCTTTGAATTCACACCTGCACATTTACCGCGCTTGGTCACAAAGTTGTAGATACCTCCCCGGCCTTCTTTATCTCCGGGGTACCAGTTCTGTACAGTCGAGTATTTTATTTGCGCATTGTCCATCGCAATCAATTCAACGACGGCAGCATGCAACTGGTTGGTGTCGCGGATGGGAGCCGTACAACCTTCGAGGTAGCTCACATAGCTTCCTTCTTCCGCCACAATGAGTGTGCGTTCAAATTGACCCGTATCTGCAGCGTTGATCCGGAAATAGGTTGAAAGCTCCATCGGACAACGAACACCTTTCGGGATGTAACAGAACGATCCGTCAGTAAACACTGCGGAATTCAGCGTTGCAAAGAAGTTATCCGTATACGGTACTATCGAACCCAGGTATTTCCTGACAAGATCCGGGTGATTCTGCACAGCTTCAGAAAATGAACAGAAGATAATACCCAGTTCGCTCAGTTTCCCTTTGAAAGTCGTCGCGACCGAAACGCTGTCAAAGACGGCATCCACAGCCACACCGCTCAGGCGTTCTTGCTCCCGAAGCGATATGCCAAGTTTGTCATACGCGTTGAGAAGTTCAGGATCTACTTCCTCCAAGCTCTTCAATTCTTTCTTTTTCTTAGGTGCCGAATAATAGATTATGTCCTGGTAATTGATCTTGGGATAGTGAACATTCGGCCACGTCGGCTCCTCCATTGTCAACCAATGTCGGAATGCTTTCAGCCTCCACTCCAGAAGCCACTCGGGTTCATTCTTCTTGTGAGAGATGAACTTGATGATGTCCTCGTTTAAACCACGAGGTGCAACATCAGCTTCTATATCCGTTATGAAGCCGTACTTGTATTCTTTATTGGTAAGTTCTTCTATTGTGTTGGTCTCTGTACTCATATGCACTCTCGTTTCAAGGCTCTCACAATTGACAATACATTTTGGTCACGAGGACCATTTGCTTCATCCAGCGACTTCACCCTGCACTGTTGTAAGTTTGGCGACTGCATTCTGTTGCGTCATCGTTGGTGCGGAAGGTATAGTCGGTGCTGTTGACTTTACCGCCGGCGTCGCTGGTTTGGCCGGAACAACCGCCTTCACAGGAGCTTTCTTGAACAGAGGATAGTTCATCATCCAGGATCTGTCATCGATTCGAACCAGAACATTCATCCCTTCATATGCAGCGACAACCTGTTTTGTGAGTTCTTCCGAGGAACTGTATCGATTCGGCAAACCGTTCATTTGAAGGAAAGCCATCACACCATAATGCAGGTCTCGGAAAAACACATTTGATTCGTGAAAAATGTTGAAACGCGTTTTAAAGAAACTCAAGAAATCTTTTTGTCTGTCAACAAACATTTTCACAGGGTCATTCATAGGCATTGTTCTGTTTCGAATCACTCACTCTCACACTATTTCCTGAATCGTCATCTTGTCAAAAAGCACATTGAGGTTACGCTGAACCTTTCCGAGCGGTCTTCGTATTGAACAGTTGTCAAATATCGAACAACTATCCGGACCGTCGACGTAGCACTCCGCAATCATTGGTTTTTCGCCCTCAATGATTCGAATGATTCTTGAAATGGAAAGCTCTGAAGGCTTCTTGATGAGCATATAGCCGCCCCTAACTCCTTGAATTGACGAAATCGTTCCAGTGCGAGCAAGCTTTTGCAGGACCTTGGCCAACAATTCATATGGAACGTCATATATGTTGGCTAATTCCTTAGCGGTAAAGATTTGGCCCTGCTGATGTATTGCCATATGCCTCAGGGCGATTAACCCGTATTCAACTTTTTTCGAGAGTTGGATCATAAATACGACTCTAATGGTCTTATATCGTAACCAAAAAAAGGAGAGTCTGGTTCCCTTGACTCTCCACAGCTAGACATCATCAAGTCTGAATCAAATATACGAAATCTACTGATAAGATGTCAAGCATGATCTAAGAGAAACCCAGCAAGTGTCTTAGAATTGTTTGATTGTACCCAACTAAGTGGTATTATGGAATCCGAAAATGGCGATTGTAGAGACATACCAACTATCCAAGACGTACAAATCCGGCTATTTCAAGAAGACTTCCGTCACAGCACTGGTGGATGCCAGCATTGAAGTCCGTGCGGGAGAGATATTTGGCCTATTGGGACCTAACGGCGCCGGCAAAACGACTTTTGTCAAGATACTCCTTTCGATTGTTCGATCGACAAATGGGTCAGCCCAACTCCTTGGCAAGCCCGTTGGGGACGTACAATCCAGAGCCCATTGTGGTTATCTTCCTGAGAATCATCGTTACCCGGCTTTCTTGACCGCGCTCGAAACATTGCTCTTCTTTGGCAAGCTCAACGGTCTGCAAAAGAAAGGAGCAAAGGACAAAGCACGCCAACTTCTCGAATTTGTCGGACTTAAAGAATGGTCTGATCGGAAAATCCAAAAATTTTCTAAAGGAATGCTTCAACGGCTTGGGCTCGCCCAAGCGCTCCTAAACGATCCGGAAGTGCTCTTTCTTGATGAGCCAACAGATGGAGTAGATCCGATCGGTCGCAAAGAAATGCGTGATCTTTTTCTTAGACTGAAAAATGATGGTGTCTCGATCTTCCTCAACTCTCATCTTCTCTCCGAAGTAGAGATGATTTCAGACAGGGTCGCAATACTGAACAAGGGGGCGCTTCTTAAGGTCGGTACGCTCGATGAAGTTCGAGGAGGAACGACAGTTCATCGGATTCAAATTGCAGGTCTTCTGTCTCCAGAACAAATCAAGACAATTGGTCTGGAATCGCAGTTTTTACAATCGGACGAAACGACCACAACCATCTCCGTCAAGACCGACGCAGAGCTCAACAGAACCATAGACCTTTTGAGGTCCTGGGGTATTATGATAAAATCCGTGGCGCAGCAAAAATCCTCGCTTGAGGATTCGTTCATAAAACTGGTGACGAACGGGAATCCTGTATGAAAATGCTTGCCATGGTGAGATTCACCCTCTTTGAAGCAGTGCGCCGCGGTACGCTCTTGTTCTACTTTGCCTTCGGGACCATCATTATCGCAGTATTTGCGATTTGGTTGAGAAAATCGCCAGAAGATCCCTCCATGATTATGTTGTTCGGCGCCACGGTACCGGGCAACATCAATGGATTATCGAGTGCAGATTTCTTTCTTGTCATGCTCTTCAGACAATCCACGTTTTGGATCATTATCCTTGGCACCTTTGGCGCTGCTGGTCTGATGACGTCTTTTCTTGAAAAAGGAATCGTCGAACTCTATCTGAGCAAGCCTTTCGCCCGTTGGGAACTGTTTGCCAGTCGGGCCCTGGGTGCGTCCGCGGGAGTGGCCGCAAATCTGATGTACTGTATTGTCGGGCTCTGGTTGGTCTTTGGCCTCAAGCTCGGCGTTTGGCATTTCGGATTCCTTGCTGCGGGGTTATTGGTTTCCTATGCTTTCGTCTGCTATTTTTCGATCGTATCGTTCGTAGCAATCTGGTCACGAAATGCAATTCTGTCTATTGTCTTCGGTTTGTTTTTCTCATTTATTTCAATCGGACTCGAGAGTCGTGAAAAGGGGCTCTACAGATTGTGGGACAATACAATCTACCACCGTTTTCTCGATGGATTCTACTATTTAACACCCCAACTGGATGGCATGCTGAGCAATGCATCGCGCCTCATCGGTCAGATTCCATTTTCGCAGGAACCGGCGGCTTTCAATCCTGCACCTTACTTTTATTCGCTGGGTACGGCAGCGCTCTTCTATTGTCTGTCAGTCTATTACTTTTCATCACGCGATTTCTAGCTTTGAAGCGACCTTTATGAAAATCGGAATGACATGTTATCCAACCTACGGTGGCAGTGGCGTGGTGGCAACGGAACTTGGAAAAGCTCTTGCCGAGCGCGGCCATTCCATTCATTTCATCAGCTACGCACTTCCGATGCGTCTTCAGGGATTCTCGGGCAATATAATCTATCACGAAGTCGAGACTTCCAACTATCCCCTTTTTGACTTTCCACTGTACACTCTTGCACTTGCAAGCAAAATGGTGGAAGTCGTGAATTATGAGAACATCGATATCCTTCACTGTCACTACGCTATCCCCCACGCCACCAGTGCGTATTTGGCAAAACAAATGCTCAATCTTCGTCATATTAAAGTCATCACGACACTTCACGGAACCGATATAACGCTCGTAGGTCTCGAGCCAAGTTTCCTTCCTACCATAAAATTCAGCATCGAACAAAGTGATGGCGTGACTGCGGTCTCACGATTCCTTCGGGAGAAAACCCTCACTCATTTTGGGATCGAAAAGGAAATCGAGGTCATTCCAAACTTTGTCGACATCAATAAGTATAAGAGAATCAATTCTGCGAAGGTCAGAAGTCAGTGGGCACCGGAGAACGAAAAGATTTTGATGCACACATCGAATTTTCGGCCTGTGAAGCGCGTGGAAGATGTCATTCGCATCTTCAACGAAGTACAAAAGAGGGTTCCCAGCAAGCTTATTCTCATAGGTGACGGACCGGATCGCTCACTTTGTGAATTGCTGTGCAGAGAGCTGCAGATTCAAGATCACGTCAAATTTCTTGGAAAACAGGCTGAAATCGTCGATCTTCTCTCGGCGGCAGACCTTTTCTTGATGCCCAGCCAATCCGAAAGTTTCGGATTGTCCGCGCTAGAGGCGATGGCGTGCAGTGTGCCGGTGGTTTCTACAAGTGTTGGGGGATTGCCCGAGCTGAACATTCATAACCAGACGGGTTTCATTGCAGAAATCGGAGACGTTGAACGGATGGCCCGATATGCCGTCGATTTGTTGACGAATCCGGCCAAACACAAAACTTTTTCTGAAGCGGCTCGTGTCCGAGCGACCGAATTCAATCAGGATAAGATCGTTACATTGTATGAACGCTACTATCAGAAAATCTTGGACAGTAACAATGTACCGACGACATAGCCACTTCCCATTCTCTTTTTCCCCAAAGATACTTTCAACGCGTTGTGCGATCGCCTGAAGATCTTGAAAAACACCAGTCTTTGATCACCGAGTTGATCGAGATCTTTCAACGCGAAGGGTTTTCCATCACTGAGGCTGAAGGACAAGCCGACTTTCAGCCTCCCCGGGAACTCCATAACGACGGCTTTGGTGACCAAGAA
>JADGQA010000255.1 GCA_017882185.1 Bacteroidota bacterium
ACCCGCTCGCCGGCGCCGGATCCATCGACTACATTCCTGCCCTTCTTTGCTCAACACTAGGAAGCACTCTGGGATTCATTACAATGTATAAGATTGGACATTGGTTTGGTCAAAGAATACTCGAACGGGGCAAAATCAAGTTTATACCGCTGGAACAGGTACATAAAGTTGAAGGCTGGTTTCATAAGTATGGCTATTGGGTCGTCGTGGGGAATCGTTTCCTCTCGGGCACGCGCGCCGTCGTATCGTTCTTCGCGGGCCTTTCTGAATTGTCGCTTCTCGGATGCGCCGTGCTATCCTTCCTCAGTGCTCTTATATGGAATGGGATTCTTCTGTATGCGGGAAGGACGATGGGACAAAATTGGAGAACGATTTTGATTTTCCTTGAAGCTTATGGAAAACTGGCGACATTGATTATTATCGTGGTTGTTCTCATTTTCATCGGACGCTATATTTACCAGCGACAGCACAAAGACAACAATGGTTCTTCGGAACCCCCTCAATCACCCGATGAGTAGATACAACGGATGATGGACTATCTCCAAAATCTTGACGCTGCCGTGTTTCACTTCTTGAACGGATCGCTCCAAAATCGGGTGTTCGACATTTTGATGCCTTTCATCACGGACTTGAATAAACACACCAGCGTCCTGGTAATTGTCGGAATCCTTCTCCTACTGCTGTTTGTGAAAGGGGGGACCAATGGAAAATTCGCAGTCGTTGTGCTTGTCTTCGGAATTCTCTTCAGCGATCAGTTGAACAGCTCTGTCGCAAAGTTCATTCTGGCGCGACCACGCCCATGCCATGTTTTGCAGCATGTGCATCTGTTGGTCAACTGCGGAAGCGGTTATTCCTTTCCTTCTTCTCACGCGGTCAACAATTTCTGCGGTGCGGTCATCCTCTCATTTTTCTTCTCTCGGGCTGCAGTGTGGCTGTACACATTCGCTGCGGTTGTTTCTTTCTCGAGAGTCTACGTCGGCGCTCACTATCCCGCGGATGTGTTAGGGGGGGCAGTGATTGGCATTTGTTGCGGTCTTATTATGATTGTGCTGTTCTTGTGGATCGAACAAATCTTGCGCCGGTTCACGGATCGAGAACGGACGCCCGTCATCAGAAAAGGATATTGATCTGATTCCGCAAGAACATTCGCGTTCAACGCGCATAAATGTCATCCTCGCAGTCCTTGCAGGGTGCTTGTTAGGTTTTGCGTTTCCCCCTTCGCCATTCTATTCTCTTGCCTACGTTGCATTTGTGCCCTTCTTCTTTATGATGGAGAGAATGAAGTCCTATGGTGAATTGACGAGGTACGCTTACCTGTTCGTCTTCGTTTTCCACCTCATCACGGTGTACTGGACCGGCGGATTTACCCACATGAGGGATCCATATCTGATGATGGCGGGATCATTGCTGTTGCTCCTACATCCATTTTTCTATTTGCCGTCGATTCTTTGCTCGTTTTTCGTCCGAAGACGGCTTGGGACAATATGGGGGCTCATAGGCTTTGTTTTTCTCTGGATTGGGTACGAGTATTTGCATTCACTGGGTGAATTCAGTTTTCCGTGGATGACGATCGGCAACAGTCAGGCCTACGATCTGTTCAGGATTCAAATTGTTGAATACACGTCCGTCTATGGCCTATCATTTCTCATTCTGGCGTTCAACGTTCTTGCCTTCTTCTGGATTGTTCAAACAACGAGGAACCGATGGCAGCTATTTTCTTCCTCTTCACTCGTCACGCTTGTTGGTCTTTTGCTACTCTATGTGCTTCCGTGGTTGTATGGAAGCAGTGTGGTGGATTCCAACACGAGCCTGCCGGCTGATCACCCATTCAAGATTGGATTGATTCAACCGAATATTGACCCATTTGAAAAATGGGGCGAAGGATCAGCACCAGACCCTTTTTGGGCACAGATGGGTATGCACCTGAACACGACACGCTCATTTGTGAAAGACTCCCTCGATTTGGTCCTCTGGTGTGAGACGGCGATTCCGAACAGGATACTGCTGCCATCTCATGCTCACGATTGGCAAATTCTGAAGTCATCATTGGATTCGATCGGACTTCCAGTGCTCACGGGATTTCCTTACACAGAGTTCTTCGATTCGGTCCATGCACCCATAACAGCGCATCAGATCTCGAATTCGGCAGCATACTACGAGGATTATAATGCGGTGATGTTGATTCTTCCTCACCAACCGGTGAAAGAAGTCTACAAGAAGATGAGGCTGGTTCCGTTTGCGGAAAGGATTCCGTATGCCGAGACCGTACCGTTTTTGATCAAGCCGCTCAAATGGAGTGTTGGTATCAGCGGGTGGGGATTGGGAAAAGACACCGTCTTATTCTCCATGAAGTCGAGAGAAGGAAGGGAAGAACATTTTGCGGGTATTATTTGTTATGAATCAGCATTCCCGGATTTTGTCCGTCAGTTCGTCTTGCGGGGGGCAAAATTCATTGTTGTTCTGACGAATGACAGTTGGTGGGGGAATACGTCCGGGACATATCAACATATTGGATTTGCACCTCTCCGGGCGATTGAAAATCGTCGGTGGGTGATACAATGTGCGAATGGCGGAATTTCTGCTTTCGTGGACCCCGTGGGTCGAATTCATCAGGCCACAAGAATGTATACAACGGCGGCAATCGAAAAGGTGATCGAACCCCGGTCTGGTAATACGTTCTACGATCGGCATGGCGACGTATTTGCGAAGTTGTGTTTCCTTTTGGCAATGGCAATATTCTTGACAGCTGGCTATTATTCCCTTCATTCAACGTGAGTTCAACAATGGACGAATCATACATTGATTTGCGAAGCGATACAGTGACAAAGCCGACACCTGCAATGCGGGAAGCAATGGCATCCGCTGATGTCGGCGATGATGTCTATGGGGAGGATCCTACCGTGAATCGTCTCCAGGAAATGGTTGCATCGATTTTGGGAAAAGAGGCTGCGCTCTTCGTACCGAGCGGTGTGATGGCAAATCAAATCGCTCTCAAAGTCCACACGCAGCCGGGGGACGAAGTAATTGCGGAGAGCGGCTCTCACATTTTCAACTACGAAACAGCTGCCGCTGCGTTCATATCGAACGTGCAAATTCACACTATTGAAGGAAAGAGGGGAGTGCTGACCGCAGATCAGATTCCGGGTGCTGTTCGCTCTTCAGTATATTACAACCCAAAAACACGACTGATTTGTCTCGAGAATACGCACAACCGTGCAGGTGGTACTATCTATCCGATCGAAGAAATCAAGCGAATCAGCGGATTGGCGCGCTCGATGGAAATATCAACACATCTCGATGGGGCACGTCTATGGAATGCATGGATGGCGACAGGAATCCATCCAAAAGAGTATGGGCAGTGGTTCGATTCTGTTTCGGTCTGCTTTTCGAAAGGTCTTGGTGCTCCAGTAGGATCTGCGATCGCTGGGAGTAGGGAGTTTGTTGACAAAGCCCGAAAAGTGAGGAAGATACTCGGAGGTGGAATGAGACAGGCAGGAATCCTTGCGGCCGCAGGCATCTACGCGCTGCAAAACAATGTTGAAAGGCTCCGGGATGATCATCAGAAAGCCCGTTCGTTTGCTGAACAGCTGAATTCATTGCCCGGCTTTGCCATCGATATGGAGACCGTTCAAACGAATATTGTTATTATCGACATCGCAAAAACCGGAAAAACTCCTGGTGAAATCATAGCGGGCTTACGCGCATTGCACGTGCTCCTTTCGGAAATGACACATACCACCATTCGCGCAGTGATGCACCTGGGAGTTTCGAAGGCAGAAGTAGCGAAGGCTGTCGAGGTGATAAAGTCGAGTCGTTCATAGCGCTACAATGGACCGATCGAAATTCAAGCATAAAACGAGCATCAGCGTGAGGAACTATGAGGTGGACTGGCAGGGTATTGTGCACAACGCCAATTACCTCTTGTATTGCGAAGTAGGACGGATCGAGTATCTCAAAGACCTCGGGGCAAAAGTCGACATTCAGAGTATCAATGGTAACTCTAGAGTCGTACTCGTTCGCAATGAAATAGATTACAAATCACCCGCAACGTTCGATCAGCTTCTGAACGTCTACACACGCACGTCGAATGTTCGTAACACAAGTTTTGTGATGGAGAGCATGATAGAAAACGCTCAGACCGGAGAATTGGTTGCCACGAATGTAGCGTATCACGTCTGGCTGGATTCGATCTCCGGTACTCCGATGACAGTCGGAAATGAATTCCGCAAATTGATCGGCGCATTCGAAGGCAGGGATTGTGAAATTGTATAGTCCGAACCATGATCGAAAACTAACAGGAAAGAACCCGATGGAAAAGAAAACTAGTCCGTCCTCGCACGATCTTCATCAGGATTTCCAGCTCAAATCGCTGTTGAACGCACAGCAGGATGTATGGCGTGTCTTCCAGATTATGGCCGAATTCGTTGACGGCTTCACACTAATGGCAAAACAGGAGAATCTCGTCTCAGTGTTTGGCTCAGCCCGCGTGAAACCTGGGTCAAAGTATTATGAAATGGGGGTTGAAGTCGGCAAAGAGTTGGTGAAAAGAGGTTTCAACGTCCTCACCGGGGGTGGTCCAGGCGTGATGGAGGCGGCGAACAAGGGTGCCAAGGAAGAAGGCGGAGCATCCGTCGGTGTCAATATAGAACTCCCACACGAGCAAAGCTCGAACCCTTACATTGATCTTGGACGCCTGTTCACATTCCGGCATTTCTTCGTTCGAAAAGTAATGTTTGTCAAGTATGCTCACGGATTCGTTGTCCTTCCCGGAGGATTTGGTACGATGGATGAGCTTTTTGAGGCGATGACGCTGGTCCAGACAAAAAAAACCAGACCTTTTCCGATCGTACTCATGGGAACCGACTATTGGAAGGGACTTGTGGACTGGATCAAGACCCGGATGATCGAGGACGGCATGATTTCGCCCACCGATCTGGACGTATTCCTGGTCACTGACGATCCGAAGGAGGCCGCGGGCTTGGTGCAGGGATTCTACGAGCAACACGAAAGTCTCATCAATTTCTAGATGCTTTTTCATCACTTGCTTTTGGATTGGAATCGATCTCTTGTAACAGATTCAAATCAGAGGTTTTCGCTGGATTCAGGCTATAGCTAACTTGTGATCCGGAGATGCGAATTAACTTGCATCTACGGACTGGTTTGCATATATTAATTGTTGAGTTTCGTCGTATAGCCCGCTGTAACG
>JADGQA010000066.1 GCA_017882185.1 Bacteroidota bacterium
CGTCCGAGCCATATCATCGCTTGAAAATACTCGCCAAGTTGTTTCGATTGGGTATAGTGTCCGCGAACAGTAAACTGGCTGAAATCAATGAGTCTCTTCTCCGAAGACAAGAGTTCGTACCCTTGCGGCTTCTCCATCGCTACGAAATCCAAGAGCGCATCAGCTTCGTCAGAATTTTCCGGGTAGTATGGGTTCGTGAGATCACCCAACAGTTTTCGCGGGACAGTCAAGTACAAATCGATGTCGGTCAGAGGCTGGCGCATTGCCGGGATTGACGCATACCGAGTGGCAAGCACTGGTACTTGTGCATGAAGTCGCGCGAGCAACGAATCGAGCTTGCCGATGAGGAACCCTTGTTCGACATCTTTCAGCATGGCATCGTACGACATGTGGATGGCGTGGAGGATGGCGTCCGTTGAGACAAAGACCGGAAGATCATTGCGATAAATTTCCAGAAGCGCATCACCAAACGATGTGCGTTTCAATCGCTCGCTCACCATGAAGCCATCGTTTTCAATCAGCGATTTCTCGTAGCTGGTAAGATCGTATTTGATCTGAATGGAATCGCTGTAGGCAGCATCGGTAAACTTCGTCGCTGCCTTCGACGCAAAGGTTCCCGCGGGATAGAGGGAACGCAATTGTTCTGATGACATGTTCTGATGTTCGCTCAGAAACTGTTTGTATGCCGTCAGGTCAAATGCCTGGCTTGTTTGGGATTGGGTTGGAAACGAGAGAATTAGTAACAGACCCGACAACCATGCCAGGGTAATGAATCTGTTTGACGTCGGGACTGGTTTTCGGGAAAACCGTTCGCTTCCTTGGATTGTTTTTGTGTGCATTGGATCCCCCTTGGGCCGCTTACACACAGCCCTTTTGTTTTCGTCTGTTTGTTCACTGCCCAGAACGACAAAGCCTCTGCCGGCTCTCACCGACAGAGGCTTCTATATCCTTTCCTTCAGACTTCATCACATAGAATCCCCCGCTGTGACCGCCGGGATCTACGTTTTTCGTTGTACTAATTTACCTGATTCATACGTTGATGTCAACCCGTTTGCCTTGTTTTCGCGGTCGGTTTTCTGTATCCAAAAAGAAACATTTTTGTCGTTTTTTAACTTGACAACACGACAAATATGTCATATAGTCGTTTAGACAACGAGAGGCGCTATTCCACAACGTTTGAGGAGGTTGCCATGATCATTCCGGACCATCACACCATCCACGTGGGAATGGGAGGGTGGGATTTGGAACCGTTTCACAAGCTTTTTTACCCGCCGAAACCCAAAAAGGGATTCCGAAAACTGGAGTATTACAGCCAGTTTTTCGACAGCGTGGAGGTTAATTCGACGTTCTACAACACCTCCCTTACTGCAGTCCATTCACGGCAATGGCTCGACGATGTCTCGGTCAACAAGCGGTTTGTCTTCACCGTCAAGCTCTTCCGTGGATTTACGCATACGTTCGACGCGACGAAAAACGACGTCCGGGCGGTGAGAACGATCCTGGAGCCCCTTGCATCCGTGGATAAACTCGGAGGATTGGTTATCCAATTTCCCTCCTCGTTTGCAAACACGAGAGAGCGACGGTTATATCTGATGCAACTGAGCAAAGTATTTCAACCATACCGCTTGTTTGTTGAGGTCCGCCATAATTCCTGGAACAGTCCGCTCATGTGGAACTTCTTCCAGGAGAACAAAATGCATCTTGTCAACGTGGATTTACCGCCGCTCAAAAATCATATGCCACTGACAGCGTTGGCGTGGGATGGCGTTGCCTATTTCAGGATGATGGGACGGAATATGGAGAACTGGTACAACTCCGGACAGGGGGATCGCTACCACTATTATTACAGTCAGGGAGAACTTGAGCGGCTGTTGTCGCTCATCGAACACGTGCGGATTGCTTCCCATTCAACATATGTGGTATTCCACAACGACCCGGAAGCAAACTCGCTCGTCAACGGATTCCAGATCCGGCATATGATCCGGCAGAGACAGCCGGTACTTGTTCCACAGAACCTGATTCGTGCATTTCCATCGCTCAAAGAAATCAGCGCTTCGGTGAATGTGGATCATCCGCTCTTTACGGAAGTGGACAAAGAATCATAGGTTATTGCTGATGAGCATGACGAGCTCTTTGATATGAATCACGCTAACGCGTGATATATTCTGACGCCTCCGGCTATAAAATAACGAGCAAGCAACAGTTGGGTGGTTCATCCACTGAATTGCTGAAAGAGGCATATGATCTTGCTCAACCAAAGAAATAATACATCGTCATTATTCACTTCTGTAAAGGAGCCTGTCGTATGAAGACCGTATGTCTATCGGCAGTTCTGGTTATTCTTACGCTCTCCGGACTTCCGAATTCAACAGTGCAGGCGCAAGATTCTGCACAATCCAAAACCACAACAGGAAAGGAAACGACAGTGGCAAATCAGCATAAGAACAACCGGATCGATTACATAGAATTTCCAGCCACCGATATCGCGGCAACAAAGACATTCTATACGGCCACGTTCGGCTGGGCATTTACCGACTGGGGACCCGATTACGTGAGTTTTGAAGATGGTCGGATGAGCGGAGGTTTTGCAAAGGTACCATCGATTTCCGGGAACGGAGTGTTTGTGGTACTCTACGCAACAGACCTTGAAAAAACAGAGGGGATCGTGGTCAAGAACGGCGGCAAAATAACGAAGGCACCCTTTACATTTCCTGGCGGTCGGCGTTTCCACTTTACCGACCCGAATGGGAATGAACTTGCAGTTTGGTCAGAGAAGTGACGGTTACGTGTTCGCTTTTTCCGGTTCCAAACACTCCGGACTGTCGTTGCGAGAGTTACTGACGAGGCGGGAAACGCGGTAAGCTTTCATTGTGCCTGCAGGATATGGGACAAGCAGTTTCTGCAGCTTTTCGGTGTCTTTGAAATCTCTATCGAGCCATTGCTCGAAATGTTTTTCGGGAAGAATCACCGGCATACGGTTGTGGATCGACGCCATCAGTTCGTTCGGTTGTGTCGTGATGATCGTAAACGTGGGAAGTTCCTTCCCTTCCGGATCCTTCCAGACGGAAAACAATCCGGCAAAGAGAATCGGGGCTTCATCGTTCAGGCGGATGCACATCGGCTGTTTCTCGACGACCTCCTGTTTCTTGCCGTCCTTATCGCCGGTGGCTGTCGTTTTCTTCCACTCATAGAACGCGTCGGCGGGAACGAGACAGCGGCTTCCTTTGAAATACGGGCTGTAGAGCTTGCTCTTTTCCAGCGTTTCCGCCTTGGCATTGAACGTCGAAAATTCCGTCTTGTTGGTCTTCGACCAATGGGGAACGAGCCACCACTGCATGATTTCGGCGGTCAGGACATTGTCGCGGACGGCAAAGACGGGCAAACGCTGCATCGGCGCCGCGTTATAGCGGGGAAGGCTTTTGAAGGCTTCGGCGGCATTCTGAATATTGCGGAACAGGTCGTACGTCTTCTGGACATTCCTGCCGCTGATGAACGCATAACGACCGCACATAGCGCGCTGGCTCCTGAAATTTCGTGTAAGGTATTGAATCGCAGGTTGAAAATCCATGTATGGCAGACCAGTGACAGTCCAGGCTCCCGTTGTTGTCCCTGCGGGCACATTGACGCAATCGTTCGCCGGGCCACCCGGCAAAGTATACCTGTTGTATGGGGATGACCGTATTTTTCCGATTTCATTGACGATGGCCGCACACGCGATGGCAACGGGATCCTCGGTTGCCGTCGTGGATGGCTGCAACCAGTTCAATGTGCATCTGATTTCCCGGTTTGCGCGGGAACGGAAGATCAGTCCCGACAAATTGTTGAAACAGATTTTTATCTCGCGGGGATTCACGTGTTACCAGATGGAACAGGCTGTCACAAACCGGCTTCCTGTGTTTCTGAAGACTATGAACTCAAGCACGGCAATGATTTTCGGTCTCCTCGATACATTTTTTGACGAACAGGCATCGTTGCGTGAAGTGCAGCAGATTCTGCAGCGCGTGCTCGTATCGTTGCACGCCATGAAAATGAACGGGGCTTCTGTTCTCGTGGTCTGTCACGCTTACAATGTTCTGCCGAAAGAGCGGAATCGGCTGTTTGCAACACTCAGAACCGGTATGGATCGGGTATACAGACTCGAGGTCGATGAAGAAAACAAATCGAAGTTGTTTCTTGAACAAACGCAGCCACTTGCTGTGGTGAAGCGATTGAGTATTCAATCAACAAGAGAAAGTCATTCTGAGTCTCGACGCCTTTTGTCGGGGCGAAGAATCTGACCCTCGCAGGCAGATTCTTCATTCCGCTGAAGCGGAATTCAGAATGACCCTACACAAGGAGGACCTTTTATGGGACGCACAGTACCGACGTTTACCAATATCATCGACAGCGAGCTCGCGACGTGGTCGAAGTACCGCCGCGGGCTTCGCAAAGAAGACCAGGGAGTGTTTGACGACATCTTCCGCGCTGCGAAGCTTCATCTCGCAGAGAATTTCTATGCGATGCGAACGATTCCCTTTGAAAGCATTATGATGTCCATCGCCGTCGAGCAACGGAAGCTGATCAATAAGTTGCAGGATAGGATTGTGAGGCTGGAGGGACAGAAAGCGGAACATTAGGAAGCCGCAATGTTGGTTCGCCAAACAGGCCCAATCAGTCACACCCGAATCTCCGATGCTCCAAACGGGGATCAGTCGGGTGTTCTTCTATTGATTCCAGGCACTTTTCAGATTCCCGATAGGAGCGTTCGGGAATGAGGACTTTTTTTTTAGGTGGTCTCCATCTACCGCGCACTTATTAGAAAAACAAATGTCCTCCATCATCAATGGCTGGCTCTTCGATGTCTATCCTTCCGCTCACGGCGTGATCCTCTGGTTCATCGACCGTAGCGGGGGGAAGCATCGATGTTTTCGCCCCTTCCGGCCATCGTTTTTTCTGCACCTCAAGAACGGCGACGTCCAGCGGGCGGAGTTCCTGGCAACACGGTGTCCCTTCCCCATCTCGATCACCAAAACGACACGGACAGAGATCTATTCCGGCGATTCGCTCGACGTGCTGCAAGTTCACGTCCACGACGCAACGCGGTTGAAAGAAGTCGTGTGGTACTATGAGCGATTCTTTCCTCATTTTGCATTTTTCAATTCTGATATTCTCGCGCAACAACTATTCCTGTATGAGACGAAGCTCTTCCCGCTTGCGCTGGGAGAGTACCGCATCGGTGAAGACGGCCAACTTCTCGATTGGCAGGTGAACGATTCGCGTGAAGCGATCGACTATGAGTTGCCTCCCTTCTCGATCATGCTTCTCCGTAACGCCAACGACTTCGTTCCTCCGAAGTACCAGAAGCACATCCAGCTTGAAGTGACGTACGAAGACCGGACATACTCGCTCGAGCAGGAGACGCCGCGTGAAGTCCTCGAGTCACTCAACTGGCATTTGCACCGCTGCGACCCCGACATTCTACTCACCGACTACGGCGATTCCGTGCTGATGCCGAAGCTTGTCGAGTTGTCGGAGCAACACCGTGTGCCGCTCCTTTTGAACCGTGATGCGAGTGTGGGATACACAACAACGCGCGAGTCCAGTTTTTTCCAATATGGCAAGATCGTCCACAAAGACGGCGCATTCGAGCTCGCCGGTCGCTGGCACGTGGACAACGACAACTCGTTCACGGTCGTGGAATCCGAGCTGGACGGTCTCTTCGAGATGGTCCGGCTCACACAGATGTGCGGCCAGAAACAAGGACGGGCAAGCATCGGTACGTCGATGTCGTCGATGCAATTGTCGTGGGCGTGCCAGCACAGCATTCTCATACCGTCGAAAAAACGGGAGCCGGAAGAATTCAAGTCGGCTGCCACGCTGCTGTTGGCTGACCGGGGCGGGCTGATCTTCAATCCGCCGCTCGGCTATCACGAGGATGTTGCCGAGCTTGATTTCGTCTCGATGTATCCGTCCATCATGGTGAACCGGAATGTCTCGCCGGAAACCATCAATTGTCGGTGCTGTCCACCTGACAGTATCGACGAGAAAAACAGGGTGCCGGAACTCGAATACACGATCTGCCAAAAGAGAGAAGGGATCGTTCCCGCCACGCTCCGTGCCGTGGTGAAGAAGCGCGCGTACTACAAGAAGATGAAGAAGGAGTACAAAGGAAAAAACGAGGCGCTCTACCGCAAATTCGACTGCCGGCAGAACGCACTCAAATGGATGCTCGTGAGCTGTTTCGGGTATCTCGGATACAAGAACGCGCGGTTTGGCCGGATCGAAGCTCACGAATCCGTCAACGCGTTCTCACGCGACGCCATCCTCACGGCGAAGGAAGTTGCCGAGTCGCACGGCTACCACCTCCTCCACGCCATCATCGACTGCGTCTGGATCAAGAAAGAAGGGGCGACAGAGCAGGATTACGAACAGCTCTGCCGTGAAATTGCCCAACGCGTCGGCATCGACATCTCGCTGGAAGGGATTTACAACTGGATCCTCTTCCCTGCCTCCAAGCAGGACCCTGTGATTACAACAGCGAACCGGTACGTCGGATGGTACAAACACGGCGACATCAAGATCCGTGGTATCGAAACCCGACGCCGCGATGTTCCAAAGTTTGTCAAAAACCTGCAGAAGGCAATGCTTGACCATATGGCAGCAGCGCACAACGTAAGAGAAGTCGAGGCGATGGTGCCTGAACTCCTGGAAATCGCACGCAGATATATTGCCATCCTGCAGAGCGGCAAGGCAAACCCGATGGAGCTTGTTCTCCGGCGTCACATTACGAAGGAGGCAGACGAGTACTCGAACAACAGCATCAGCGCGGTCGTATCGAAGATGGTTGAGGGGATGGGCGTTCATCTTTCAGCGGGCGAGATGATCGAGTTTATCATTCTCGATCAGTCAGGCAAGAAGAAACCGGAGAAGGCAAAACCGCTCGCACTCTATGCATTCGAGGATGGGTACGACATCGAACAGTACACCGAGTTTGCGCTGAAGGCTGTGGAAACGCTGATGCTTCCATTCGGTTACGATATGGAAAGACTCAAACAGGAGTTTGCACCCTCAATGGCACGGCGAATTCCCCTCCGCAAGAATTCCCGCTCTTTTGCCCTTCTACCCACTCACATCACTGCAGATCTCTTTAGAGATTAACCACACACAACACGCCCGCCTACGACCGGCAGGGATTGATACGGATCCTCGCTGACGGGGTGCAAAATGCGCCGTGTCCAAAGCATCCAAGGTGGACCTTCCACCATTCGCGAAACTGGGAATCACAAACAAAAGCGGCTTGACGTTGGAGAGAGGAATTGGCAAATTCATTGTGCAATCCAAACCCAATCTGCGTCTAAAGAAAACAATGAGCAAACGAACTGAACAATCCCGGCCCAAAAGGCCGACAAGTATCTCCATCATCGCTATCATCAACGGCCTCGGACTCCTCATCACAATACTGTTCTGGGGCATGGTCTATTTCAAGAGACTCATCCCATCGCCGGGCAGCCTCACGAATATGGCAGAACGAGCAAATGCGGCAACGACTTACGGATTCATGATCGGCGACATCATTTGGTCGGCACCGCTACTACTGCTCGCTGCAATAGGCCTCTGGCGTCAACGTTTCTGGGGATGGACTGCGGCGCAGATGGTGAACATCCTCTGGGTGTATTCGATGACACTTGTGTGGATAAGAGATTCGTACAGCACCATATCGCCGGGTGCAATGATTTTTCTGCCGTTCACAGTTGCCGCGGTCTGGGCAACGTATTATTTGTGGAAACATCGCGAACTGTTCCTGGCCTCGAACCAACGGTGAGGACAGTGCGTCCCCATCAAACCGACTGATCCGGAATCGGCGGAACAGCCTGTTATAGCATTCACTCCGGAGGGTGAAGAATGCTGCTTCTGCTTACCTGGGCCTCACTCGCATTCAGCAATCCTCCACTTGTGTCACCGTCATTCCCGGCATGTGACACAATCAGAAAACAGGATCAAGATTCTCTCAGCAGGAACGACGCCGATCCACCCCGAATTCGGCACTCAGTTCAGGAAAGATCGTCATTCACGAAGAACACGTCCCCCCTTGGTCCATGGGCCGGAAAGCCGTTTCTTGGGGGTGCAATAGATTCCCTTCTCAAAAAGAATTCAATACTAAAGCGCCCACTCCTCAGAGATCTTTTCATCCCCTCAGATCGGGTCACAAACCACCCGGCAGCTACCGCTCTGGACCTCTTCAATCAGAGGTTGGAAATAAACAGCAAGTTCACGCCTTTCGAACGAATGTCGTTGATAGCCAAGCGATACGCCGCCTACCATCCGGACTACAAATCACTGAAATCCCATCAGTTGGATATTCTCAGGACGATCCGGTGGCTTAAGAGTGTGCTAAAATAATTGCCCCGAGGACGCCACAATAGACCAAGAGCTTCGACAAGGGAACTTGGGGCACGTTTCGATAGTTTAGTGTTTGTTCTCGCTCGCAAGCTGAAGCAGAATGAAATGCATGTCCCCCCCCGCTCCATCTGAGGAGCTAAAGAAAAACACCGGTTCATTTTTGTGAAGGAGGATTCTTATGGATTCATTGCGTACATTTCAATCCGATGATTTGGGCAAGTTGATTCTACGCGTTGCCGTGGGAGGGATAATGCTCTTCCACGGGATTTGGAAAATGATGCACGGTATAGGATGGTTACCTCCCGTCCTTCATATGCATGGCTTACCCGGATTCATTGCTTACGGGGTTTTCATTGCTGAAGTACTTGCACCCATCCTACTCTTTGCCGGCTGGCTGACACGTCCTGCGTCTCTGACAATTGTCATCGATATGTTGATGGCTCTCTTGCTCGTGTTACGGAATGATATTTTTGCAGTCAAACAAGGTGGCGGAGGCTGGGGAATAGAAGTTGAAGCGCTCTTTCTTTTGGGCGCTCTTACCCTGTTTTTCACCGGTGCGGGCAAGTATAGTGTTTCCGGTGGGAAGGGGAGATGGAACTAGCGCTCTCCCACGTTTGTGACTCCATTTCAACGATTGATGCAGCATCAGGAGGACTAGACCATGACTTCGTTGATAATCGGTAAACCCGAAGATTCTGAGTACGCGCCGTACTACGGCAGATATATCCAGCTTGTGCAAGGCGAAGACATAATCAAAACCCTCTCATCTCAAATCGACAATACGGTGTGGTTTCTTCGTACGATACCCGACAACAAAGGCGATTACCGGTACGCTCCTAACAAATGGAGCATCAAGGAAGTCGTCGGCCACATGATCGACACCGAACGGGTCTTCGCCTACCGCGCTCTTTCAATGGCTAGGGCTGACAAGGCTCCACTCCCGGGATTTGAACAGGACGACTGGGTTCGTGCCGCGCGATCAGGGAATCAGCAATTGGCCGAACTCATCAGCGAGTTCGAATGTGTTCGACGATCCAACTTGTATTTCTTTCAACATTTGGATGAGGAAGCCTGGATGCAACGCGGCACGGCAAGCGGACGAGAGTTTACGGTGCGTGCGATTGCCTACACCATTGCCGGACACGAGCGACACCACTTCCAGATCCTTCAAACACGCTACCTTTCGTAATTTCATCCATCAAAGTCCGGCGAGACCGAGAAAATCTCCAGTTCTGACAAGATCAGACTGGTCAGGCTTCTCAACATCCATCTATTCTGTTCCGTGCTCATTCAAGACTGAAGCGGGGCTAACCGAAGGCTGGCAAGATGGCCGTCACCTTGCTGCGAGAATCCTGTCGAGGTCAGGATCATCGCTCCAGAAACAACAAAGGCGTTCATTCCTGAACGCCTTTCCTATGTTAGACACCCGCTAGCCTTTGACTCATCGTACCACTTCAGCTGTCAACAACCCGGAGACAACAATGTCCGAAGATTGTTCAGGCGAGAAGTTCATCGCGAATCCCGATTGGCATATCCCTCTGCGGGTTCTTCGCTTCAAGCGTAGCACCCGGAATTCCTATTTTGCCTGTGGCACGTCGGGGAAAGCTTGCACTTCACCTCTTCGCACTCTCGCCATAATGCTATGCTTGCGACTGTAGGAGAAGTAAATAACAAAGCCGATAAGCAGCCAAATGATGAGACGCCACCAGTTCTCAACTTGCAGCGAGAACATTAACATGAGACACGTGAGAATTCCCAAAATTGGTATGAGCGGCACCAGCGGTGCCCGGAACGGTCGCTCAGCGTTCGGGTGCGTCTTACGCATGATCAGCACGGCGGTGCATACGATGACGAATGCCAGAAGCGTACCGATGTTCGTCATGTCCGCCAACACTCGCAGTGGAAGGAACGCTGCCATTGTTCCGACGAAAAGTCCCGTCAGGATGGTCGATTTCCATGGCGTGCGGAATTTCGGATGGACGTCGCCGAAAAAGCCGATCGGTACCATGCCATCACGCGCCATGGCGAGTAGTACGCGCGCTTGACTGAGCATCATGACCAGCAAAACCGAAGTGATCCCGGCAATCGCTCCGACATCAATGAGTCGCTGCGCCCACGTCAATCCTACCTGTCCAAACGCGTTGGATACGGGAGCATTGATATCGATTTTGTCATAGGGAACCATGCCCGTCAATATGGCGGACACCGCGATATAGAGCACCGTGCAGATAATGAGAGAGGCAATGATCCCAATTGGAACGTCGCGTTTCGGTCTCCGTGCTTCTTCTGCGTGTGTCGAGATCGAATCGAATCCGATGTACGCGAAGAAAATAATTGCAGCTCCAGCAAGCATCCCTACCGGTATTCCTCCTGGTCCCGCGGATCCGAGGATCGGATGGCCGAAGAAGCTCAATCCAGAATAGCCAAACGGCGCGAAAGGCTTCCAGTTTTCAGGATTGATATACTGGATACCGAGGATGATCACAAACAAAACGATGGCCACCTTGATGATAACAATTGTCGCGTTGATTGTCGCGCTCTCTTTAATGCCGATAACAAGAATCACCGTGATGATTGCAGTGATGATAATCGCAGGCAGATCAAAAAACGTGCCTGTTACAAGAAAGCTCCCATTTGACGGATTGAAATCGAAGGGAGCGCCCGAAAAGGCGAGGGGAATGTAGATGCCGAGGGTCTTCAACAAGTCCTGAAAGTGCGCCGACCAACCGTGCGCAACCGTCGAAGCTCCAACGGCGTATTCCAAAACCAGATCCCAGCCGATGATCCATGCGAACAACTCGCCGAGTGTGGCGTACGCGTACGTGTACGCAGATCCCGCCACCGGTGCCATTGACGCGAACTCTGCATAGCAGAGTGCCGCGAAGACGCATGCCATTCCGGAGACGGCAAAAGAAAGAATGAGTGCCGGACCAGCTCGGTCGTGCGCCGCAACGCCCGTCAGGACGAAAATCCCTGTTCCGATCACAGCACCAACGCCGAGGCTTGTCAACATCACCGGCCCAAGAACACGGCGCAGACGGTTTTCGCCTTTCATTTCTTCGAGCATCATTGCAAGCGGCTTTTTCGCAAACAGGTCACTGATCATGAAACGATTCTCCGGTTGGTTTAGATGTCGTGAGTTTCCAGGCACACTCACAAAAGAATTTTTCCAACCTAAGCCTTTTTGACTAGTAAATCAAGAAATGATTTGAGTGTGGATCTCCTTCGTTGATACTCATGGCTCTTTTCGGTATTATAGGAAGGATTTGAAACAGGAACTCCTTCACAAATGGCTTCCCGCACAGAAATTGCTCGTTCCATAGTCTTGATTTGCCACAAGTTGTACGAACGAGGTTTTGTTACGGCAACCGATGGAAATGTCAGTGCGCGACTTGAATGCGGTAACATCCTCGTCACGCCGACCGCCCTGAACAAAGGCCAGGTGGGAGAAAGCGATCTCGTTGAAGTGAAAGCCGACGGATCGCCCGTCACATTGAGCAGAAAAGCTTCAACCGAACTTGACATGCATCTGTTCATTTACCAGCAACGGACGGATGTTCAGGCCGTTGTGCATGGCCACCCTCCGCACGCTACCGGATTTGCCACAGCCCATATTCCTCTGACTGCCTGTCTGTTCCCCGAAGTCATCGTCGGGCTCGGTGCTATTCCACTCGCTGAATATGCAACACCTTCAACGAAAGAAGTCTCTGATTCTCTTGCCCCACACGTGAAGAATGCAGATGCAATTCTCCTGGCCAATCATGGTGTCGTCACATACGGTAAAGATGTGGAGGACGCCTATTTCAAGATGGAGAAGGTGGAGCATGCCGCGCATATCACGTTCGTAGCCCGCGTGCTCGGCGGCGAGAAGCCGCTCTCGAGAATAGACATTGATAAGCTGACGAGAATCAGCGAGTCAAGTTACGGCAAAGACTTTTCAGCCAAAGTTGCGTGCGAGCCCATGACGAATAGGGAGGAACCTTCGGAATCGGAGCTCAAAGAAATGATCAAAGAAGTCATGAGCAAGATGAAGGCGAAGTAACTTCAACGTTGAATCATGTTGTCATCGGAAGATTTGAACGGATCTCGAATCTGTGTTTCGTCAAATCACTCAATGAATCAATAACCCGATGATTCAATTTTCAAATTACCCAATTCACCAATTACTAATTCCTTCATGACCTCACGTCTCCGCATCGGGGTAATTTTCGGCGGTCGGTCCGCTGAACACGAGGTCTCCCTGGTATCCGCAACTTCGGTCATCAACGCCCTTGACAAAGAAAAGTATGAAGTTGTCCCGATCGGGATAAGTCCGGAAGGTCGCTGGCTAAGCTCGGCTGAGGCGCTGAGACTACTCAAAGAGAAAACATCGATTACAAATCTTCCAGAACATGTTTTTGTGCCGGACCCGCATCACAAAGCCTTAATGGCAATCAACGCAGAGGTCTCTTCTTCGGCGAGCAAACCGGTTGACGTAATATTTCCTCTCATCCACGGGACGTATGGCGAGGACGGAACGATTCAGGGATTGTTCGAACTTGCGGATATCCCGTATGTTGGAGCCGGAGTACTCGGGTCTGCGGTTGGGATGGACAAAGTAATCCAGAAAGAATTGCTGAAGCAGGCAAAGATTCCGGTCACGGCCGATTATTCTTTCCTGTTTGAACACTATCAATCCAATCCCAAGAAGCATATTGCTGTAGTCGAGAAAAAGCTTCGGTACCCGCTCTTTGTCAAACCCCCCAACCTCGGCTCGAGTGTGGGAATCTCAAAGGCGCACGATCGAAAAGAACTGGCAGCAGCGATCGAACTCGCCGGCCAGTACGACAGAAAAATCCTTGTTGAACAGGGTGTAAAGAATGCTCGCGAGATTGAGTGCAGTGTTTTGGGGAATGACGATCCGGTCTCGTCCATTCCCGGAGAAATTATCCCATCAAATGAATTTTATGACTACGACGCAAAATACGTCGACGGAAAATCGAGAGCAGAGATTCCTGCGAAGCTGCCCAGGGCAATTGTGAAGGACATACAGAAACACGCAGTCGCTGCCTTCCGAGTCCTTGATTGTGCAGGCATGGCACGGGTGGACTTCCTCGTCACCAAGGCGACCAATAAGATATTTCTGAACGAGATCAATACGCTGCCGGGATTTACATCGATCAGCATGTATCCAAAACTCTGGCAGGCCTCCGGCCTTTCGTACTCGCAACTCCTCGACAAATTGATTGAGCTTGCTCTTGAAAGGCACTCAGCCAAGACGGCGCTGAAGACAACGTACCAGCCGAAGAATGCATGGTATAAGGAGTAGGGTGCGGTTCAAGATCGCCCGAAAATCGTCGGACACGCGGGACGGTTTAATTGCAAAAGCCATTAATTTGAGCTAACTTTCTAGCGATGGAAAATCAATTCTACCGAAAGATCCCATCCTCCCGCCATCTGTTCAGAGATGTCCTCAAGAAGGCCTTAAGAAATAAGAAACGTACTTCTATTGTATTAGCCTCCATCGTCCTGGTCATTTATCTCACGTTCGACAACAAGGGTATCATTGCGCGAATCCGGCTTGAATCGCAGAAGAATCAATTGGAACAGAAGATCCTCCAGGCCGAAGCAGAGACCAAAGAACTCCAAGCACAGATCAAAGCGCTCGAAGGCGACAAGAAGACTATAGAAAAGATTGCCCGGGAGAAATACGGAATGGCGAGAGACGGAGAGACAGTTTACCGTGTCAAGAAGGACTAGTGATTTCCGTGAACGAGTGAATGGCAATTTGGCCGATGAGTGATGACTCGATATGTCTTTGTCGTTGCTGGCTTAGCATTCCTTTTCGCTCTCCTCTCCTGCGGCAAGCCGACGGAGCCAATCGAAGGGCACTTCCAAATCGACACCGTCAGTATTGCTGAGCTTCGATTGCAGGTCGACACTGCTCGAACATACGTGTTCGGATGTTTCAATCCTGCTCTCAATACAGATTCGGTCCTGACGACACTGCTCACAGCCCACTTCGATGTTGTGAGTGCCTATCAGCCAATCGATAACTCGTGCGAGGATCTGTGTGGCCCCGGCTTTCTCGTCGAACTCGCGGCGACCGATGACAGAATCCTTCAAATCAACTATGAGAGGGGCTTCCCCTCCACGTTCGGAAAAGGATTGGGCCGTGCCGCCTGTTGCCGCACGTGGATACATTTTACGAAACTAGCGTGATTGTTTTCCGACCCGACTATTTTCATTATCGTACCTTAGAATGTCTGAACTCTTCCCCTCAGAACCACCCCAACAGCCAAGGTCCAATACTTCTGCTCCGCTCGCGGAGCGTGTGAGGCCGAAATCCCTCGATGAGTTCGTGGGACAGCAGCATTTGGTAGGTCAAGGCAAGCCCCTCCGATTAATGATAGAGAGCGGGGATCTGAGTTCGATGATATTCTGGGGTCCGCCTGGCGTGGGCAAAACGACACTCGCCCGTCTTATTGCCAATCATGTGAAAGCAGAATTCTATCAGCTGAGTGCGGTCGACGCAGGCGTCAAAGAAGTTCGGGAGATCCTTGGCAGGGCAGCGAAAGAACGAAAGCATCTGAACAAACGCACTATTCTCTTCATCGATGAAATCCATCGCTTCAACAAGGCCCAGCAAGATGCTCTCCTGCATTCCGTCGAAGAGGGAGTGGTCACACTCATTGGCGCAACCACGGAGAACCCTTCGTTCGAGGTGATCTCTCCCCTCCTCTCGCGCTCGCAGGTGTATGTCTTGGAGGCGCTTGGGAAAGAAGATTTGGAGAAGATACTGGATCATGCACTGCGCACGGATATTGAGCTCTCCAGGCGAACAATCAAGATTGAAGACCCGGCGTACCTGATGCTTCTTTCGGGCGGAGACGCACGCAAATTGCTGAACGGCCTTGAAACTTCACTCCGACTTGTAAAACCCAATCCGGATGGTTCGGTCATCATCACCAAACAAAAAATCGAGGAAGCGTTTCAGAGAAAATATACGTTGTACGACAAAGGGGGCGATCAGCACTACGATATCATCTCGGCATTCATCAAGAGTGTGCGAGGCAGCGATCCGGACGGAGCAATTTATTGGATGGCCAGAATGCTCGACGGCGGTGAGGATCCAAAATTCATTGCACGGCGCATGATTGTACTCGCCTCAGAAGACATCGGTAATGCAGATCCGCAGGCAATCGTGGTTGCCACATCTTGCTTCACGGCGATTGATTATATCGGGATGCCGGAAGCACGCATCGTTCTCGCCCAGACCGCCGCGTACCTTGCAGCCGCACCAAAAAGCAACGCATCGTATCTTGCGATCGACCAGGCGCTCGCCGATGTGCATAACCTCCCGAATTTGCCGGTTCCGCTCCACATACGGAACGCACCGACAAAGCTCATGGGAGAGCTTGGCTATGGAAAAGAATACAAGTACAG